>JAEZCD010000161.1 GCA_023430145.1 Pseudomonadota bacterium
GTCAGCGCCAGCACGTGCTCGCGGACGGCTGGCCCCGTCGCCGGCTCGACGACGATGACGCCGGCGAGGCCGGCCTCGACGTCGGCGGCCGTCGCCCGGCCGGTCTGCGGGCGGTAGAGATAGGTGCCCGCGTCCTTCGGCGTGAAGGCGAAGCGCCGCGCTCCGCCGGGCGGGACCGGCTCGGCGAAGCCGCCGTCGCCCGGACCCGTCGCGCGCAAGCCCTGCAGGCAGAGGCCGGTCGGGCGGTCGAGGCCGTTCTCGAAGGTGAACGCCGCCGGCTCGCCCTGCCGCAGCCGCAGCAGCGGGCCGGGCAGGGCGCCGCCATAGAGGTCGAGCCTTGCCGCTGCGCCGAGATCGGGCCGCGCCACCGACGCGGCGCGGAGGACGGGCTCGGCGGGCTGTGCCCGGGCGGGTCGTGCGGTCGCCGCGAGCGCGGCAGCGCCGAGGATGAAGCTCCGGCGGTCTGTGTTCGGAATCGGCTTGCCTCGCAAACTCGTTCGCCGTCCCCGGTCGTTGCTTCGTCGCTCCCGCTCCTCGCAATGACGGCGGGGGCGTGCCGTCCGACACTCCCCGACCCGGGCTCCGGAGGCAAGCGTGGCTTCGACGGCGAACGCCCGGCGCGTTCCCGGCAGGGCTCCGCCCCCCGGTCATTGCGAGCGCAGCGAAGCAATCCAGCGTCCCTTGCGGGACCGGAAAGCCGGATTGCTTCGTCGCTGAATGACGGCGGAGGCGCTTTCTCCGAGCCTCTTCGAGCCTGTCGCCGGCGGCGTGGAGCCAGACCGACCCGTACCGCGGACGGGCGTCCCTCTGCTGTCCCTCAGCGTTTCGCCTTGACCGACCAGCCGGGAATGATAGGTACCGGCATCGACCGGAACGGCTCGCAGCCGCGAGCGGGCGTGGCGGAACTGGTAGACGCGCTGGATTTAGGTTCCAGTGACGAAAGTCGTGGGGGTTCGAGCCCCTCCGCCCGCACCACTCGCGCCGGCCAGTCCGCCCAGAATCGCGAAAGAACAACAGATGCAGGTTACGCAAACGCGCGTCGAAGGCCTGAAGCGCGAATACCAGGTGAGCGTCGGCGCCAAGGATCTCGACGACAAGCTCGTCGAGCGCCTGACGACGCTGAAGGACCAGATCCGGATCAACGGCTTCCGGCCCGGCAAGGTGCCGCTGCACCATCTGCGGCGTGTCTACGGCCGCTCGGTGATGGCCGAGGTGATCGAGCAGATCATCGCCGACGCCAACCGCCAGATCGCCGACGAGAGCGGGGCGCGGCTCGCGGCGCAGCCGAAGGTGACGCTGCCCGAGGACAAGGCCGAGGTCGAGGGCGTCATAACCGGCCAGCACGACCTCAACATGACGGTGGCGGTCGAGGTGCTGCCGCAGATCGAGGTCGGCGACCTCAAGGACGTCAAGCTCGAGCGCCTCGTCGCCGAGCCCTCGGACGCCGAGGTCGACGAGGCGATCGGGCGCATCGCCGAGCAGAACCGGCCCTATGCGCCGAAGACCGAGGGCGCCGCCGAGAAGGGCGACCGGCTGACGATCGACTTCACCGGCACCATCGACGGCGCCCCCTTCGAGGGCGGCACGGGCGAGGCGATCACGCTGGTGCTCGGCTCGAACACCTTTATCCCGGGCTTCGAGGATGCCCTCCTCGGCGCCACCGTCGGCGAAGAGCGCACCGTCCGCTCGACCTTCCCCGAGCGCTACCTGCGCCGCGACATCGCCGGCCGCGAGGCCGAGTTCGCGGTCACCGTGAAGGGCATCGAGAGCCCCGGCGAGCTCGCCATCGACGACGAGTTCGCCAAGACGGTCGGTCTCGACAGCCTCGCGGCGCTGAAGGAAGCGGTGCGCGGGCAGATGGTGCGAGACCTCGCCGGCGCCTCGCGCACCAAGCTGAAGCGCAAGCTGCTCGACGCGCTCGATGCCCGCTACGCCTTCGAGCTGCCGCCGAGCCTCGTCGAGCAGGAGTTCGACAACATCTGGCGCCAGGTGGAAGCCGACATGTCCGCCTCCAAGCGGACCTTCGCCGACGAGGGCACGACCGAGGAGGATGCGCGCGCCGAATATCGCCGCATAGCCGAGCGGCGCGTACGGCTCGGCCTGCTCCTTGCGCAAATCGGCGAGCGCAACAACATCGAGGTCAAGGACGAAGAGGTGGGGCGGGCCCTCGCCGAGCGCACACGGCAATTCCCGGGCCGCGAGCGCGAGGTTTGGGACTACTATCGCAACACCCCGGCAGCGCTCGCCGAGCTGCGCGCGCCCCTGTTCGAGGACAAGGTGGTCGACTACATCCTCGAACTCGCCCAGGTGTCCGACCGCAAGGTCGGCCGGGAGGAGCTGTTCGCCGAGGACGAGGAGGCCGAGACGCCGCCCGCCTGACGGCACGTTGCCGCAACGAGGATACGATGCGCGATCCGATCGATACCTACATGAACTACCTCGTGCCCATGGTGGTCGAGCAGACCAACCGTGGCGAGCGAGCCTACGACATCTACTCGCGGCTGTTGAAGGAGCGCATCATCTTCCTCACCGGCCCGGTCGAGGACGGCATGGCGTCGCTGATGGTCGCGCAGCTGCTCTTTCTGGAGGCCGAGAACCCCAAGAAGGAGATCTCGATGTACATCAACTCGCCGGGCGGGGTGGTGACGTCGGGGCTCGCGATCTACGACACGATGCACTACATCCGGCCGGCGGTGTCGACGCTGTGCGTCGGCCAGGCGGCCTCGATGGGCTCGCTGCTGCTCTGCGCCGGCGAGCCCGGCATGCGCTTTGCGACCCCGCACGCCCGCATCATGCTGCACCAGCCCTCGGGCGGCTATCAGGGCCAGGCGAGCGACATCGAGCGGCACGCCGAGGACATCATCCGCCTCAAGCGCCGGCTGAACGAGATCTACGTCCACCACACCGGCCGCGATTACGACACGATCGAGCGGACGCTCGACCGCGACCATTTCATGTCCGCCGAGCAGGCCAAGGAGTTCGGCCTGATCGACAGCGTGTTCGAGAAGCGGCCGCTCGACGGCACCGGCATCGGCGCGGTGAAGGCGGCCTGATTCTTGCTGCGGGCCTTTCCCCGGGGGCGGAGCAGCGGCTCCGTCCCGCTATCGTTAACAATCTGTTGATACGCGCTGCCCTAGCCTAGTGACCTTGAAGACCCGGCGTCGACCCAAAAAGCGGGTGAGTCGCGCCGCACTATCGGCCGAAACGGGGTGGCACCTTAAGATTCTCGCGGACCGGCCGCGTACGTTCCGGTCCAGAACTGGATGTGGGTAATGAGCAAGATCGGCGGCGAATCCAAGAACACGCTCTACTGCTCCTTCTGCGGCAAGAGCCAGCACGAGGTCCGCAAGCTGATTGCCGGCCCGACGGTGTTCATCTGCGACGAGTGCGTCGAGCTGTGCATGGACATCATCCGCGAGGAGAACAAATCCTCGCTCGTGAAGTCCCGCGACGGGATTCCGACCCCCAAGGAGATTCGCAAGGTCCTCGACGACTACGTCATCGGCCAGGACCACGCCAAGAAGGTGCTGTCGGTCGCCGTCCACAACCATTACAAGCGGCTCAATCACGCCACCAAGCACAACGACGTGGAGCTCGCCAAGTCCAACATCCTCCTGATCGGTCCGACCGGCTGCGGCAAGACGCTGCTCGCGCAGACGCTGGCGCGCATCCTCGACGTGCCGTTCACGATGGCCGACGCGACGACGCTGACCGAGGCCGGCTATGTCGGCGAGGACGTCGAGAACATCATCCTCAAGCTGCTGCAGTCGGCCGACTACAATGTCGAGCGGGCGCAGCGCGGCATCGTCTACATCGACGAGATCGACAAGATCAGCCGCAAGTCGGACAATCCCTCGATCACCCGCGACGTGTCGGGCGAGGGCGTCCAGCAGGCGCTCCTGAAGATCATGGAAGGCACGGTGGCGAGCGTGCCGCCGCAGGGCGGCCGCAAGCACCCGCAGCAGGAGTTCCTGCAGGTCGACACGACCAACATCCTGTTCATCTGCGGCGGCGCCTTCGCCGGCCTCGAGAAGATCATCTCGGCGCGCGGCAAGTCGACCTCGATCGGCTTTGCGGCGCACGTGTCGGCCCCCGAGGACCGGCGCGCCGGCGAGATCTTCCGCGAGGTGGAGCCCGAGGATCTCTTGAAGTTCGGGCTCATCCCCGAATTCGTCGGCCGCCTGCCGGTGATCGCCACGCTCGAGGACCTCGACGAGCCGGCGCTGAAGAAGATCCTCACCGAGCCGAAGAACGCCCTCGTCAAGCAGTACCAGCGCCTGTTCGAGATGGAGAGTATCGACCTCGCCTTCCACGAGGACGCGCTCGGCGCCATCGCGCGCAAGGCCATCGAGCGCAAGACAGGCGCCCGCGGTTTGCGCTCGATCATGGAGTCGATCCTGCTCGACACTATGTTCGACCTGCCGGGCCTGGACGGGGTCGAGCAGGTGATGATCGGCGGCGACGTCGTCGACGGGAAATCGAGACCGCTCTACATCTACAGCGAGCGGGCGAGCGACGCGGGCGCGTCGGCCTGACGGCCACGGCCGGGGAGTCGAGCCTTGAAACATCCCCGGCGCGCCGCCACCTCATTTGTCGAAACGAGCGGCCGGGCCTTGCTTCCCCGCGGCCGCTCGAACTGGCCGACCGGCCGGGCGTTCCATCCCCGTACTGATCGCGCCGGCGCTCGAGAAAACAGCGCGTGCTTCCGCATGCGTGGAGAAAGGGCATTCCGATGAGCACGAAGTCGCGCAACCCAGCCGATCCCGGCAGCACCAGCTTCTTCCCGGTCCTGCCGCTCCGCGACATCGTCGTCTTCCCGCACATGATCGTGCCGCTGTTCGTCGGCCGCGAGAAGTCGATCCGCGCCCTGGAAGAGGTGATGCGGACCGATCGCCCGATCCTGCTCGCGACGCAGATGAACGCCGCCGACGACGATCCGGCCACCGACGCCATCTACAAGGTCGGCACGCTCGCCTCCGTGCTGCAGCTCCTGAAGCTGCCCGACGGCACCGTGAAGGTGCTGGTCGAGGGCATCGGCCGCGCCCGCGTCCGCGCCTACCACGACAAGCCGGAGTTCTTCGAGGCGCAGGCCGAATCGCTCGGCGACCTGTTCCGCGACCAGATCGAGGTCGAGGCGCTCGCCCGCTCGGTGGTCTCGGAGTTCGAATCCTACGTCAAGCTGAACAAGAAGGTCTCGCCCGAGGTCGTCAGCGCGGTCTCGCAAATCGCCGAGCCGTCCAAGCTCGGCGACACCGTCGCCTCGCACCTCGCGGTCAAGATCCCGGACAAGCAGGGCCTGCTCGAGCTCGTCGACGTCGGCGAGCGGCTCGAGCGCATCCTCGCCCTCATGGAGAGCGAGATCAGCGTCCTGCAGGTGGAGAAGCGCATCCGCACCCGCGTCAAGCGGCAGATGGAGAAGACGCAGCGCGAGTACTACCTGAACGAGCAGATGAAGGCCATCCAGAAGGAGCTCGGCGACGACGAGGGCCGCGATGACCTGAACGAGCTCGAGCTGCGCATCAAGCGCACCAAGCTCTCCAAGGAGGCGCGCGAGAAGGCGGAGAACGAGCTGAAGAAGCTCCGCCACATGAGCCCGATGTCGGCCGAGGCGACCGTCGTCCGCAACTATCTCGACTGGCTGCTGTCGATCCCGTGGGGGATCAAGAGCAAGGTCAAGAAGGATCTGGTGCACGCGCAGGAGATTCTGGACGCCGACCATTACGGCCTCGAAAAGGTCAAGGACCGAATCGTCGAGTACCTCGCCGTGCAGAGCCGCGCCAACAAGCTCGCCGGGCCGATCCTGTGCCTCGTCGGCCCGCCGGGCGTCGGCAAGACCTCGCTCGGAAAGTCGATCGCCAAGGCGACGGGCCGCGAGTTCGTGCGCATGTCGCTCGGCGGCGTGCGCGACGAGGCCGAGATCCGCGGCCACCGGCGGACCTACATCGGCTCGCTGCCCGGCAAGGTCATCCAGTCGATGCGCAAGGCCAAGAAGGCCAATCCGCTCTTCCTGCTCGACGAGATCGACAAGATGGGCATGGATTTCCGTGGCGATCCGGCCTCCGCCCTGCTCGAAGTGCTCGATCCGGAGCAGAACTCGGCCTTCAACGACCACTACCTCGAGGTCGACTACGACCTGTCGAACGTGATGTTCATCACCACGGCCAACACGCTGAACATCCCGCCGGCGCTGATGGACCGGATGGAGATCATCCGCATCGCCGGCTACACCGAGGACGAGAAGCTCGAGATCGCCCGCCGCCACCTGATCCCCGGGCAGCTGCGCAAGCACGGGCTCGAGGCCAAGGAGTGGTCGATCGACGATGCCGGGCTCCTGTTCCTGATCCGCCGCTATACGCGCGAGGCGGGCGTCCGCAACCTCGAGCGCGAGCTCGCGAGCCTGATCCGCAAGGCGGTGAAGGAGCTCGTGCTGGCGAAGCCGAAGAAGAAGGCGGTGGCCGTCACCGCCGACAATGTCGGCGCCTATCTCGGCGTGCCGAAGTTCCGCTACGGCGAGGTCGAGGGCGAGGACCAGATCGGCGTCGTCACCGGGCTCGCCTGGACAGAGGTCGGCGGCGAGCTGCTGACCATCGAGGGCCTCATGATGCCGGGCAAGGGCCGCATGACGGTCACCGGAAACTTGCGCGACGTGATGAAGGAGTCGATCTCGGCCGCCGCCTCCTATGTGCGCAGCCGCGCGGTGGTGTTCGGCGTCAAGCCGCCGACGTTCGATCGGCGCGACATCCACGTCCACGTGCCGGAGGGCGCGACGCCCAAGGACGGTCCCTCGGCCGGCGTCGCCATGGCGACGGCGATCGTCTCGGTGATCACCGGCATCCCGGTGCGGCGCGATCTCGCCATGACCGGCGAGATCACCCTGCGCGGCCGCATCCTGCCGATCGGCGGGCTGAAGGAGAAGCTGCTCGCCGCCATGCGCGGCGGCATCAAGACGGTGCTGATCCCGGACGAGAACGTTAAGGATCTCGACGAGATCTCCGAGAGCATCAAGGGCAAGCTCGAGATCATCCCGGTCGCCCGGATGGACGAGGTGATCCCGCACGCGCTGGTGCGCGTGCCGGTGCCGGTCGACTGGGAGGAGGAGCTCGAGCCGGTGGCGCCCGCGCTGCCGGAGGACGAGGCTTCCGGCATCACCGCGCACTGAGCGTCGGCGAAGCGACTGCGAAAGGGCCCCGGCGGGGCCCTTTCTGCTTGTACGGGCATTCGGCCGGGGGTGCGTGTCGGGCGAGCGACACCCGGTCAAGGAAGCACCTTGCTAAAATTGTCCTCGCCGCGCATTCGAGAACGTCACAGCGTCGAGACCTGCATGCGCCCGGTCCCCCGCCATTTGCCTGACGACCTCTGGGCGATCACGACCTACTTCAACCCCGCCGGCTATCGTCGACGCCTTGCGAACTATCGCACCTTCGCGAGCCGCCTCGATCTGCCGCTGCTGACCGTCGAGCTGGCCTTCGACGATGATTTCCAGCTCGGCGCGGACGATGCCGACCTCCTCGTCCAGCTCCGTGGCGGCGACGTCATGTGGCAGAAGGAGCGCCTCCTCAATGTGGCGCTCGGGGCATTGCCGCCGGACTGCCGGAAGGTCGCCGCCATCGATTGCGACCTGGTCTTCGGGGCGCCCGACTGGGCCGAGCGGACCAGCCGCATGCTCGACAGCGTCGCGCTCGTCCAGCCGTTCAGCCATGTCTTCTGGACACCGCCGGGCTGGCAGCCGGGGGGCACGGCCGACCCGGGGGATCTCGTCTTCCGCTCTGCCGGTTATCTGATCGACGAGGGGATGCCGATCGACGCCGCGCTTCGCGGCAGGGGCGACGAGATCCGCTGTGCCCATGGCATGGCATGGGCCGCTCGACGGAGCCTCTGGGAGACCTTCGGCTTCTACGACGCCAACATCGTCGGCGGCGGCGACACGTCGCTCTTCCGAGCCGCCTTCGGCTATCCGGATCTCGTGGTCGAACGCTTCGAGATGGGTTGGCGTCGGGCGCGCCACTTCCGCGCCTGGGCCGAGCCTCTCTATCACGCGGTCAAAGGGAATGTCGGCTACGTTGCCGGCGATGTTTATCACCTATGGCACGGGAGCTTCGAAGACCGCCGCTACGTCGAGCGCTATCATCGCCTGGCCACGCTCGGCTTCGATCCCGATACCGATATCGCCCTCAGCGATACGGGCGTATGGCGCTGGAACACCGACAAGCCGGAGTTGCATGCCTTCGTGCGCGGCTATTTCCCGTCCCGCAATGAGGACTCGTGATGCGGACCGGGAGCCCGGTCCGGCTAGGAACGCCTTCCGCCTTGCCTTCGCGGATGTTTCGCGAAAGTCTGCCGCCAGCCGCGGCGGATGCCCGCGGGCCAATAAGAGGGGGGAGCCTGCATGAACAAGTCCGAGCTCGTCAGCGAAGTCGCCGAGCAGACCAGCCTGACGCGTGCCCAGGCGGCGAGCGCGGTCGAGGCGGCGCTGGCGGCGATCACCGCCGCGCTGAAGCGCGGCGACAAGGTGCGTCTCGTCGGGTTCGGAACCTTTGCCGTGGTCAAGCGGGCCGCGGGCGTCGGCCGCAACCTCAGGACCGGCGAGCAGATCCGCATCCCGGAGTCGAAATCGGCCAAGTTCCAGGCCGGCCAGGCTCTCAAGGAGGCGGTCAACGTCTGAAGGCGGCCGGCCGCTGGCCGCGATCGGGGAGAAGTCGATGTCCGAGCCAGCGGCGCCCATGGGTCGGCGCAGCCTTCTCAAGGCCGGCGCCGCGGCCGGTGCGGCGGCGCTCGCCTCGCCCGCCGGCGCGCAGACCCTTCCGGCCGGAGCACCGATGGACGAGCTGACCGCCGACGAGATCGTGAGCCTCCTCGGGCTCGCGCCCAACGCCACCTGCGGCTTCGTCCGCGTCACCTTCCAGAGCGATCTGCGGCTCGGCGAGGGCGCGCTGCCGGCGCCGTTCGCGAGCCCGCGGCCGCTCGGCTCGGCGCTGTATTTCCTATCGGTGCCGGGCGCGCCGGTGCACCTGCACCGCATCCGCAACGACCAGCTCTACCACTATTATCTCGGCGACCCGTTCGAGGTCTTCTTGCTGCACGGCGACGGGCGGGCGGAGCGCGTGGTGGTCGGGCCGGACATCCGCGCCGGGCAGCGGGTGCAGCTCCTGATCCCCGGCAACACGTTCCACACCGCGCGCCTGATCGGCCGCGCGCGCTGGTTTCTCGGCGCCAGCACGGAGTGGCCGGGGGTGATCCCGAGCGATGTCGAGATCGGCGTCGTCGACGAGATCGCCCCGAGATATCCGGCCGTGGAGGCCGACATCCGGGCGATCGCCGCCTCGATCCGCCATTTCCCGCCGCACACGGGCGTGCCGCGGTAGGGGGACGGGCGCAACGGCTCGCCCCTGCGGCCGAGGTTTACGCCGCCGCGCCGCGCGCCTATATGGCTGCGGTCGCCGCCCCGGCGGCACCGACGCGCCCGCTCCTCGCAAAGCGGAACGTGTCCGGGCGGTTAGCTCAGTTGGTAGAGCATCTCGCTTACACCGAGAGGGTCGGCGGTTCGAGCCCGTCACCGCCCACCAAAGGAGCACTTTCTCCCCTCTCCCATTGGGAGAGGGTGCCGCCGAAGGCGGCGGGTGAGGGGTTCGGAGCATCAGGACGAGCGCCTTACCCCCTCATCCGGCCGCTGCGCGGCCACCTTCTCCCGCTGGGAGAAGGAAGACTTCAGGGATTCCCGCGCCTCGTTTTGCGGGTTCCGCCCGATGGCGACCCCGGTCGCGCAAGGCCATCCTCGAACGGTTCGGCTCAACGATCTGCGCGCCCGGCGCGCGGGTCCGAACGGCCGCCGGGCAGGGCTTTCTCCCGGCTCTCCCGGCGGCCTCTTTCCGCCGCTGACGCCGCCGATCCGCCGGTGTACGATCGCCGCCTTTCGGAGGTGCAGTCATGGCGGCCTTCAACTCGGTCCGATTCCGCATCAAGCCGGGGCGCGAGCAGGACTTTCTCGACGCCCACAAGTCGGTCGGGGCCGACTGGCCGGGCCTCGTGCACGCCAGCATCATCAAGAGCGGCGACCGCGCCTACTGCATCATCGCCGAATGGACCGACATGGACGCGCTCGCCGCCGCGCGCCCGCAGATGATCGCGACGCTCGACTCCTTCCGCGACACGCTCGAGGATCTCGGCGGCGGCCGCGGCGTCACCGATCCGGTGGCCGGGCCGGTGGTGATGGCGCTGAAGTAGCGCCGCCCCTTCCCGCCCGCGGAGGAAGACCGGGCGCCGGCTCCTCACCCGAGCAGCCGCTCGAGCTCGCGCTTGGTCTCGTCCTTGACCGGGTCGGCGGCGCGGAAGATCGCCGCCGCCTTGCGGAAGTCGAGAACCCGGAACTCGTCCACCACCGGGCGGATGACGAGATCGGCCGGGCACATGGTCAGCCGCGCCCGCACTACCGCCCCCTGCAGGAGCTGGATCGCGCCCAACATCGCCTCGAACGGGTCCGGCACCACCTTGTCGCCCGGCAGCGGGCCGCCGGTGACGTCGACGCCGACGATGACGTCGGCGAGCCCTTCGAGGGCCTGCACCGGCAGCGGGTCGATGGCACCGCCGTCGATATAGGCGCGGCCGCCGATCAGCACCGGCCGCATCAGGCCGGGGATCGCCGAGGAGGCGGCGATCGCCGGCAGCAGCGGGCCGGAGCGGAACACCGCCTCCGACCTCGCGTGAAACTCGGTCGCCATGACGGCCAGCGGAATCTGCAGGTCCTCGAACCGCGCCGGCAGCCCGGGCGGCAGGATTTGCGCGAGCAGCCGCTCGCCATCGACCAGCATCGGATTGCCGATCCGGCCGACGAGGTCGATGAAGCGGCCCACGCGAGAGCGCAGCACCGCCTGCAGCACCGTCGAGCGGTCGCGGAACAGCCGCTGCACATAGAGCCGCATCTCGCGCGGCGGCATGCCGGCGGCATAGGCGGCGCCGACGATGGCGCCGATCGAAGCACCGGCGATCGCCGTCGGCTTGATGCCGAGCTCGTCGAAGGCTTCCAGCACGAGAATGTGCGACAGGCCGCGTGCGCCGCCGGCGCCGAGCGCCAGCGCCACCGTCTTGCCCTGCCGGCGCTTCCGGGGACGCGGACGGGGCGGCGCGGTGATCGCCGGCGTCGTCAGGGTCATGCGCGGCCTCCGGCGAGGAACGGCACGAGCGCCTCCGATACGCCGTCCGGATTCTCCTCGGCGACGAAGTGGCCGCTCCTCACCGAGGCCGCGGAGACCTGCGTCGCGAAGCCGCGCCAGGCGGCGAGCGGATCGCCGGCATCCGGGAACCCGGAGCTGCCCCAGAGCGCCAGCAGCGGCGCGGAGATCTTCTTCCCCGCCGCGAGGTCGGCCGTGTCGTCGTCGACGTCGATCGAGGCGCCGGCGCGGTAGTCGCCGCAGGCGGCCGCGATCCGGTCCGGATTGTTGAACGCCGCCCGGTAGTGGGCGAGCGCCCGCGGGTCGAACGGCTCGAGCGAGCCGGACGCGGTCCAGCTCGCCAGCGTCCAGTCGAGGAAGAAGGTCGGGTTGCCGCCGATCAGCGTCTCCGGCAGCGGCGCCCGCTGGGCGAGGAACGGCCAGTGATAGGTGCGCAGCGCCGCCTTGCGGTCGAAGCCGTCCCAGACCGTCGTCGTCGGCACGATGTCGAGCACGGCGATGGCCGTCACCCGGCCCGGATGGTCGAGCGCGAGACGGTAGGCGACGCGGCCGCCGCGGTCGTGGCCGGCGATCGCGAAGCGGACATGGCCGAGCTTCTCCATGGCCTCGACGATGTCGCCGGCCATCAGGCGCTTGGAGAAGCCCGAGCCGTCCTCGGCGCCGGGCGGCACGCTCGACCAGCCATAGCCGCGCAGATCCGGCACCACCAAAGTGAAGCGCTCGGCCAATCGCGGCGCGATCTGGTGCCACATGACATGCGTCTGCGGAAAGCCGTGCAGCAGCACGAGCGGCGGCCCGGCGCCACCGGTGCGGGCGAACAGCCGCCCCATGCCGATGTCGATCCAGTGCGAGTCGAAGCCGGGAAAAAGATCCGCGAGGTCGTCGGTCATGGAGCGCAATGTCGTCCGGGATTAGGATCGGCGGCAAGCCTAACGCAGGCCGGGGGAGGAAGCATGGCAGCGATTCTCGACCATATCGGACTGGGCTACGCCGATTATGACAAAGCCAAGTCGTTCTTCTCGCGGGCGCTGGCGCCCCTCGGAATCGGCCCCGTGATGGAGGTCGGCGAAGGTGGCGACCGCGCCTGCGGCTTCGGCCGCGGCAAGCCCGACTTCTGGATCGCCGGCGGCGGCAGAACCTCGCCGCACATCCATGTCGCCTTCGTGGCGGAGAACCGCGCTGCGGTGCGCGCCTTCTACGAAGCGGCGCTCGAGGCCGGTGGCACCGACAACGGCCCACCCGGGATCCGCGCGCACTATCACCCGGACTATTACGGCGCCTTCGTGCTCGATCCGGAAGGCCAGAACATCGAGGCGGTCTGCCACCGGCCGGAGTAGAGCCGCCTCACCGCCGCGCCCGGAAAAACTCCCGCAAGATCTCGGCCGCCTCGGTCTCGCGGAAGCCGCCATAGACTTCGGGCGCGTGGTGGCAGGTCGGCTGGTCGAACAGCCGCGGCCCGGAGACGACGGCGCCGCCCTTGGAATCCTCGGCGCCGTAATAGAGCCGGCGGATGCGCGCAAACGAGATGGCAGCCGCGCACATCGGGCAGGGCTCCAGCGTCACCCAGAGATCGCAGCCGACGAGCCGCTCGGAGCCGAGTTTTTGCGCCGCGGCGCGAATGGCGAGGATCTCCGCATGCGCGGTGGGATCCGAGAGGGCGCGCGGCGAATTGCCGGCGGCGGCGATGATCTTCCCGCCGTGCACGATCACCGCGCCGATCGGTACTTCGCCGCGCTCGCCGGCCGCCCGCGCTTGCCCGAGCGCGGCCTCCATCGGCGAGAGAGAGGCGTTGCCGCCTCGCGCTGCCTCGTCCCGCATGCTATCGGCCGCATCCATGGAACCTGACGATATAGCGGCGGAGCACGCCGCCGACGAGACGCCGCGCGGCGAGCGCGTGGCCAAGGTGCTGGCACGGCTCGGGCTCGGCTCGCGCCGCGAGGCGGAGACCTGGGTGGCCGAGGGCCGCGTCACCCTCAACGGCAAGACCATCGAGCACCCGGCGCAGCTCGTCGTCGAGGGCGACCGGCTGACGCTCGACGGCGAGCCGGTTCCCTTGCGCGAGCGCACCCGGCTCTGGCTCTACCACAAGCCGAAAGGGGTGGTGACGACGACGCACGACCCGGAGGGGCGGCCGACGCTGTTCGACGTGCTGCCGCCCGGCCTGCCGCGCGTGGTCACCGTCGGCCGGCTGGACATCAACACCGAGGGCCTCCTGCTGCTCACCAATGACGGCGGCCTCGCACGCGTGCTGGAGCTACCGGAGACCGGCTGGCTGCGCCGCTACCGGGTTCGCGCGCATGGCGAGGTGAATCAGGCCGACCTCGACGCGCTGCGCGACGGGGTCGAGATCGGCGGCTTCCGCTATGCCGACGTCGAGGCCAAGCTCGACCGCGAGCAGGGCAGCAATGTGTGGCTGACGCTCGGCCTGCGCGAGGGCAAGAACCGCGAGGTCAAGCGCATTCTCGAGCACCTCGGCCTGCAGGTGTCGCGGCTGATCAGGATTTCCTTCGGGCCGTTCCAGCTCGGCGAGATCCCCGAGCGCGAGGCGGTCGAGGTGCGCACCCGGATGCTGAAGGACCAGCTCGGCCCGCGGCTCGCGGCCGAGGCGCATGTCGATTTCGACGCGCCGGTCTTCCAGCACGACGAGGAGGAGCGGCCGCGGCCGCGCGTGACGCCGCGTCCGCCGCGGCCCGAGCCCGAGCCGCGGCCGCCGAAGGCGGTTGCGCCGAAGCGGGAGAATCCGGAGCCTTCGGCACGCGCCAAGCGCGCCGAGCCGCCGCCGGCCGAGCCGATCGTCCGAACCGAGATCGTCAGCGACCGCAAGGGCCGCGCCGTGACCATCGAGCGGCGCGAGCG
>JAEZCD010000222.1 GCA_023430145.1 Pseudomonadota bacterium
GAGCGGCACGCCCGCCGCCGCATGCAGGCGCTCGCCGAGCGCGGCGAGCAGGGCGTCGCTGCCGGCGGGACCGATCAGAGTGACGCCGGAGGGAAAGCCGTCGCCGCGGAAGCGGCCCGGCACTGCGAGCGCGGCGAGATCGAGCAGGTTGACGAAGTTGGTGTAGGTGCCGAACTCGCTGTTGGGGCCGATCGGGTCCGCCACGAGGTCCGCGCGGCTGCGCGGCCGCGGATAGGTCGGCACCATCAGGACGTCGACCGCCTCCCAGACGGCCTCGGTGGCGCGCTTCAGCTCGGCGAGCCGGTAACGGCCGGCGAAGGCGTCGGCCGCCGAGAGGGTTTTTGCGCCGCCGATGATCTTCTGCAGCACGGGCACGAGTCGGCTCGGGTCGGCATCGAAGAAGCTCCGGATCGCCAGATAGCGCTCGGCGACCCAGGGGCCGCCATAGAGCAGGCCGGCGATCTCGAGGAATGCCGACAGGTCGACCTCGACGGGGGCGAGACCGAGCCCGGCGAGGTCGGCGGCGCTCGCGGCGAAGGCGGCCTGCGACAGCGCGTCGCCGCCGAACCGGAGGCTGTTCCCGTCTGGCAGGCCGATCCTGAGGCCGGGTGGCAGGGCGCCGAGCGGACGCACCGGCACGGGTCGCGAGAACGGCTCCTCGGGGTCGTAGCCGGCCAGAACCTGGAAGGCGGCATAGGCGTCGGCGACGGTCGACGCGAACACCGAGACGGTGTCGAGGCTGCGGCAGGCGGGCACGACGCCCCGCGTGGAGACGGCGCCGAGCGTCGGCTTCAGGCCGACGATGTTGTTCAGCCCCGCCGGCACGCGGCCGGAGCCGGCCGTGTCGGTGCCGAGCGCGAAGGCGACGAGGCCGCGGGCGACCGCCACCGCCGAGCCGGAGCTGGAGCCGCCGGGCACGATCGCCGGATCGAAGGCGTTGCGCGGCACGGGGTAGGGGGTCCTCACGCCGACGAGGCCGGTCGCGAACTGGTCGAGATTGGTCTTGCCTATCAGGATCGCGCCGGCGTCCAGCAGCCTTTGCACCGCCGGTGCGGTCGCCTCGGGGGAATAGGCGAAGTCCGGGCAGGCGGCGGTAGTGGGCAGGCCGGCGACGTCGATATTGTCCTTTACCGCGAACGGCACACCCCAGAGCGGCCGGTCCGCTCGATAGGCCCCGAGCGCGCGGGCGGCGGCGCGGGCGTCTTCGGGATCGACGAGGGCGATGAAGATGCCGGGGTCGGCAGCCGCCTCGATGCGCCGGAAGACCTCGTCGACGACGTCCGCCGGCGCGAGGCCGCCCGCATAGGCGGCGGCGAGCGAGCCGAGATCGAGCGACAGGTCGGCGAGGCTGTTTGCTGGCATGCGGCTCACGATGGCTGGCGGTTCGGCGGGGTGCTTATAGAGGCTTCCGTGCGCGAGGGCAGCGCGCGGCATACAAGAGCCGTGCCCGTTGCTTGTCACTCCGGCAGGGGGCGCCCTTTCGGCCGGGAGGTTTTAGGCTTCCCTCCCTCTCTCCCCTCGATGGCGCATGGCAGAGGGAAGAGCCGACGCGCCGTTCCAGCCGTCAGCCGTGTTCCATCGCCGCCAGCCGCCCCACCTCGGCCACATAGGCATCCGCGTCGAACTTCTTCAGCGAGGCGGCGCCCATCGAGCGGACCGTGCCGAAGACCTTTCGCGCCGGCCAGGGGCGGTCGTGCAGGCCGAACAGCCAGCCGACATTGGCGTAGGAGTTGGCGTCGCGGCCGTCGAGGAACCAGCGGTTGTTCAGCGCCAGCGCCGTCTCGAACGCCGCCTCGGGCTCCTTCGTCCACTCGACGATCTTCTTGCCCCAATACATGCGCATGCGGTTGTGCATGTAGCCGGTGGCGCGCATCTCCAGCATGGCCGCGTTCCAGTAGCGGTCGTGCGTCTCGCCGGCCTCCAGCTCGCCCCGGGAATAGAGGTGCGGCCGCGGGTCGCGCGCGGCCTTGGCGAGCGCGGCGCGCGCCCAGTCCGGCAGGCCGTCCCAGCGATCGTAGCGAGGCTCGTAGAGGACGTGGTTGATCGCCAGCTCCCGCCGCACGACCAGCTCCTCGATGAAGGCCGCGCGGCCGGGATCGCCGGAGGGCGCCGCCTCGCGGACGACGAGGACGATGTCGAGCGCCGAGATCTGGCCGAAATGCAGGTACGGGGACAGGCGCGAGACGGCCTGGCGCTCGGGGAGATTGCGCTCCTCCGCATAGCCGGACAGGTGTGCATCGACGAACGCCCGAAGCCGCGTGAGCGCCCGCGAGGTGCCGCCTGTGAAACGCCGCACCGGCGGCACCGAGCGATCGAGCCGCAGGGTCGCGAGCGCCCTGTCCGGCTCCGATAGGTCGATCTCGCTTTGCGGCGCCGTATCTGGCCAGCGATGCTTCACGGGAGTGGCGCGGAGCGGCACGAGGAACTCGTCGAGCAGCCGATGGATTCTCGGCCGCAGCGTTCGGGCGGCGTATTCGTGCCTCGTCGAGGCGGCCTCGGCGGGCACCACCGTGTCGCTCTCGACCTCGGCCAGCGGCACTTGGAGCCTCTTCGCGAGCCGCTCGCGCCAGGCGATCTGGTGCCGCAGATAGCCGCGGTCGCAGACGACCAGCGCCGCCTCGGCCGACAGCGCGAGCGCCACCTCGTCCGGCTCGCCCTTGCGGATGACGAAGGCGATGCCGCGCGCTGCGAGCTCATGGGCCACCTCGGCGAGGCCCTGCAGCATGAAGGCATAGTGCCGCGCGTTCGCCTCAGGGTAGTCGTCCGTGAGGCCGAAGCCGACGAGCACCGGCAGGCCGAGCCGGTTCGCCTGCTCGACCGCGTATTCGAGCGCGTGGTTGCAGCGCACCCGCTGCGACTGCTGCATCCAATAGAGGACGAAGCTGCCCGCAGCGCCGGGCGCGCCGGCGCGGAGCGTGCGGATGCGTGCGGACTGGATGGCCATGGCGCGAGGAGATGGGGCGCGCTTCGCGCCGGTCCAGAGCCGTGGCCGGCTACCGCGCTTCGCCGATCGGCGGCTCCGCGGTCATGCCGGCCAGAACTTCGGCGACGTGCCGGACGCGCACCGGCGAGCCCTTTCGCTGCAGCTTGCCGGCGATGTTCATGAGGCAGCCGAGATCGCCGGCGAGCAAAAGGTCGGCGTCGGCGCCGGCGACCTTCTCCACCTTGCGACCGACGATCGCGTCCGAGATCTCCGGATACTTCACCGCGAAGGTGCCGCCGAAGCCGCAGCAGACGTCGGCGTCGACGAGCTCCTTCAGCTCGAGCCCCTCGACGCTGGCGAGAAGGCGGCGCGGCTGCTCGCGAATGCCGAGCTCGCGCAGGCCCGAACAGGAGTCGTGATAGGCGACGCTGCCGTCGAAGCGGGCGTCGACCGCGGTCATCCCGCAGACGTCGACGAGGAAGCTGACGAGCTCGTGCACGCGGCCAGCGAAGGCCTCCGCACGAGGCAAGAGGTCCGGCTCGCCGGCGAACAGCTCCGGCACGTGGGCCCGCAGCATGCCGGCGCAGGAGCCGGACGGGGCGACGATGTAGTCGTAGCCGGCGAAGGCGTCCATCGCCTGCAGCGCCAGCGCCCGCGCGGTGTCCCGGTCGCCGGAATTGAAGGCCGGCTGCCCGCAGCAGGTCTGCCGCGGCACGTCGACGCGGCAGCCGGCGGCCTCCAGGAGCTTCACGGCGGCGAAGCCGACCGAGGGACGGATGAGGTCGACGAGGCAGGTCACGAACAGACCGACCCGGTATTCCCGGCCTTCTTGTGTCACTCGATCCTCGGACTCTCCCCGCACGGCCCGGAATTTGGCGGAGGGGCGGGGCATGTGCAAGCGGCCTTGCGCGGCGTCTTCCTGCGGCGGATCGGGGGAAAGCGACGAGGCGACGCTCGCCCCGGGCGGAGAATTTCAGTGAACCAATTCGCGCATTTGGGCGAGCATTGTTCGAATTGGTGAAGCCCTAGCCTATTGATTTTCCCCCGGTTCGGTCGGTTTAATCGCCGAAGCTGCGCAACCCGCCGGAAAGAGCGGGCGGCGCGGAGGAAACTCAGGGCCGCGGAGCCGGATCGCCGGCAACGGCCCGCCTAGGGAGAATCAGATGAGCAAGTCCGAAGCGACCACGACGTCGCGCCGCAAGTTCCTCAAGGGTGCGGCGCTGGCCGGCGCGGCCACGGTCGCGGCGCCGAGCATCGCCAAGGCCCAGGGGCCGGTCTCGATGCGCTGGCAGAGCACCTGGCCCTCGAAGGACATCTTCCACGAATACGCGCTCGATTTCGCCAAGAAGGTCAACGACATGACCGGCGGCGACCTGAAGATCGAGGTGCTTCCCGCCGGTGCCGTCGTGCCCGCCTTCGGGCTGCTCGACGCGGTGTCGAGCGGCACCCTCGACGGCGGTCACGGCGTGCTTGTCTATCACTACGGCAAGCAGCCGGCGCTGGCGCTGTGGGGCTCCGGACCGGGCTTCGGCATGGACGCCAACATGCTGCTCGCCTGGCACAAATACGGCGGCGGCGCCGAGCTGCTCGACAAGCTCTACAAGTCGATCGGCGCCAATGTCCGCTCCTACGTCTACGGCCCGATGCCGACGCAGCCGCTCGGCTGGTTCAAGCGGCCGATCACCAAGGCCGAGGACATCGCCGGCCTGAAGTTCCGCACCGTCGGCATCTCGATCGACGTGTTCACCGGCCTCGGCGCCGCAGTGAACGCGCTGCCCGGCGGCGAGATCGTCTCGGCGATGGACCGCGGCCTGCTCGATGCGGCCGAGTTCAACAACGCCTCCTCGGACCGCTCGCTCGGCTTCGCCGACGTCTCGAAGGTCTGCATGCTGCAGAGCTACCATCAGAACGCCGAGCAGTTCGAGATCATGTTCAACAAGGCTAAGTACGATGGCCTGGCGCCGCAGATGCGGGCGATCATCGACAACGCGGTCGAAGCCGCCTCGCAGGACATGGCCTGGAAGGCGATCGACCGCTACTCCAAGGATTATCGGGAGCTGCAGACCGTCAACAACGTCAAGTTCTACAAGACTCCGGATCCGCTGCTCAAGAAGCAACTCGAAATCTACGACGAGGTGGTGAAGAAGAAGGCGGCCGACAATCCGCTCTTCAAGGAGATCCTGCAGTCGCAGATCGCCTTTGCCGAGCGCGCCACGCGCTGGGAACAGGATACCGTGGTGAACCGCCGCATGGCGGTCGATCATTATTTCGGCCAGAACGCCGCCGCCAAGAAGCTCTGACGTTCCTGCCTGACAGAGCGCCATTCGGGAAGCCTCCCGAATGGTGCTCTTGTCTTTTCAACGACGCGACAAGCTCATGAACGTCCAACGTGTCCTGCACACGATCGACGCGATCAGCACCTGGGCGGGCAAGGCCGCGGCCTGGCTCGTGATCGTGCTGACCGCCGTCGTCTGCATCGAGGTCTTCAAGCGCTACGTCCTCAACGCGCCGACGGCCTGGATCTACGACTTCAACAACATGCTCTACGGCACCCTGTTCATGATGGCCGGGGCCTATGCGCTGGCGCAGAACGCGCATGTGCGCGGTGACTTCCTCTACGGATCGATGCGGCCGCGCATGCAGGCCGGGCTCGATCTCGTGCTCTATATCGTCTTCTTCCTGCCCGGCATCGCGGCGCTGCTCTATGCCGGCTACCGCTTCGCGGAGCTCTCCTGGCGGATCGGCGAGCATTCGAGCGTCATGGCCGAAGGGCCGCCGATCTACCCGTTCAAGACCATCATCCCGATCGCCGGCGCGCTGATCCTGGCGCAAGGATTCGCCGAGATCGCCCGCTGCGTGATCTGCCTTCGGACCGGCGCCTGGCCTAGCCGGCTCAAGGACGTCATGGAGATGGACGTGCTCGAGGAGCAGCTCGCCCACAGCGAGCATGTCGACGAGGAGACCCGCCGGCGGGCCATCGAGAGCGCGCAGAAGATCGACGAGACGGCGCGGCAGCGCGGCATGGCCGGGGACCTGCAGTCATGAGCGACCAGGCGCTTGGCCTCGTCATGCTGGGGCTCATCGTGATCACCATCATGATGGGCTTCCCGACCGCCTTCACGCTGATGGGGCTCGGCGTCTTCTTCGGCTTCTATGCCTTCTACGACCCGAGCCAGCACTGGATCGACAACCGCGTCTTCGACCTCATGGTGCAGCGCACCTACGGCGCCATGACGAACGAGGTGCTGATCGCCATCCCGCTCTTCGTGCTGATGGGCTACGTGATGGAGCGCGGCGCCCTCGTCGACAAGATGTTCTATTCGGTGCAGCTCGCCTTCAGCCGCATCCCGGCCTCGCTCGCCGTCACCACGCTCGTCGTGTGCGCGTTCTGGGGCATGGCGACCGGGCTCGTCGGCGCCGTCGTCGTGCTGATGGGCGTCGTCGCCCTGCAGCCGATGCTGCGCGCCGGCTACGACACCAAGATCTCCGCCGGCGTGATCACGGCCGGCGGCACGCTCGGCATTCTCATCCCGCCCTCGATCATGATCATCGTCTATGCCGCGGTCGCCGGGCAGTCGGTGGTGAAGCTCTATGCGGCTGCGATGTTCCCGGGCCTGTTCCTCGCCCTCCTCTACGTCCTCTATGTGATCGGCCGGGCGCTCCTGAACCCGGCCCTTGCGCCGGGGCTTCCCGAGGAGCAGACGCGCGTCCCCGTTCCCGGGTGGATGCAAAAATTCCAGTCGGCCTATTCGCCGAACATGCTCTTCGGTCTCGTGCGGGCGCTGTTCGCGCCCGGGCGGGCGGCAGCCATCGAGACGGAGGAGGGGCCTCTCACCTATGGCAGGCTCCTGAAGAACTTCCTCCTGTCGCTGGTTCCTCTGGGGCTGCTGTCCGGCGCCCTGGGCGTGCTGTGGTGGTATGTCGTCATCTACCAGCACCGCGCCGCGGAGGAGCTTCCCGAGGGCCTCGAGCCGCTCGGCGGGGCCGTCAGCGAGGCCCCGGCGGCCGTCGATACGGGGCCGCCGACGAGCTTCTATGTGACTTTCGGCATCATCGCCGCCCTCGCGGCCTTCATCCTCGTCCGCTACTACCGCCGGATGACGCCGGAGCGCCTCGAGCTGGTGAAGCTTCTCAGCTCGTCGGTGCTGCCGATGGCGACGCTGATCGTCGTCGTGCTCGGCGCCATCCTGTTCGGCCTCACCACGGCCACCGAGTCCGCCGCCCTCGGCGCCGCGGGTGCCTTCTTCCTCGCGCTCTCTGCACGCACGCTGAGCTGGAAGAAGACCAAGGAAGCGGTGTTCCTGACGGCCAAGACGACGGCGATGGTCTGCTGGCTGTTCGTCGGCTCGGCGCTGTTCTCGGCGGTCTTCGCCATTCTGGGCGGTCAGGCGCTCGTCGAGCAGTGGGTGCTGGGGCTCGATCTCACGCCCATTCAGTTCATGCTGCTGTCGCAGGCGATCATCTTCCTGCTCGGCTGGCCGCTCGAGTGGACCGAGATCATCATCATCTTCGTGCCGATCTTCCTGCCGCTGCTGGCGCATTTCGACATCGACCCGATCCTCTGGGGCGTGCTGGTGTTCGTGAACCTGCAGGCGGCCTTCCTGTCGCCACCGGTGGCGATGGCCGCCTTCTATCTGAAGGGGGTGGCGCCGCCGCACATCACGATCAACCAGATCTTCGGCGGCATGATGCCCTACATGGCGATCGTGATCCTGTGCATGGCCCTGCTGTACATTTGGCCCGGCATGGCGCTATGGCTGCCCGAATATCTCTACGGCAACTGACGGGACGGGTTTCTCAGGTGAACGACCTGCACGACCTCTCGGCGGCGGAGGCGGCCCTCCGCATCCGCGAGGGACAGCTTTCGGCCGTCGAGCTGACGCAGGCCTGTCTCGCCCGGATCGCCGCCGTCGATCCGGGCATCGAGGCCTGGGCCTTCCTCGACCCGGACTGGGCGCTGGAGCAGGCCGCCGAGCGGGACCGGCATAAGGCGAGCGGCGCCGCGCTCGGGCCGCTGCACGGCGTCCCGGTCGGCATCAAGGACATCTTCGACACCGCCGACATGCCGACCGAATACGGCTCGCCGCTCCGGGCCGGCTTTCGCCCGCTGCGCGATTGCGTGGTGGTGGCGCGGCTGCGGGCCGCCGGGGCGATCATCCTCGGCAAGACCGTGACGACCGAGTTCGCCTATTTCCATCCAGGCAAGACGAAGAATCCCCACCACGCCGAGCGCACGCCCGGCGGCTCCTCGAGCGGCTCGGCGGCGGCGGTCGCGGCCCGGATGGTGCCGATCGCCATCGGCTCGCAGACCAACGGCTCGATGATCCGCCCGGCCTCCTTCTGCGGCGTCGTCGGCTACAAGCCCACCTTCGGTCTCGTTCCGCGCACCGGCGTGCTGCCGCTGTCGCACACGCTCGACCATGTAGGCGTCTTCGGCCGCACCGTCGAGGACGCCGCCCTCGTCGCCGAGGTCCTGGCCGGCCGCGACGAGGG
>JAEZCD010000260.1 GCA_023430145.1 Pseudomonadota bacterium
ATATTTGTCTTTGCCGCAAGAGGAAGATGGATCCTGCGCTTTCGCGCAGGATGACGAAGGGGGGAGTAGGATGACGAAGATAAGAGTGCAGGACGATGAGCGCGGCAGGGCAATCCTTCTATGGAGACCGCCCTGCCGCGAAGGCCGGTCTACTTGTACAGCCCGCCGAACTCGTCGAGGATCGCGCCCTGGTTCTCGTGCAGCTCCAGCATGTCGTCGTAGGTGCTGCCGATGAGCTTGACCTTGTTGAAGGGCGTGCGGCCGTACTCGTCGGGCAGCGGATCGACGTCGTCGCGGAACGACGGCGTGAAGTGCTTCGTCTGCCAGAGCTCCTGCGCCTGCTTGCCGAGCGCGAAGTCGACGAACTTCTTCGCCGCTTCGGGATTGGGCGCCGCGGCCGTGATGCCGATCACCATGATGCCGGCCGGCACGCCCTCGGTCGGGAACACCATCCGCACCTTCACGCCGTCGGCCGCCTTGGCCGAGGCGTAGTACTGCAGGATGGAGGCAGCCACCGGCCGCTCGCCGGAGACGACGGTGTCCATCACCTCGCCATTGCCGTTGCGCAGCAGGACGTTCTGCTTGGCGAGCTTCTTGACGAAATCCTCGCCGAACTTCTTGCGCATCGCCGCATACCAGTGGAGCGTGCCGCCGCTGAAGAACGGATCGGCCATCACCAGCTTGTCCTTCCACTTCGGGTCGAGCAGATCCTCCCAGTGCTTGGGAGCGTCGGCCTCCTTCACGATGTCGGTGTTGTAGGCCATGCAGGTGTCGAGCGCCTTGGTGGGAGCCCAGTAGCCCTTCATCTGCAGCTCGGCGGGATAGTGCTTGGCCTCGGGGGTCTCGTACTGCATCAAGAGGCCCTGCTTGGCCCACTGGGTCATCAGGCCCGGCAGGGTCGCGTCGATGACGTCGCAGGCGACCTGCTGCGCCTTCACCTCCTGCTCGAACTTCTGGGCGAGCTTGACGCCGCCGGCGCGATAATAGTCGACCTGCGTGTTGGCTAGCTCCTTGTAGAGCTTGGTCCAGTCCTCCGCAGACTCGACCGAGGCGCCGGTGTACCAGAGGAGCTTGTTCTGCTGGGCGAAGGCGCCGCGTGGCGCGCCGAGCACGACGACGCCCGCCGCGGCAGCCTGCAGCAGCGAGCGGCGGGAGAGGAGCGCATGCGTCGTGGGACGTGGAAGTCGCGTCATAGGGCGTTTCCTCTTCGGTTGGATGGGCCGTCTTCTGTTCGGACGGCTCCGGGTGGAAGTCGTCAGGCGATGCGGCGGCGGGGTTCCTCGAGGCCGCCCGGCGTGAGCGCGCGCATGAGCGGTGCGAGATCGGGCAGCTCGGGCGCCTGCAGCAGCAGCTCGGCGAGCTGCTCGGCGCCGCCGGGGCCGAAGGCGGCGCCGGACGCGGCCGCCGCATCGAGGAATTTGCGCATCAGCTCCCCGGCTTGCACCGGCTTGTCGGTCTGGCCGGCGGCCGCCTTCCTGATGCGCGAGGCCTCCGCGCCCTGCCGGTTCGTGACGCGCACGCGGCTCGTCCATTTGCCCTCGAGCGAGGCGTCGAGCGTGACCGGGACCGCGTTGGCCCGCCGGATGCGGTCCGGATCGAGCGTCTTCGCCGGCCCGATGTCGGCGAGGCCGATCGTGCCGGTCTCGAGCGTGGTGGCTAGGCAGTAGGCGATGTTGAACTGCGCGTCGACCTCCGGGTTCGGGCCCGGCGCATAGGGACGGCCGACCATGTCGATGACGAATTTCGACCCTTCGACGGCGATCGAGGCGATGTTCTCGCGCGCGAAGCCCGGCTGCTCGAAGAGGTCGCGAAGGCTGTCGACGGCCGGCTGCGCCATGCCGCAGACCGGGTAGCGCTTGAAGGCGAGCTTTTCGATCTCGAACGCCTCGCCGAGGCCGGCGGTGAGGGCAGGGGCGTCGTATTCGCCCTGCTCGTAGACGTTGAAATAGCCGTTCTTGCCCTCGAGCGCGTCGACCGCGCCCGTGACACCCGCACGGGCGAGCCAGGCGGCGCGGACACCTGCCTCGGCGACGAAGCCCGGCTGCATGCGCTTTACGAGCCCGCCGTCGGCGATGCACTGCTGGTTGCCGCTCGCCTGCGCGTAGGAGAGGCCCATGGCGCGGGCGATGCCGGCGGCGTCGAGCCCGAGCAGGCGCCCGGCGACCGCGGCCGCGCCGAAGCCGGCGATGATCGAGGTCGGGTTGAAGCCGCGGAAACCGGCCGTGCCGCGGTAGTTGAGGTTGGCGCGGGCGAGCCGGGCGAGGATCTCGGTGCCGGCGACGATGGCGACGACGAGCTCGCGGCCAGTCGCTCCCGGAACCGCCTGGGCGACGGCGAGCGCGGCCGGGACGACGACGGCGCCGGCGTGCAGCGGCAGCTCCTTGTGCAGGTCGTCGAACTCGAGCGCGTGCGCCATCGCCGAATTGACGAGCGTCGCCGCCGGCGGCGACAGGTTCTCGCCGGCGATCCACACCTGGCTCGGGCCGGCCGTCCACTCCGCCATCAGGGCGCGCAGCTCGCGCACGCCGGGCGCGTCCCACGCCGCGATCGAGGAGCCGATGGTGTCGAGGAGGAGGTTGGCTGCCGCCTCGACCGTGCTCGCCGGCAGCGCCTCGAAGCGGAGGCCGTGCGTCCAGTCCGCCAGCCGGTATGTCGCGTCCATGCGTTCTTCTCCGTCCTGTCTCTTGCCGAGGCTTAGCGCTTCGGCCGGTGCTTGGCGACGAAGGCGGCCGCGCCCTCGGCGAGGAGCTCGCGCGCATTGGCGACGACCATGATGTCCTCGCGCATCGGCTTGCCGGCGGCGTGGATGCGCGCCGTCGCCTTCTCCACCGCCTCGAGGACCGCGGGGTGCTTCAGCTGGCCGGCGAAGCCCATGTCCTGGGCGAAGTCGGCGGGGCCGAACATGAAGTAGTCGATGCCCTCCACCGAGAGTATCTCGTCGAGATTGTCGATCGCCCGCGTGCTCTCGATCATCGCCCCGACCAGCATGTTGGCGTTGCAAGCGGCGAGGAAGCTCGGCATGTCGGCCATGTTGGTCTGGTACTTCGTGCCCCGGCCGCCGCCGAAGGACCTGCGGCCGATCGGCCCGAAGCGGCAGGCGCGGACGAGCTGCTGCGCGTCGGCCCGCGTCTCGATGTGCGGGCCGATGATGCCCCAGATGCCGCGGTCGACGAGGTGGGTCACGGCGCCGTCGGAGATGTCCTGCGTGCGGGCGATCGGGGTGAGGCCGACGAGGTCGGCGGCGCGGCAGATGTTCTCCACCGAGGGCAGGTCGAAGACGCCGTGCTCGTAGTCGACGAAGACGAAGTCGAGGCCGGCCGTGCCGAGGATGTCGACCACCTCGGGCGAGGGGAAGGTCAGCCGGACGCCGAGCGCTTTTCGCTTCTCGCGCATCGCCTGCAGGATTCGATTGGGAACCACGCTCCCTCCCTGGCCGGCCCCTTGTCTTCTCATGCGCGGGCGCGGCGATCGCCGTGACCCGGGCATCCGGTCTTCGCGGCCGCAAGGACAGCCGGATTGCCGGATCTTATCCGGCAATGAGAGAGACTATGCCATAATGGAGAAGACGCGCAGGCTCAACCCGTATCGTCCCGCCCCGGTCTCTCCCCCCTGCCTGCGATCATCGTGCGCGCGGTCACAAATGCGAATAGAGCCGCAGGCCCGGCTCGGGCATCTCCGCCACGAGGATGAACCCCGAGCCGTCGGTGATGAAGAGCCGCCTGTTGTCCGGCCCGCCATAGGCCATGTTCGACATTTTCGGGCTCTTGCAGGTGTCGATCCGCCAGATCGGCAGCCCGGTGCGCCCAAAACCCCAGATCACGCCCATGTTCATCTGCGCGCAGAGAACATTGCCGGCCGCGTCGACCGCCATGCCGTCGGGCGTGCCGAAGCCGCTCATCGAGGCGAACACGCCGGCGCGCGAGGGCGGCCGCGCGTGGTCGAGCGGCAGCCACCAGACCTGGTTGGCGCGGCAGTCGACATAGAGGGTCTTGTCGTCCGGGCTGAGGCAGACGCCGTTCGGGCCGGGCACGGTGGCGATCATGCATTCGAGCCTGCCGTCGGTCGAATAGCGGTAGACGCGGCCGGTCGGGTCGTGCAGGCCGGTCTGGCCCTGGTCGGTGAAATAGAGGTCGCCGTTCGAGGCGAAGCAGAGATCGTTGAGGCCCTTGAAGCTCTCGCCGAAGCGGAAGTCGAGGAACGGCGTCACCGCGCCGCGGACCGGGTCGAGCACCATGACGCCGTGCCGGAAATCGGCGATGAAGACTCGGCCGTCCTTGTGCACAGCGAGGCCGTTCGGCTCGCCGTCATATTCGGCCGCGAGCTCGATCTCGAAACTCGGCGACATGCGGAAGATGCGGCCGTGCGGCACGTCGACGAAATAGAGGTTGCCGGCGCGGTCGAAGGCCGGCCCCTCGAGGTAGAAGTCGACGCCGACCTGCGGCCGCGCGTAGCGCGTGGAAATCCGTCCCGGGCTCGATCCGCCGCGCGCGTATTTCGCCGGCATGGCGGCGACGATCTCGGTCCTGATCGGCTGGGGCGGATCGTAGGCGGCCATCGGCAGTCCTTCGCTCGATGCCGGCGCGGCGCGGGTAAGTCGCCCGCAGGCGGCTGGCAGACGGCTCTTCTATAAGTTAGAGGATCGGCTTTGTCGCCGGCTTCGCGCGAGGCGAGCCGAGAAGGGGGAGGGTGCCCGTGCCGGTCTTGACCTTGGAGGAGGCGCGCGATCGCGTCGCCGGCGCGCTCGGCCGGGCGAACACCTCGCCGGCGAATGCCCAGAGCGTCGCGGCGGCTCTGGTGGCGGCGGAAGCTGACGGGCTGAAGGGGCACGGTCTCACGCGGGTCGCGTCCTATGCCGCGCAGGCCAAGGCCGGCAAGGTCGACGGCATGGCGAAACCGGCTCTCACGCGGCGTGCTCCAGGCGTGCTCGCCATCGATGCCGGGCATGGCTTCGCCTATCCGGCGATCGATGCGGCGCTCGAAGCGCTGCCGGACGTCGCCCGCGGGCAGGGGATCGCCATGGCGGGGATTTTCCGCTCGCACCACTGCGGTGCGGCCGGTCATCCGGTCGAGCGGCTCGCCGAAGCGGGCCTGGTCGCCCTCCTGTTCGCCAATACGCCGGCGGCGATCGCCCCCTGGGGCGGCAGCCGCGCGGTGTTCGGCACCAATCCGATCGCCTTCGCCTGCCCGGTCGATGGGGCGGCGCCTATCGTCGTCGACCTGTCGCTGTCGAAAGTGGCGCGCGGCAACATCGTCGCGGCGCGACAGCGCGGCGAGCCGATTCCGGAAGGCTGGGCGCTCGACGCGGCCGGGCAGCCGACCACCGATCCGGACGCCGCGCTGCGCGGGACGATGCTGCCGCTCGGCGATGCCAAGGGAACGGCGCTGGCGCTGATGGTGGAGCTGCTGGCGGCCGGCCTCACGGGCGCCAACTATGCCGCCGAAGCCTCGTCCTTCCTCGATGCGGAGGGGCCGCCGCCCGGCACCGGGCAGCTGATCATCGCCATGGATCCGGCCTCATTCGGCGCCGGCACCGGCCGGTTCGCCGCCCTCGCGCGCTCGATCGAGGAGCAGGCAGGTGCGCGGCTGCCCGGGACTCGTCGCCTCGCCCTGCGCCGCAGGGCACGACAAGACGGCCTCTCCGTCAGCGCATCGCTGCTTGAGGAGATCGAGAGCGCCGGCTGATCCCGCAAACGCGGGGAAAGGAGGAAGCGGGTAACCGCGACCAACGGGATGGAGGGACCGCAGTTACCCTGGCCTCCGTCTGAGGTTCGCCCCCTCGCGAAAGGTTGAGCGAACCTTCTCGGCGAATTTGGGCGGGTTTAAGACCATGGCCGAGAGCGGCAGCCGTTTCGTGCCACGCTTGCGGCAGAGCGGCGGCTTTCATAGGGCAGCTCGCCTGTAGCCGGGGCTCGCCCGTGTGCGTTCTCGCCCTATTGACGCCGCGGGGCGAAGCGGGATGCTGGCGCGGTGGCTTCGAGGCTCGCTTCGTTCCGATGCGGCATGCAGGAGCGGCTTCGAAAGGCGGAACGACGCTGAAAATCAATGGGTTGCCAGCGTTCCTGGAGTCGTTACATTCGCACCCCGGCTCGCTGCCGGCCTCGTGCGGATATCGGAGGACGGGACGAGCGCCGCCGCGCCGCAGCGCGATGAAGGGCGCGATGCGCCTGCAGGAGGAGACGTGATGTCGGACTCGGGGAACGGCGAGCAGAGCTACGAGGAACGCGAGGCGGTCGCCGTCTTCGACAGCGAGGCCTCGCTTCGCGCGGCGGTCGACGACCTCATGCAGCTCGGCCTTCGGCAGGAGGACATGAGCGTGCTGGCCGAATCGTCCAAGGCCGCCGGCCCGGCCGAAAAGCTGGCCGACGCGCCGGGCACGCCGCGGGCCGCCTATGTCACGTCGGATTCGCGGACCGAGGGTCTGGCAGGGCTTGTCGGATTGCCGGTCTATCTCGCCGGCGCAGGCGCTGCCGCTCTGGCGGCGACGGGCGGCATGGCCCTCGTGCCGGCGATCGCCGTCGCGGCCGGCAGCGGGATCGCGGCGGGCGGCTTCGGGCTGCTCCTCGCCCGCGCCTTCGGCCGCCGGCACGCGGCCTATATCCAGGAGCAGATCGAGAATGGCGGTCTCATCCTGTGGGTGAGCGCGCCCGACCGGTCCCGCGATGCGCGGATCGCTGAGATTCTGACGCGGCACGGCGGTCGGGACGTGCATTTCCACGTCGTCACGCGCAGCTGGGGCGTCGCCGACGTACCGCTGCACGATGTGCAGCCGGACCCGCTCTTGCGCTGAGTGCTGCCGCGTCCGGCGGCAGGGCCCGGCTGCGCTCAGCGCAGATCTGACTCGTAATGTAACGTATCGGTCAGGCAGGCGCTGATGCGCCATTCGACCGGCGTCTGTTCGAGGGAGAGGGCCAGACGGTCGATGCCGAGCAGCGGGGAGCCGGCGGCGACGCCGAGGGCGCTCGCCTGCTCCGGCGTCGCGGCGATCGCCTTCAGCTTCTCGCGCGTGATGGCGATGGCGATGCCGAACCGCATGGCGTATAGGCCGTAGAGATTGTTCGGGATCTCCATCTCGGACAGGTTCGGGAACAGCGCGTCGGGCAGCACGATCAGCTCGGCGATCACCCGCCGCTCCTCGATCGAGCGCGTGCGCCGGATGCGCACGACGCGGCTGTCCTTGGGCAGCGCCAGCATCTCCCGCTCGGCCGGAGCCGCCTTCGCCGTGACGCAGGACTGCACCTGGCTGTCCGGAAAGATGCGCCTGCCGTGATCGGGAACGAGACGGAAGAACTGGAAGAGGATGCGCTCCTCGTCGTGCCGGGCGACGAAGGTGCCGCGTCCCTGGCGGCGGATGACGAGGTTCTCGGCCGCCATGGCGTCGAGCGCCTTGCGGACGGTGCCCTGGCTGACCTTCAGCTCGGCGGCGAGCTGCATCTCGCTCGGCAGCGGCTCGCCCGGCAGCCAGACGCCGTCGACGAGGCGGCGGATCAGGGCGTCGCGGACCTGGCGGTAGAGGGGCCGGAAGCCCAGCTGCTCCCCCGCATCGGAGGGGGTACCGGAGCCGCGACCTGAAGCTGCCATGCCTGCGCAATCCTCCGGCCGCCCGCGCCGGCAGATACAACGCGCAGAACGGCGGCCCGCGAGTTTTATATCTTACAGCAAATCCCAGGCCGGGAAAGTTCGCGCGGCCACCGGCAGCGCGCGAGACGTCGCGGCAGGGCGCCAGCGCGGTCACTGATCGCAACGATGATAGGCGTTCGTATCCTTGTCGGCCCGCGAAGGTATGAAGAGGGTTCCGCTACTTCCTCCAGGTGGCGAACGAGCCCTCCCTCGGAGCGAAGGGTCATTCGATCACCTCGTCGGCACGCAGCATGATGGAGTCCGGGACCTTCAGGCCAAGCGCGGCGGCCGTCTTCAAGTTGACTACGAGTTCGAAGGTCGTCGGTTGCAGCACCGGCAGATCGGACGGCTTGGCACCCTTGAGGATCCGTCCTGCGTAGATGCCGGCCTGCCGGTAGGCGCCGGTGAAGCTCGCCGCGTGACTGATGAGCCCGCCGGCAAGGACGTGGTCACGCTGATCGTAGATCGTCGGCATGCGATTGCGGGCCGCAGCGGCGACGAGCTCGCGGCGCAGGCTCGTGAAGACCGGACTGCCGCCGATCAACAGCGCCTGGGCGCCGGCACGGGCCATTTCGGCGAACGCCGGATCGAACTCGCTCTGCTTCGCCGCCTTCACGAGGACGATCTTCAGGCCGAACACACGCGCCGCCGCCTCGATATTCGGCAGCTCGCCCGCAAATCCCGGATAGTTCGGATCGAACAGGACGGCAATCACCTTCGCATCCGGGACCAGCTCGTGCAGCAGTTCGAGACGCTTGGCGCCGAGCTGGCTGCCGGCGAGAAGGTTACGCCGGTCGTGTTGCCGCCCGGCTGGTTGAGGCTCGCGACATAGCCGCTTTTCACCGGATCGTCGGCGGTGACGAAGACGATCGCCGCGTCGCCGCCAAGCGCCCGCACTGCGTCGACGGCGATGCTGTTGCCAACGATCACCGCCGCGTCGCGTTGGAGAAGATCGGCGGCCATGGTCCGCAAACGGACCGCATCGTTATCCCCCCAGCGGTACTCGACGACGGCGTCTCGCCCCTCGACGATGCCGGCCTCGGCGAGGCCTTCACGAAACGCCGCCACAAGATGTGCGAAGGGCGCCGCTGGTGTACTGCGGAGAAAGCCGACGATCGGAAGGCTTTGCTGCGCCCACGCAAAGCCGGGCCAGACGACCGCGCAACAGAAGCCAATGAGGAGGTTCCGTCGCTTCATGCCGCAAAGCATAGCACACGCTCGAGCGCGCACGGCAGTCTACCGCATTCGTAATCAACTCACGTCCATTGGTGACACTGCCGGACCCGACCAGCGCTCTGGCGGCGTCGCTCGCCGGCGCCGACCCAAGCCCGCCCCCACTCGGGATGCACGGGGAGACAGTGTCGTTACCGGTCGGCATCCGGCCTCCGAGCGTCGAGCTGCGGCGCCGCGGCGTCTAAGCCCCGTCTCACTCGATCACATCGTCGGCGCGAACAATCAGCGATGAGGGGATAGTGAGGCCGATCTCCTTAGCGGTCTTCAGGTTAACGGCCAGCGCAAATTTCGTGGGCTGATGAATCGGGTGATTGGCAGGATTGGCTCCGCGCAGTATCTCGACGATCTGGCGTCCCAGTTGCCGCATGACGTCGTCGAGACGCGGTCCATATCCCAGCAATCCACCCTCGTGCGCATTCTCCGGCCACTGGTAGATGTCGGGGATGTGCAGTGCTGCGGTCTTCCCGATGATGACGTGGCGGTAGGCTTGCAGCAGCGGAGAGGCGAGCACGTTGAGTCCGCCAGTTGCCTCGGCTTTCATCATGTCGATCGCGGATCCGATCTCTTCACCCCTTTCGACGCGGTGGACCAGAAGGGTGACGCCCCGGCTTCGCGCGGCTTCGTCAAGCGCTTGAAGCTGGTGAGGTCCCGTGGTCCGCGTATCGGCAAGCACCGAGATTCGGGGCGCGCCCGAAGTGACTTCGATCAGCAGCTCCTGACGTTTGCCGTCGAGGTCCGATGCGAGCAGGCTGATGCCCGTCGTATTGCCTCCCGGCTGCGCCAGAGAGGGGGCCAGGCCTTCACCGATCATGTCGTCGGTGATGGCGACGATCGGGACGCTCGTCGTCGCTGCCTGGGCTGCACGGGTTGCCTCGGGACCGGCGGTAACGATGGCGTCGGGGCTGGTTCGGACCAGCTCCAGGGCGGCGGCCGCGAGCTGCTGGTATCCGGCATTCCGATCACGACGATCGATGGTGAGATTTCGACCTTCGACGAACCCACCCCGGCGCAGTTCGTCGAGCACCGATTCGACTGGCGCAAGCACGCCGGGGGAGAGGAAACCGATCCGATAAGTGCGAGATGCCGCCTGTCCAGCCGCACGCCATGGAGCGGCCAAAGCTAGCGCGCCACTGGCAAACCCAATGAATTCCCGCCTTCTCATGAGCGTTCCTCGGGCCTCGCGCAGGGTATCTGCTCCGCTTCACCACCGAAAGCACCGCTCACGTTATTATTGGCGATTTTCGTGCCTCGATGCCACACTGGCCGGTCAGCGATGACCGTGAGAAGACTCGTTCGCGCACGCCGACCCGCGCCGGCGGGCCGCGCAATCTGGCTCGGACGCGCATTTTCCGACTTTCGCTGATCTTGCCCTATGATGCCCTTCGACCGACGAGGCGAAGGCAAATGAGGCGGCGCGAATTCATCGGCCTTCTCGCAGGCGCATCCGTGGCTCGGTTGCTGACGGCGCCCGCCGCGGCGCAGGCCGCGAAGGTCCCCCACATCGGCATCCTCAGCCCGGCAGGGCCCGAGACCACCTGGTTTGCCGAAGGCTTGCGCCAGGGACTGTCGGAACACGGTTATGTCGACGGGCAGAACATAAAGCTGGAATTCCGCTGGGCCTATGGACGATTCGACCGGCTACCCGGTCTTGCCGCAGAGCTAGTCGCGCTTGATGTCGACGTGATCATCGCTGGAGTGACTCAGGCATCGCTAGCCGCCAAGGCGGCGACCCGCACGGTTCCCATCGTGATGGTGGCGGTCGGCGATCCCCTTGGGACCGGCCTCGTGGAGTCGCTCGCGCGACCCGGCGGCAACATCACCGGCACGTCGAACATGACGACCGATGTGGTCGGAAAGCAGATGGAGCTATTGAAGGAGCTGGACCCCGGCCTGTCACGCGTAGCGGTGCTGTGGAACCCGGCCAATGCCATTTTCCAGGCGCGCCAGGTGCAGGAGGCCAAGGCCGCTAGCCGACGGCTGGGCCTGCTGATCGACTTCTTCGCGGCCAGTGCCCCCGAGGCGTTCGATGCGGCGTTTGCAGCCATGCGGCGCGATAAGGTCCGGGCGCTGCACGTCCTCGGCGACCCTGTGTTCACCCAGCACCTTGACGCCTTGCTGGCGCAGATTGCGAAGGAACGTCTGCCTGCCGTCGGCAGCCAGCGTGAGTTCGCGGAGCGCGGCGGTCTCCTGGCGTATGGACCCAACTACTACGATGCAGCCCGACGCAGTGCCGCCTACGTTCACAAGATCCTGGGAGGCACCAAGCCCGGCGAGCTTCCCGTCGAGCAGCCGACCAAGTTCGAACTGCTGGTGAACCTCAAAAGCGCCGAGGCACTCGGCGTCACCATTCCCGAGTCGATCCTCACTCGCGCCGACGAGGTAATCGATTAGGCATTCTCTAGCGCGCGGGCGGCGCCGCTCGCCGGCGGGGACCCAAGCCCGTCTGCAATTGGGATGCACGGTGAGCTGGGACCGCGATATGGTGCACATTGGTGTGACAGAGGATCGTCTTCTCTGTTCAACCAGGGCCGCGGCGCCCGCATCGGAGGAATGCGCTCTTCGGCCAGTGTGAAGCCAGAGTCTCTGGAGACCCGACCTTGCTATGACGGCACGCGTGTCCGCTGACGCAGTCCATGATCCGGCAAACTCGCGGCCCATGCGGCACACACTTTTCTGGAAGTATTTCGTCGCGCTGTTCACTGCGGTGCTGCTGCCCCTGCTTGCGAGCGGCGGCATCGAGGCATGGTTCGGTTACCGAGACCAGCGCACCGCCATCAATGAGCTTTTGCGCGTCGAAGCCGCGGCCGCCGCATCGCGCATCGAGAGCTTCATCGCCGGGATTCGCGATCAGATCGGTTGGGTCGTTCAGTTGCCGTGGACTGTCGGGCGGGACGAGCGGCATCAGGTCGATGCGCTGAGGCTGCTGCGGCAGGTGCCGGCGATCAGCGATCTCACGCTTCTCGACGGCAGCGGCCGCGAACGGCTGTATGTTTCGCGCACCAGCCTCGACCGCGTGGAGAGCGGCGTTGATCGAGCCGGGGATCCGGCGTTCCGCGGCGCCCGCGCCGACGGCGTCTGGTATGGCCCGGTGACCTATTATCGGGACACCGAGCCGCGCATGACGATTGCCGTCGCCGGTAACCGGGCCGTCGTCGGCGTCGCCTTGGCGGAGATCAACCTCAAGCACATCTGGGATGTGATCTCCGCCATCCACGTCGGCGAGACGGGAAAGGCCTTCGTGCTCGACCGACCCGGCCGGCTGCTCGCCCATCCCGACATCAGCATGGTGTTGCGCGGCGCCGACGATCCCGGAGCAAAGCCGCTGCAGCAGCTGCGCGACGCCGTCATCGCGACGGAGGGCGACGTCACGATCGGAAGGGACGGCGACGGCCGCGCGGTGATGGCTGCGGCGGCGCCCATCCCGGGCGTCAACTGGTCGGTGGTCGTCGAGCTGCCGCTCGCCGAGGCCTTCGCGCCGATCTATGCCGCGCTCTGGCGGACGGCGATCGTGCTCGCGCTCGGCGCGTGCCTCGCCGCCGGCCTCGCCTACGTTCTCGCGCGGCGCATGGTCGAGCCGATCGCGCAGCTCGAGGCCGGCGCGGAACGGATCGGCGCCGGGCAGTTCGACCATCGCATCGACATCTCGACCGGCGACGAGTTCGAGCGGCTGGGCGCGTCCTTCAACCGAATGGCGGCCGAGCTTGCCGTGTCGCAGGAGCGCTCCGAGCGGATCGCCCGGCTGCGCCGCTTCCTCGCACCGCAGGTCGCTGAGCTCGTCGATCGGGTCGGCGACGACAGCATGCTCGAAGGCCAGCGCCGGGAAATCGTCGCCGTCTTCGGCGACCTGCGCGGCTTCACCGCCTTCTCCGCTTCCGCTGAGCCGGAGACGATCATGGCCGTGCTCGGCGCCTATCACAATGCGGTCGGCGCCATCGTCGCTGAGTTCGGCGCCACGCTGACGAGCTTCTCCGGTGACGGCCTGATGGTGCTCGTCAACGCCCCGGTCCCCGTCGACGATCCGGCGCTGCACGCCGTTCGCATGGCGTCGCGCATTCAGGACGACGTGCAGGCACTGATCTCGGAATGGCGCCGAGGCGGCCACTCGCTCGGCTTCGGTGTCGGCATCGCAATGGGTGTCGCTATCGTCGGCCGCATCGGCTACGAGGGACGGCTCGACTACACGGCGATCGGCAACGCGGTGAACCTCGGTTCTCGCCTCTGCGCGTCGTCCGAAGACAACCAGGTGCTGATCGACGAGGTCGCGGCGACGGCAATCGGTGACCGGGCGCCCCTCGTGCCGCTCGAGCCCCGGCTGCTCAAGGGTTACGACCGCGAGCTGAGGGTATATTCGCTGCGGCGCGAGGTGTTTGACGCCGCCAAAGTCGCTTCCTAGCGGCAAGCCACCGCGCATCGGGCGAGTCTGGCCCGCACTCATGCGGACCAGAGATGCCTTGGTCGATTACCTCGCCGGCGCGGGTGAGTGTCGGCGAGGGAATCTCGGAATTTTTCCTGAGTGTGCGGCGGAGTGGAGTGGCCGCGTCACTGCTTCCGTGGCGCCATGCTCTCGGCGGCGACCGGCACGGAATAGACGAAGCCGATCGGCTGCTTCTGGCTGAGGATCAGGAAGACGCGGCGAAGCCCGGGGTCGAGGCCCGGATCCTTCTTGGGCGCCTTCACGAACACGCGGAACGCCGCCTTCGAGCGCTTCTTGGACGAATACTCGAGGCTCTCGGCGGCGGCGCCGAGGCATTTGCCCTTCGGCTTCTCGAGCCGGCAGACGGAGACCTCGAACAGCTCCTTCGGGTCGCCCTCGACGAAGGGCCGCACGTATTGCGCCCGCGCGACGATGGTCGCGTCTCCGCTCTCGTTCTCCGCCTCGACCTCGAAGGTCGCCTCGCCCGAGCGTGGCACCTTCAGCGTGTCCCCCTTGGCGAGCAGTCGCGAGGCGATCTTCGCCGGCCGGTAGGTGCCGCGGGCGGTGAAGTCGAGATTGTTGGACAGGTCGATCGCCGCGGCCTGCGTGTTGTTGCAGTCGATGACGATGTCGCCGGCCCCGGGAAAGGTCCGGTCGGCGATCCGCGATTCCTGGCTCGCGACCCAGATCCGGAAGGACCGGCTCTTGCCCTTGGCGATGTCGAAGGGGCGCCAGACGTCTCCGGAACTCTCCCAGACGACCTTGTTCTGCGAGAAGTTTGCTCCCCGGGCGTGGCAGCCGGCGGCGGCCTTGGCCCCGGTGTTCTTCACGTCGACGTCGAAGGCGAGCGCCTCGCCGACATTGCCCGCCTGAACGGCGGGCGTCACGGCGACCTGCAGGACATCGTCGAGGTTCTGGCCGAGCGGCTTCATGACGATCAGCGCGCGGCTCCGCGCCTCGGCGACCGTCTTGCCGCCCTGCTTGGCGGTGAACACGAAGAAACCGGCCACCGTGCGCGGCTTGGTCGTGTCGAAACCGCCGCCGAAGCTGAACGAGGCCTCCTTGACCTCGCCGGGCTTCAAGGTGAAGTCCGCCGGCCGGTCGACGCCCGCGCCGAGCGTGTGCGAAGCCTCGACGGTCACCTCTTTGTCGGTCGAGTTGTGCACCAGGAACGTCGCCGGGCCGCTCGTGCAGGAGGGCAGTCCGCCGCTGCCGCAGGCGAAGTCGCGCCCCCACCAGGTGGAATTGCCCATCGCGGCGACGAGAAACGCCGATAGCCCGCCGGCCGGCGGATGCAGGAAGACGCTCACGAAGGCATCGCCTTCGGCACCGGTCTTGCTGCCGATCTGCAGCCGGTACTCGACGCCCTTCTTGGCATCGAACTGCACGAGGCTGCCGCCCTTGCCCTGGCTGCCGGCCGGCGTGTCGTCGTTGCCGGCGACGCGCTTCAGCTTCTTCAGCTCGGTGCCGCTATAGGCGGCCAGCACCGTGTCGAAGCCGCTGCCGAAGGTGTGCACGACGACGCGGCCATTGTCCGGCAGCGACAGCCCGCCCCAGACCGTCTTCTTCATCTTGCCGCCCTCGGTCGGCTCGCCCTTCTCCAGCGTGGCGTTGAAGTTCGGCATCCGGAATGTCGCGCTCCCGGTTATCGGCTTACTGGCGAGCGCAGCGTCTGACTTTTCAGGGCCCGAAAGTCTCTTGAGTAGATTATCAATATACGTGAATGGGTTAGTTACGGTATAGAATGTAAGCTCTGTAAAAGCCTCATCGTACAGTTCGTCATTGCCCGCCAAAGCATCAGTTTTAAATCCAGCTAATAACGCAAATGATAGCAATATGATTGCAACGATACTGCGCATATCTTGCGCCATGGGGAATCCTCCGGTGGCTGTATCACCCGTCTAGATTCGCTATTTCATCGATATCGATTCTCACAAGATGACGGCACCGAGCCTTTCGGCGCCGATGGTGCTGGACACGCCTACTGCTTCTGCGGCGCCATGCTCACGGCGGCGACCGGCACGTTGTCGGCGAAGTCGCTGGGGTGCTTGTGGCCGAGGATCAGGAAGATGCGCCGCTGCTCGGGATCGAAGCCCGGATCCTTCTTCGGCGCCGTCACGAATACCCGGAAAGCGTCCTTCGCCCGCTTCTTCGCGGCATACTCGATGCGCTGCTCGGCCTTGCCGAGGCACTTGCCCTTCGGCTTGTCGAGCCGGCAGACGGTCGCCGCGAACAGCGCGTCGGCGGCGTCGTCGAAGGGGCGCCCGTAATAGGTCCGCGCGACCACGGTCGCCTCGCCGCCGCGGTTCTCCACCTCGACCTCGAACGAGGCGTCGCCCGAGCGCGGCACCTTCAGCACGTCGCCCTTGGTGAGCTTCCGTGCCTCGAGATCGGCGAGCTCGTAGGCGCCGCGCGCCGAATAATCGAAGCCGTTCGAGAGATCGAGCCTCAGCGCCTCGGTGTCGGCGCAGTCGATGATGACGCCGCCCGAGCCGGCGAAGCCGATGTCCGCGACGCGTCCTTCCTGGCTCGCGACGAGGATGCGGAAGACGTGCGACTTGCCCTTGGCGATGTCGAACGGCTTCAGCACGCCCGAATTCTCCCAGACCGTCTTGTTGTGCGTGAACTGCGTGCTGCGCGCGTGGCAGCCGGTGGCGGCTTTGTTGCCGGTGTTCCTCAACTCGACGTCGACGGCGACCGGCTCGTTGATCAGGCCGGCATCGATGATCGGGGTCGCCACGGCCTCGAGCACGTCCGGCAGCACGGCCTGCGGCTTGACGACGACGACCATCCGGTTCTTCGACTCGCCGACCGTCTTGCCGCCCTGCCATGCCCGGAAGGCGAGGACGCCGGCGATCGTGCGGGTCTTGGTCGTGTCGAAGCCGCCCGTGAAGGTGAACTCGGCCGCCTTGACCTCGCCGGGCTTCAGGGCGAAGTCGCCCGGCGCGTCGATGCCGCCGCCGAGATTGTGCGCGGCCTCGACCGTCACTTGCTTGTCGGTGGCGTTGTGGACGAGGAAGATCGCCGGGCCGATGCTGCAGTTCGGCAGGCCGCTCGCGCCGTAGCCGCAGGCGAGGTCGCGCCCGTACCAGTTCGGGTTGGAGAGCGCCTCGACGAGGAAGGCGGTGATGCCGCCGGCCGGCGGCAGCAGGAAGGCGCTGAGGATGATGTCGCCCTCGGCGCCGGACTTGCTGCCGATCTGGACGACGTAGCGTACGCCCTTCTTGGCGTCGAAGGCGACGAGGCTGGCGCCCTTGCCGTGACTGCCGGCGGGCGTGTCGTCATTGCCGGCGACGCGCTTCAGCTTGTTCAGCTCCGCGCCGGTATAGACGGCGAGCACGGTGTCGAAATCGCTGCCGAAGGTGTGCAGGACCACGCGCTTATTGTCGGGGACGGCGATCTCGGCCCACACCGTCTTCTTCATCTTGCCGCTCTCGGCCGGCTCGCCCTTCTCGAGCGTGGCGCCGAAATTGTTGAGCTTGAACGTCGCGGCGCGGATCTTCGGCGGCTTGGCTGCGGCCTCGGGCAGGCCGCCGAGTCCGAAGACGTCGGGAAGGAAGTTCCAGTAGCCGTCCGTCAGCCAGATGTACGGATCGGCCAGCATCAGCATCAGCCGCTGATTGAACGGGTTGAAGTTCTCGCCGCTGGCGGCGGGGGCCGCCGGCTGCGAGGTCAGGGCGAGCAGCGCGAGCGGCAAGCTCGCTCGAAGCGCCTTCCACCACATTCGGGATCTCCGCTCTACGCGCCGAACGAACCCCCCGAGCTTGATCTTAGCCAAGCCGCAACCGTGGGTCGAGGGGGCGATCGCCGCTTCCCTGGTGACTTCCCGGGGCAGGAGAGCAGCCCTCCCGCACGCTCCGACAGGGCGCCCGGGGAATGTGCGAATGCGCCCTGGGTGAAGGTTAGGGCTGCGGAGCGTCAGAACGAGCGCCGGCGCCCCTCATCCGGCCGCTGCGCGGCCACCTTCTCTCCCTGGGAGAAGGGAAGAGGCGCCGGGCGACCCCTTCACCCGCGCTCGACGAAGCTGTCCAGCACCCGCTTCCGGCCGGCCTTGTCGAAGTCCACAGTGAGCTTGTTGCCGTCGGTCTCGGCGACCGTCCCGGGGCCGAATTTCTGGTGGAACACGCGCGCCCCCACGGAGAAGGCGGCGGCCGCCGTGGAGGCCGCGACGAGCTCGCCCTCGATCGTCAGCGGCTCGCGGCGCGGCGTGGGGTTGCGTTCCTTGTTGGCCTGCGCGCGCTGCCAGCCGGGCGTCGCGTAGGAGGACGCGGCGAACGGCTCCATGCGGTCGAACCGGCTCCAGCCGGCGCTCCCGGAGAATGCCGCCGGCGTCTCCAGCACGTCGACGGCGCCCTCCGGCAGCTCGTCGAGGAAGCGCGACGGCACGGTCGAGTTCCAGAGCCCGTGGATGCGGCGGTTCGAGGCGAACCAGATCTTCGCCCGCTTGCGCGCCCGCGTCAGCCCGACATGGGCGAGCCGCCGCTCCTCCTCGAGCCCGGCGCGGCCGTTCTCGTCGAGCGAGCGCTGGCTCGGGAACAGGCCTTCCTCCCAGCCCGGCAGGAACACGGTGTCGAACTCGAGCCCCTTGGCGCCATGCAGCGTCATCAGCGTAACGGCGTCGCCGCGGTCGCCGGCGTCGACCTCCATCACGAGCGCCACATGCTCGAGGAAGCCGCGCAGGTTCTCGAACGGCTCCATGGAGCGGATCAGCTCCTTCAGGTTGTCGAGCCGGCCGGCGGCGTCGGCCGACCGATCCGCCTTCCACATGTCGATGTAGCCGGACTCTTCGAGGATGATCTCCGCGAGCTCGTTGTGGCGGATCGAGTCGACCTGGGCGGACCAGCGGGCGAAGCTCGCGACGAGATCGCGCAGCGCGTTGCGCGGCCGCGGGTTCAGCTCCTCGGTCTCCACCGCGAAGCGGGCGGCGTGGAAGAGCGGCATGCGGCCGCCGCGGGCGATGGCGACGAGCTGCTTCACCGTCGCATCGCCGAGGCCGCGCTTCGGCACGTTGACGATGCGCTCGAAGGCGAGGTCGTCGGCCGGGCTCGCGACGACGCGCAGATAGGCGAGTGCGTCGCGGATCTCGGCCCGCTCGTAGAAACGCGGGCCGCCGATCACCCGGTAGGGCAGGCCGAGCGTGACGAAGCGCTCCTCGAACTCGCGCATCTGGAACGACGCGCGGACGAGGATCGCCATGTCGTCGAGCTTGTGGCCCTTTCGCTGCAGCTGCTCGATCTCCTCGCCGATGGCGCGCGCCTCCTCGCCCGAGTCCCAGGAGCCGGAAACGGTGACCTTCTCGCCGGACGGCGCCTCGGTGCGCAGCGTCTTGCCGAGCCGGCCGGTATTGTGGGCGATGAGGTGCGAGGCGGCCGACAGGATGTGCGCGGTCGAGCGGTAGTTGCGCTCGAGCCGGATCACTTTCGCGCCGGCGAAATCGGCCTCGAAGCGGAGGATGTTGTCGACCTCGGCGCCGCGCCAGCCGTAGATCGACTGGTCGTCGTCGCCGACGCAGCAGATGTTCTTCGTGCCCTGTGCGATCAGCCGCAGCCAGAGGTACTGGGCGACGTTGGTGTCCTGGTACTCGTCGACGAGCGTGTAGCGGAAGCGCTTGTGATAGAGCGCCAGCACGTCCGGATGGCTGCGGAAGATGCGGATCGGCTCGAGCAGCAGGTCGCCGAAGTCGACCGCGTTGAGGGTGCGCAGGCGCTCCTGGTAGGCGGCGTAGAGCATCTGCCCCTTGCCGCCCGCGAAGGCGGCCGCATCGCCCGCCGGCACGTCGGCGGGGGAGAGGCCGCGGTTCTTCCAGCCGTCGATGTAGGATGCGAGCTGACGGGCCGGCCAGCGCTTCTCGTCGATGTTCTCTGCCGCGATCACCTGCTTCATCAGCCGCAGCTGGTCGTCGGTGTCGAGAATGGTGAAGTCCGAGCGGAGGTTCGCGAGCTCGGCGTGGCGGCGCAGGATGCGCGTGCCGATCGAATGGAAGGTGCCGAGCCAGGGCATGCCCTCGGCGACGTCGCCGATCAGCGCGCCGATGCGCTCCTTCATCTCGCGCGCCGCCTTGTTGGTGAAGGTGACGGCGAGAATCTCGCTCGGGAAGGCGCGCTTCGTCGCGAGGATGTGGGCGATGCGCGTCGTCAGCACGCGCGTCTTGCCGGTGCCGGCCCCGGCGAGCACCAGCAGCGGCCCGTCGAGCGTCTCGACCGCGAGCCGCTGCTCAGGGTTGAGGTCGTCGAGATAGGATTTTTTGGGCGCGATCCCGGCGGCACGCGCGGCGATCCCGCCCGGACGGTATTCGGGCAGCGGCGCCGGATCGCGGGGCAGGGGCTTCGACAAGGAGTCCTCGGGGCTAGTCGTAGTCGAATCGCACGAGGACAAAATGGCACCCGGTGGGCGCGATTGCGAGGGGGCGGCCGGACGGCATCCCGGCGCGGCCGTCCGTCGGCGTCGCCCGCTCCGTGCGGGAGACGCTCTATGGCCGGGCGAGACGACCGGGCCACGCTTTCGCGCAGGAACGCAGGATGGGCGGTGTCAGCCGCCGGCGGGGGGCTCCGGCGCCTCGAGCGGAAGCTCGCTCAGCGCGGCGCCCAGTTCGACCGGGAAGGTCAGCGGCGTCGCGGCCCGCTCGACGATCGCCTCGACGAGCAGCGCGCTGGCGATCGTCGCAGTCAGCGACAGGCAGCCGGTCCAGACGACGAAAGCAGCCGCCATCATGCGAAACATCGTCACGCAAGGCTCCCCGGAACGCCGGCAGCGGATGTCTCACCGCCGGCCGCGCCAGAGAGCACAACGCGTCTAAAATCCGCGTTCGAGGGACCGTCGAAACAAAGACAGCCTTACTTACTTATCCGTCCCTGGCGCTCCGATCAGAGCTGCTCGTCGAGCAGCATCAGCGCGGCGGCGCCGAACAGGCGCATGTTCTGCGTGCGGTCGCCGGACCCGGTCTCGATGGTTCGGGCGATCTCGACCGGGCCGGCGAGGGCGAAGCAGCTGTGTCCCGGCGCGTCGCCGTAGCTGTTGCCCGAGGGGCCGGCGGCGCCCGTCTCGGCGAGCCCCCAGGTGGCGCCGAGGCGCTCGCGCAGGCGCCGCGCGAGCAGCAGCGCGTAAGCCTCGGTCGCCGGCCGCAGCCCGAGCATGTCCTCCGTGGTGATGCCGAGCAGCGCCGCCCGCGCCTGACGAGTGTAGACGACCGCGCCGCCGAGGAAGAAGGCGGAGGCGCCCGGCTGCGCCAGCAGCGCGGCGGAGACGAGGCCGCCGGCCGAGGATTCGCCGACGGCGACCGTCTCGCCGCGCGCCCGCAGGCGCTCGCCGATGCGGGCGGCTGTGCTGAGCAAGGTGTCCATGGGCGCTCCCCGGCGACGACCCCGCCGGAGTGCACGCGCCTTCGGTCCGGGTCAAGCGCTCCGCTCAGCCGTCCCTCAGCCGTCCTCGCGGCGGGCGGTGAAGTAGTCGCGGACATAGGCGTGCAGCGCCGGCTTGTCGCTGTTCCACCGCCAGGCGCCGCCCTCGTCGTGGGCGATGTCCACCTCGGGATCAAAGCCGAAGCCGCGCAGGCCCATGAAGCGCTCGTCGAGCCGGCGGTCGGCGATGTTGCCGTGCCACAGGCTGCGGATCGTGCCCTCGACGAGGCCGACCCGGCCGGCGATGTCGTCGGCGAAAGGCCGTGCCCAGCGCTCGTAGTGGTGGCGGCGGGGCGCCTCGCCGTGGTGGATGGTCGCCGCGCCCGGCAGATAGTCGAAGGCGGCACAGGCGAGGAGCCGGTCGCCGCCGCCGATGATCGACCCGTCGTAGAAGCCGTGTCGCTCGAGGAGGCTTCGCCGCGCCGCCCAGGCGAAGCCGGGCGCGCCCGTCCGGCTGCGATCGGTGAGCTTGAAGCAGTCCACCGCCGAGGGAAATGAGGGTATCGCCGCGACGCGGGAAGGACGGACGAACGCGACCGCGTCCTCGCGACTGTCCGCTGCCCAGTCCCGCGCCAGATAGGCGACGCGGGAGAAGGCCTGGGCGATCGGCACCTCGTCGAGCAGCCGCTCCATCGTGGCCCACCAGCTCGGATCGTCGAAGAGCACGTCGCAGTCGATCCAGGCGACCTTGGTGCAGGAGGGCGGCAGCGATGCGAGCCCCACGTTCAGCAGCCGCTCCTTCTGCCAGAGCACGTCGGTTCCGCGCAGGCGAACCAGGATCTCGGCATCGCTGTCGCCGAGCTCGAAGTCCGGTCCGTAGGCCAGCTCGACGGTCAGGAGCGGCAGGCCGAGGCGCTCGCGGAAGATGCGATAGTTCGCCGGCCGCCGCCGATAGCCCATCGGGTTGAAATAGGACGTGATGGCCCAGAACGCTCCCGATGGGCGATCGGACTGCCCGAACTGCGGTTTCAAAGGCCACCGTCGTCGAGATGCCGAAGGGCGTGGCGGCTCCCGCCGAGGATGTCTCGGGACGTCTGGAACCCGCAGTCCCGCAGGGGTCTGCTGCCGATCGGCAGAGCGCGGTCGGTGTCGGGGGCAGGCGCGATCATGAACGTTCCTCTGCGACGGCGTGCACTCTGCGACCGGCCACGGCCGCCTTCAATGGCGCAGGGAGGGGACGTGGAGCGTTTTGCCGCCGCTGCGCGTTGTGCCCCGCCAATCGGAGGAGGCGAGGTGACCGGCATGAGACTGGCGGACCTGTCGAAGCGGATGCGCGACATCGATTTCGCCATCCTGTCGACGCATGCGGACGGCCGCCGGATTGCCGGCCGGCCGATGAGCAACAACGGCAACGTCGAGTACGAGGGCGATTCCTGGTTCTTCACGCTGGATAGTACCGAGATGGTGGCTCAGATCGCCCGCGACCCGCACGTCTCACTTTTCTTCCAGGGCGGCAAGGGCCTGTTCGGCAAGCCGCCGATCTTCATCGCCGTCGAAGGAGAGGCCGAGCTGATCCGCGACAAAGCGCGCTTCGCGGAGCACTGGCCGACGGGCCTCGAGCGGTGGTTCGCGCAGGGCGTGGACACGCCGGGCCTCGTCATGATTCGGGTGCACGCGGAGCGGATCGAATACTGGGACGGCGAAGAGAACGGCACGGTGTCGGTGTGAGCAGCGGAACAGCCTCCAGCGGCTGCGCGTTCAGCACCAATCCTCACCCGGAGAGAGCGACATGCCTGCGAAATCCGCTGCCCAGCAGAAGGCCGCCGGCGCCGCCCTTTCGGCCAAGCGCGGACACGCCGAAGAGCAAACTGAAGGGCGCCTCCAAATCGATGCTGTCGATGAGCGAGAAGGAGCTCGAGAAGATGGCCTCGACCAAGCGCAAGGGAAAGCCCGAGCACGTCTCGAAGTCGGATTGACGCCGGAGGCAGCAACGGCGGCCCGGCGAGAGGCCTCGCGGCGGGGCAGGGGCCATCCGTCAGCCGTCCTCGCGGCGGGCGGCGAAGAAGCGGCGCACATAGGCGTGCAGATCCGGCTTGTCGCTGTTCCACCGCCAGGCGCCGCCCTCGTCGACGGCGATGTCCACCGCGGGATCCAGGTTGAATTCGCGCAGGCCGGCGAAACGCGCGTCGACCTGCTTGTCGGCCATGCTCCCGTGCCAGAGGCTGCAGCTCGTGCCTTCGATGAAGCCGACTCTGCCGGCGATCTCGTCGGCGAAGGGACGCGCCCAGCGCTCGAAGTGGCGGCGGCGAGGCATCTCGTCGTGGTCGATCCTCGCCGCGCCGGCGAAATCGCCATAGGCGGCGCAGAGAAGCAGCCGGTCGCCGCCGCCGATGATCGAGCCGTCGTAGAAGCCGTGGCGGTCGAGGACGGCTCGCCGGGCCGCCCAGGCGAAGCCCGGCGCACCCGTGCGACTGCGGTCGGTCGCCCGAAAGCAATCCACGGGCGAAGCGAAAGACCGGACAGCCGCGACGCGCGCCGGGAGCACGAACGCGATCCCCTCGTCGCCAGCGCCGGGCCGCCAGGCCCGCGACAGATAGGCGACGCGGGAGAAGGCCTGGGCGATCGGCACCTCGTCGAGAAGCCGCTCGATCGAAAGGTGCCAATCCGGGTCTTCGAAGAAGACGTCGCAGTCGATCCAGGCGACCTTGGTGCACGAGGGCGGCAGAGATGCGAGCGCGACGTTCAGCAGCCGCTCCTTCTGCCACAGCACGTCGGTGCCGCGCAGGCGAACGAGAATCTCGGCATCGCTCTCGTCGAGCTCGAAGTCCGGCCCGTAGGCGAGCTCGACGGCGACCAGCGGCAGTCCGAGGCGCTCGCGGAAGATGCGGAAATTCGCGCGCCGGCGCCGATAGGTCATCGGGTTGAAGTAGGACGTGATCGCCCACAACGCTCCCGACCGGCGTTCGGACTGCCCAAACTCGGGCCTCAAGAGCCACCGTCGAGCAGGAGGGCGTGCCCGCGGTCGATCGCGAGCAGGCCGGGGAGCATCGGAAGGACGCCGAGAGCCGGCGAGGGGAAGCGAACGAGGTTGCCCGGCACGGTGCTTTCGTCGGTCGTGAGTGCGATCACGGCGCCCATCTGGGAGGCTCGCATTTTGCGGCGTGCGGTCCGCCCGTTCAATCCCCGGCGGCCGACAGGGGCGATCGGAGGGAACACCTGTCCTTGGCGGGAGGTTTCGTTCTCGCGCAGACAAGCGGACGCTCGCCGGATCGGCCGCGCGGCAGACGGCCCTCGGCGCGCCTCGCACGGCAAGCGCACGACGCGCGGACGAGCCAGCGCAGTTTGGGAGGACATGGATGGCGGGTAACAAGGACGAACGGAGGTGGTCGGCCGAGGTGACCGAGACCAGCGATGCACTGGATCTCGAGCCAAAGGTATTCGCCGAAGGAGATGCAAAGGAGATCGCCGCCTCGCTGAAGCGCTCCGCTGAGTCCAGCGATCGCCGCAAGTCGAGCCCGTTCCGCTCGGCGATGTCGATGCTGAGCTTCTACATCAACCGCGCGGGCGGGAACCTGCCGGCCGCCCGCAAGCGGGTGCTGGAGCGCGCCAAGACCGAGCTGCGCCGGAGCTTCGGACGGGGCTGAGTGCAGACCGCGACCTTCGCGGCCCAGAATATCCAAAGCGGAATGGGGGATTCCGCATTGGCGCGTTCCGGCGGCGCGAAAATGCCGACCGATCACCGGCCGAATCCGTTAATCTGCCGGCCTGCAGTGCCCGGTCGCGCCCGGTCGCGCCGGGCGGAACGAGCCGGGAGATTCATGGATGGCGCTCGAAACCAACGATGCGCGCGACCGCGATCCGCCGATGCCGGTCCGCGCCAGCGTCGTCGAGGCGATCGGCAACACGCCGCTGATCCGCCTGCGCCGCGCCTCCGAGCGCACGGGCTGCGAGATTCTCGGCAAGGCCGAGTTCATGAATCCCGGCCAGTCCGTGAAGGACCGGGCGGCACTGTTCATCATCCGTGACGCGATCGCCAGTGGTGCGCTCAAACCCGGCGGCACCATCGTCGAAGGAACGGCCGGCAATACCGGCATCGGCCTCGCCATGGTCGGCGCGGCGCTCGGCCATCCGACCGTCATCGTCATTCCGGATACGCAGTCCGAGGAAAAGAAGGCGATGCTGCGGCTCGCCGGCGCCGAGCTGATCGAGGTGCCGGCCGTGCCCTACCGCGACCCCAACAACTACGTGAAGGTGTCGGGCCGCATCGCCGAGCGGCTCGCCGCCAGCGAGCCCGCCGGGGCGATCTGGGCCAACCAGTTCGACAATGTCGCCAACCGCCGCGCGCACGAGGAGACAACCGGGCCGGAGATCTTCGAGCAAACCGGCGGCCGCGTCGACGGCTTCGTCTCGGCAGTCGGCACCGGCGGCACCCTCGCCGGCGTCGCGGCGGCGCTGCGGGCGCGCAACCCGAACATCCGCATCGCTCTCGCCGACCCGATGGGCGCCGCGCTCTACAGCTTCTACACGACCGGCGAGCTGAAGGCGGAAGGCTCCTCGATTACCGAGGGCATCGGCCAGGGCCGCATCACCCGGAACCTCGAGGGCTTCACGCCCGACGTCGCCTACCAGATCACGGACGCCGAAGCGCTGCCCTACATCTTCGAGCTGAACGAGCACGAGGGGCTCTGCCTCGGCGGCTCGAGCGGCATCAATGTCGCGGGCGCCGTGCGCCTCGCCGAGGAGATGGGACCGGGGCACACGATCGTCACCGTGCTCTGCGACCACGGCATGCGCTACGCCTCCAAGCTCTTCAACCCGGCCTTCCTGCGGGAGAGGAATCTTCCCGTGCCGGAATGGATCGAGCGGCGGCCGCGGCCGCTGTTCTGAGCGCGGTCCGCCAAGGAGCGGCTTGCACCGCCTGGGTTGGCTACGATATCATGGGCGATAGCATATGGGTCGTTCGCGCCTCACTCTCGTCGCAGCCATCCGCAACAACCCCCAGGACGTTCGCTTCGACGATGCATGCAAGGTTGCGGGCTGGCTGGGCTTCTCCGCAGCGGGAGGGAAAGGCTCCCATGCAGCCTTTTCCCGGTCGGGAGAGCCGACCGGCCTCAATTTCCAGAGATTGAAGGACGGAAAGATCCCGCGATATCAAGCAGTGCAGCTTATTGCGATGATCGACAAGTACGAGGATGAGTTGTGACCGAGCTCGATCGGTATCCGACAAAAGTGTTTTGGAGCGACGAGGATCATGGCTATATCGCCGTGGCCCCAGATCTGGCGGGATGCTCGGCGTTCGGGGAGACTCAGGAACAGTCCCTGCGTGAGCTCCGCGACGCGATTTCGGCATGGGTCGAGGCGGCCCGTGCCGCCGGCAATCCGGTCCCCGCGCCATCGGTGCCGGCTGAATTATCGCAATACAGCGGGCGCCTCTTGCTGCGTATGCCGCGTGAGCTTCACGGCGATCTCTCGGCTCGGGCGCAATCGGAAGGCGTCAGCTTGAATCAGTATATCGTCTATCTCATCACAAAGGCATTGGTTGGCGATCCGCCGGCTACCGTTCGGCGGCTCGTCAAGCCGGCAAGGGTACGCGCGAGTTAGCCGAGAGGACTCCCACTCAGCGCAAAGCCGATCGCTCGAAGCGCTGTTCGAGAACCGTCGTTCCCCAGGTCGTCGACGGCGCTTCCCGAACGAGCACGAAGCCGGCGTCTTCGTAGAGCCGGCGCGCCGCGCCGAGGCCCTCGAACGTCGTGAGGTAGCAGGTCCGGTATCCGCTCGCGTCCAGGAACGAGGTGGCGGCCTCCATCAGCCGGCGGCCGAGGCCCAGCCCCCGGGCTTCGTCCATGACGATGAACCAGCGCAGATGCGCCTGCCCCGGTGGAAGCGCCGGGTCGCTGCCGTCGATGGTCAGCGCGCCGAGCAGGGCGCCGTCTCGCTCGGCCCGCAAGAGGCGGTCGCGCTCGGGCGAATAACGGTCGACGAAGTCGGCGATCTCGCGCGCCACCTTGGTCTCGAACGGTGCGCCGAACCGCCATTCGCGGGCGTAGTAGACGGCGTGCGCGCGCACCACCTCGCCGACGAGGCCGGGCGACCAGCCATGCGCGATGTCAACGTCCACGAGAAGCTCCGTTCGCCGCAGCCTGGTCTTAGCGGAGAGCGATCGGGTCCGCCAACAGCACAAACAAAAAGGGCCCCGGCGGTTGGCTGGGGCCCTTTCATTTCGCCACGACAAGTCGCGGCCTCATGCGAGCGACCTCTCCGCCGCGTCGCGGGCGACCCAGCCGATCTCGTCGCGCGCCACGTTGATGTCGTTCAGCAGGCTGTCGTCGAGCCGGCTCAGCTCGATATAGGTCCGCCGGTAGGCGATCTTCAGGCGCAGTCGCCTGAGGAGGGTGGCCCAGATGATCATCGTCGTCTCCATTCTCGTTCGACGCCGCCCGCTGCGCGGACGGCTGTGCATGCCGGGCTGATAGGATAAATCGAGCCGTCATGCAAGTAACGGATTTGTGCAGGAAAATATGTGTGAAACAATTCTGATCATGCAATAGTATATTTGGGGTTACAGAAACAATATTTCTTCTCGATGTCGAGTAATTTTCCTCGTTCGAAGTGAATGTGACAGCGGTAACGCGGCGCCGTCGTGGTGCTCGTCGGGAGAGGCTCGATTCGAAAGCCGCCCGCGGTCGCGTGCGAGCCCGAATGGCTCTCCGCCAGCGGAGGTTCCGCATCGGCGAGGGCGCCGGCCGCCGCGGCAGCGCCGATGGTCATTGATCCGCCCGATCTGCGCCCCACCTTGCCCGGCGAGCCGAGACCGCCCAAACTGACGTCGTCGACGGAGTTCATGCGATGCGCTGTCCTGTGCCGGTTGCCAAAGCGCGGCGCATCCTCTGCGTGTTCCCCTCCTACACGCCCTCCTTCGGCACGTTTCAGCACGCCTTCAAGCTGATCGCCGGCGTCCGCGCCTTCATGCCGCCGCAGGGCCTTTTGCTGATCGCCGCCTATCTGCCGGAAACCTGGGAGGTGCGCTTCGTCGACGAGAACATCGCCCCGGCGCGACCCTCGGACTTCGCCTGGGCCGACGCCGTCTTCGTCTCGGGGATGCACATCCAGGCCGGGCAGATCCACGATATCCGGCTGCGCGCCGGCCGCGCCGGCAAGGTGTCGGTGCTCGGCGGCCCGTCGGTGTCGAGCGCACCCGAGAACTATCCCGACTTCGACTACCTGCATGTCGGTGAGATCGGCGACGCCACCGATGCGCTCGTCCGCATGCTCGACGAGAGCGTCGAGCGGCCGCTCGAGCAGGTGGTGCTCGAAACCCGTGAGCGCCTGCCGCTGTCCGATTTCCCGACGCCCGCCTACGACCGCACCCCGCTCGGCCGCTACCTGCTCGGCTCGCTGCAGTTCTCGAGCGGCTGCCCCTATCGCTGCGAGTTCTGCGACATCCCCGCCCTATACGGCCGGCAGCCGCGGCTGAAGACGCCCGAGCAGCTTCTCGCCGAGCTCGACGCCATCATCGCGCAGCCGAACCATCCGCTGACCGTGTACTTCGTCGACGACAACTTCATCGGCAACCGCAAGGCGGCGCGGGAGATGCTGCCGCACCTCGTCGCCTGGCAGAGGCGGCACGGCTATCCGCTGATCTTCGCCTGCGAGGCGACGCTCAACATCGCCAAGCAGACCGAGATTCTGGAATTGATGCGCGAGGCCTCGTTCCAGACGATCTTCGTCGGCATCGAGACGCCCGAGCTCGACGCGCTGAAACAGATCGACAAGGGCCACAACGCCGCCGTGCCGCTGCTCGAGGGCATCGAGACGATCAATCGCTACGGCTTGGAGGTGACGAGCGGCATCATCGTCGGCCTCGACAGCGATACCGCCGAGTCCGAGCGGCGGCTGATCGAGTTCGTCGACCGCTCGAACGTGCCGGTGCTGACGATGAACCTTTTGCAGGCGCTGCCGAAGACGCCGCTCTATGCGCGCCTCGCGCGTGAGGGGCGGATCGTCGAGGATCCGCGGCTCGAGTCGAACGTCCGCTTCCTGCGGCCCTATGACGAGGTGCTCGCCTCGTGGCGGCGGGCGATCGCGCACGCCTACGAGCCCGAGCGCATCTATGCGCGCTTCCGCCACCAGGTGGACGCCACCTATGCCAACCGGCTGAAGACGCCGGCGAAAGGCAAGCTGAAGCCGGCGATCCTTTTGCGCGCGGCATCGTTCCTCGCCAGAATCGTCTGGCATATCGGTATCGTCTCCGACTATCGGCGGCCGTTCTGGCAGTCGGTCCGCCATGCCGCGCGGCGCGGCCAGCCCGATGCCGTCTTCACCATGGGCTTCGTCTCGCACCACCTGATCGAGTTCACCCGCGAGGCGCTGCGCGGCGAGCAGAACGCCTCCTTCTACTCGGCGCAGGCGAAGAAGCCCGAGGGACGCCGGCGCCTCTTCCGCCGCGCGGCGTAGACGAGAAACGGGGCAGGCCCTCTCCCCCTGGAGCCCTACGGCATTCACGGATCTCCCCCGTTTCCCGAGCGAGCGACGGCGCAGGCGGAGCGAAGACCCGGGACCCAGCTGCGGGCGACTCTTCGCGAAGCACAAGATTGCGCTTCGCGCGTTGGTCGCTGGGTCCCGGATCTGCGCTGCGCTGCGCGCAGCTTGTCCGGGAAACGAAGCGATGTGTGAATCCCGTGGGCCCTGAGTGGGCCCTGGGGCCCTGGGGAGAGCGCGCCCCTTGCCCGCTCTCGTCGCAGCATTGCATTCTTCTCGGCCTCGCCGTCCCACTCGCGAGCCGTCTTGCGCACCCAGGTCGCCATCATCGGCGCCGGCCCGGCCGGCCTCCTGCTCTCGCAGCTGCTGCATATCGGCGGCGTCGACAATGTCGTGCTCGAGCACCGCAGCCGCGACTACGTGCTGTCGCGCATCCGCGCCGGCGTGCTCGAGGCGGGAACCGTGGCTCTGCTCGAGGCGGCCGGCGTCGGCGCCCGGCCACATCGCGAGGGGCTCGTGCATGCTGGCATCGAGCTCGCTTTCGCCGGCGCACGGCACCGCATCGACTTCCAGGGCCTCACCGGCAGGAGCGTGACCGTCTTCGGCCAGACCGAGGTGACGCGCGATCTCATGGACGCGCTCGCCGCCGCCGGTCGGCCGCCGCGCTACGAGGCGCGCGCCATAGAGCTGCGCGACCTCGACGGCAGCCGGCCGACCGTCATTTTCGAGCAGGGCGGTGCGCGCCAGAAACTCGCCTGCGACTTCATCGCCGGCTGCGACGGCTTTCACGGGCCGAGCCGGCGGGCGGTCCCGAAGGGAGCGCTGGCGACCTTCGAGCGCACCTATCCGTTCGGCTGGCTCGGCGTCTTGTCGGAGACGCCGCCGGTCTCGCACGAGCTGATCTACGCCTCGCACGAGGCCGGCTTCGCACTCTGCTCGATGCGCTCGGCGCGCATCAGCCGCTACTATGTGCAGGTGCCGATGGGCGAGCGGCTGGAGGACTGGCCGGACGGGCGCTTCTGGGACACGCTGCGTGCACGGCTCGACCCGGCCGCGGCGGAGGCGCTCGTCACCGGCCCCTCGATCGAGAAGAGCATCGCGCCGCTGCGCAGCTTCGTCGCCGAGCCGCTGCGCTTCGGCCGGCTGTTCCTGGCCGGCGACGCCGCCCACATCGTGCCGCCGACCGGCGCAAAGGGTCTCAACCTCGCCGCCGCCGATGTCGGCCTCTTGGCGCAGGCCCTGATCGAGCATTTTCGTGAGGGCTCTTCGGCCGGCCTCGACACTTATTCGGAGCGGTGCCTGAAGCGCGTCTGGCGGGCCGAGCGCTTCTCCTGGTGGATGACCTCGCTCCTGCACCGCTTTCCGGAGACGGGCAGGTTCGGGCGGAAGATCCAGCTCGCCGAGCTGGATTACCTCGTCGGCTCCCGCGCCGCCGCGACGGCGCTGGCGGAGAACTACGTCGGCACCGCGCTCGGCTGACCGCCCGCGCTTTCAGCGCTCGGCGAGCCAGGCCTTGGCGAGATCGACGTCGGTCTGCGACAGGCCGTGCCCGCCGGCGATGGTGCGGTGCTCGACGGCGGCGCCCGCCGCGGCGAGCATCTCCGCCAGCCGCGCCGCGTTCTCGGCCGGCACGATCGGATCGCCGGCGCCCGAGAGAATCAGCACCGGCGTCCCGGAAAGATCGCCCGCCGGCGCCTCGTCGAGCGGCACCATGGCGCGCAGCAGGATCGCCCCCGAGAGCGCGCCCGGATGCAGGAGCAGCACGGCGGCGGCGATGTTGGCGCCGTTCGAGAAGCCGACCGCCACCGGCGCCGCGATGCCGTAGGCGCTACGAGCCTCGGTGACGAAGCCGGCGAGGTCGGCCGCGCGCTGGCGCAGGTCGGCCTCGTCGAAGACGCCCTCGGCGAGCCGCCGGAAGAAGCGCGGCATGCCGTTCTCGAGCACTTTTCCACGCGGCGACAGGAGCGCCGACCCCGGCGCAAGCGCGCGGCCGAGCGGCAGGAGATCGTGCTCGTCGCCGCCGGTGCCGTGCAGCAGCAAGAGGGGAGGGCGGCCCTCGGCCCGCGCCGGCTCGAAGCGATGCAGATGCGAGGCGGGCGGCGCCATCGCTCAGGCGGGCTCGGCCGACAGGCTCTCGGCGGCGGCGGCGATCTCGGCGACGACCGCCTCGGCCGCAGCCTTCGGGTCGGCGGCGGACAGGATCGGCCGGCCGACGACGATGTAGGCGGCGCCCTCGCGGATGGCCTCGCCCGGCGTGGCGACGCGCTTCTGGTCGCCGAACGAGGTTCCTGCGGGCCGCACACCCGGCGTCACCGCGAACAGCCGGCCGCCAGCGGTGGCGCGGACCAGCCGCAGGTCGGTCGGCGCGCAGACGACGCCGTCGGCGCCGGTCTCGACGCAGTCGGCGATGCGGTGCGCGACCAATGTCTCGACGCCGACCGAGTAGCCGGCCTGCTGCAGGTCGGCGTCGTCATAGGAGGTCAGCACGGTGACGCCGAGAATCTTCAGCGGTCCTGTGCCGCGCGCGTCGACGGCGGCTCGCAGCGTGCTCGGATAGGCATGCACGGTGAGGAAGCTGGCGCCGATATCGGCAACGCTGCGCACGCCGCCGGCGACCGTATTGCCGATGTCGTGCAGCTTCAGATCGAGGAAGACCTGCTTGCCGGTGCCGACGAGCCGGCGGGCGAGCTCGAGCCCGCCGGCGAAGGCGAGCTCGTAGCCGATCTTGTAGAAGGTCACGGTGTCGCCGAGCCGGGCCACGGCGGCCTCGGCCGCTTCCGTCGAAGGCAGGTCGAGGGCGACGATCAGGCGGTCGCGGGCGCGCGGGGTCTCATGCAAGGCGGCGATAGATCCAGACTTGGGCGGGAGGCAGGTTCCACCAGATGCGCGGGCTCGGCGAGGCGGTCACCCCGCGCATCGCGTCGCGCGGGATGGGTGGGACGAGGCCGTAGGTGAACTGGATGAAGGCCGCGTTCGGACCGGCGATCTGCAGGCAGTCCTCGAGCAGCCGGACCCGCGCCTCGACGGGCCGCGTCAGTAGTGGCAGGCTGGAGACGACGGCGCCGACCGGCTGGTCGAGCAAGCTGCCGAGCACCTCCCGCACCGCGTAGGCGTCGCCGCGCACGACGCGGATGCCGGGGAAGCGCGCCTCCAGCAGCGGCACGAATTCGGCGTTGAACTCGACCGCGATCAGCCGCTCGGGCGGTACGCCGCGCTCCAGCAGCGCTTCGGTGACCGAGCCGGTGCCGGGACCGAGCTCGACGACCGGCCCCGCGGCGTGCGGGTCGACATGGCGCGCCATGCAGCGCGCGAGCGCGCGGCCGGAAGGGCTGACGGCGCCGGTGACGAGCGGCTTCTCGAGCCAGGATCTCAGAAATCGCGCTTCGTCGAGCAGGCGCGACCCGTTCGGCTTCCCGTTCGGTTCCGGCAGGGGTGGCATCTCTGGAACCAGTGTCTGAAAGCGGGCGAAATCGGAACGATGGATCGGGCAATACGAAGCGAACGCGACAATTGCAAGACGGCCGATCGGGGCGACGGAGCCGCGGGCGTCAGGGTCAATGCAGCTTGTCCAGCGTAGCTCGGAACATGCGCGCCTGATCGCCCTCCGGAAGGCACAGCTTGCTGCCGCCCTTGCTGTAGAGCGTCATGTCGACATCGGAATAGAGCGCGTCGGCCTGCTGGTCGGAGAGCTTCAGCTGGCGCTCGAGCGCGCCGACCACCCGGTCGAGCAGGTGGCCCTCCCGGGTGGTCACCGGAAAGCTGCAGCGGTCGGCAAGCACCGAGACGGAATAATAGGTGCGCAGCTGCGTGCGGGCTGCCGCAGGATCCTTGGGAAGCGCCGCCAGGGGCGATTCGGTCTCGACCGCCGCCGCGGGCGGCGTCGGCGTGCCGGCCGCGGTGACGGCTCCCGTGGCGTGAGACGCGCCGGCCGGCGAGCCGAAGGCGACGCTCGTCTCCTCGGCGCTCATTCCCTTGGGGCGTGGCAGCGGCGCCTCGACCGGCTTTCGGGACGAGCGCCGTACCGACTTCTTGGCGATGCTCTGCACCTGTGGCCCGTCCGAGGCGGCCGCGATCGGCTCCGGCAGGGCGAAGGCGAACAGCAGGCTTGCAGCGAGGCTACGGGCCAGAAAGTGCATGAGCCGATACTCCGGGCGGGGGAGTGGATTTGACGTTCGCCATGATCTGGCCGCACGCGCGCAGCGAAGAAAAACCCCAGCAGAAACTTACGGTTGCCACCGATCGATTGATTCGGGCATTCGCGGGACCATAGCCGCTCCGGGGTCCGAAGTCAGTTCTCCGACGATCGACGTCGCGATGTCAGGCCGAAGCGCAGCAGGCGTGGAGCCCGTCGCTTGCGTTCGGCGCTGCGGCCTTCGGCGAGCAGCGCGGCCTCGTGCAGGATCTGCGGCAGGGCGATGCCGCCCGGGCAGACGAGATAGCGGGGACGCCAGACCGGCCGGAAGCGCTGCTTGAAGCGCCGCAGATCCTCCGCCTCCTCGAAGAAGCCGCCGTAGCGGAAGGCGCGGACGCGCGAGGGCGAGAGGCTCGGCAAGGGCGAATCGGCCGGCACCGCCGGCAGCGGCGCTGTGCCGAGGTCGAACCAGCGGCAGCCGCGGCGCCTCGCATGCTCGATGCCGCCGAGCAGCAGCGCCCGCATCACGGCCTTGCGGCCCTCCGGCCGGACATGCACCGGGAACATCGCCATGTCCTCGCTGCGCGACCCGGCGACGAGGCTGCCGAAGGCGACGAGCCGGCCGCGCTGGCGGGCGATGACGGCGTCGAAGCGGGCGATGTAGTCGCCGTCGAACTCCGGCACGAGAAGGCTCTTGTCGCGCCGCTCGGCGGCCGCCCAGGCATCGAACACCTCGGCGAGCCGCGGCAGCATCGGCGGCAGGTCGGCGGCGCGGATGATAGCCGTCTCGATCCGTGCCCTCTGCGGCGCCTCGGCGAGCTCGGCGGCGAGCGCGGGCGCGAAGTCGGGCAGGTCGATGCGCGCCTCCTCGGCGATCTTCACCGCCGAGAGGCCGAGCTCGGTGTAGAGCGGCAGCCGCTCCTCGCTCGCCTCGTAGACCACCGGCCAGCCGCCGTGGCGCTCGGCCAGATCGCGGAAGGCCCAGACGAGCTCGGCGTCGCGGTCCGGCGCGCCGATCGGGTCGCCGAGGGCGACGAAGCTGCGCCCTCGGACGCCGTAGACGATGCAGGCATCGCGGGCATCGGCGATCAGGAACCGCCGGTGCGGCAGCAGGGCGCGCGCCGCCTCGGCGCCGCCGTCGCGGGCGACGAGGG
>JAEZCD010000266.1 GCA_023430145.1 Pseudomonadota bacterium
ACGCGGTGCTGCGCGTCGACGGCGGCATGGTCGCCTCGGACTGGACGGTGCAGTTCGTCGCCGACATTTTGGCCGCGCCCGTCGACCGGCCGGTGATCGCCGAGACCACGGCGCTCGGCGCCGCCTACCTCGCCGGCCTCGCGGTCGGCGTCTGCCCGGAGCCGGCCGAGTTCGCGCGCTCCTGGAAGCTCGACCGGCGGTTCTCCCCCGGGATGCCCGAGGCGGCGCGCGAGAAAAAGCTCGCCGGCTGGCGCGACGCGGTGCGTCGGACGCGATCGGCCTGACGTCACGATGCCGTCGGCGCCGCGGCGATCGGCCGCCGGGCGGGAACAGTCCGCGGCGGTGGTCATTGACCCGGCAGGTGCGTGCCGAAATCAGCCCGTTCCGCCGGTCCGCGACGACCGGCAGCCATGGCCCCCGCGGGGCTGCGGCGGAGCACGGCGCGCGCGCTGACGAGGAGATGTGAACTATGCGTAACGTATTGATCGGACTCGCCCTGCTCGCCGGGACCACGGCGCCGGTCTTCGCCCAGTCGCTCGGACCCGCGCCGGGCCTGAACGAGCGCGGCCTGCCGCCCGGCTACGACACCGACTCGATCCGCCCGAACAACGATCGCGAGGTGCCCGACTCCGCCCGCCAGGGCGATGACGGGCCGGTCGGCAGCTTCGGCAATCCTGGCCCGAGCACTGTCTACACCGAGCCTGCGCGGGATTACGTGGTCCCGCCTGGCGATCCGGCCTACCCGCCGGCCGATCCGATGTATCCGGAGCAGTAGCGGCTCCGTCATTCACACGAAGGGGCGGGGCTCGGTCTCCGCCCCTTTCGCATGGGCAATGCTTCGTAAAGCCAGCCGCGGCACACTGGCTGGCATGGCGAATCGCCCCCTCCCACCACAAACCCTCGGGCTGCCGGCCTCGGCCGAGCTCGCGGGGCTCTATGCCGAGTGGCTGCGCCACCTCGCCGCCGAGCGGCGTTATTCCCCCAACACGGTCGAGGCTTACGCGCGGGATTGCCGCGCCCTGCTCGGCTTCCTGCAAGGCCATCTCGGCGGCGCCCCGGGACTGCCCGAGATCCGCGCCCTCGCCCCACGCGACGTCCGCGCCTATCTCGCAGCGCGCCGCAACGAGGGGCTGTCGAGCGGCTCGCTGATGCGCGCGCTCGCCGCCGCCCGGTCGTTCGCACGCTTCCTCGCACGAAAAGGCCTCGCGGACGGCGCCGCCTTCGGTGCGGTGCGCTCGCCGAAGCTCCCTCGCACGCTGCCGAAGCCGCTGCCGGCCGCCGATGCCCGGGCGGTGACGGATGCGCAGACGCGGGCGGGCGAGGAGCGCGAGCCCTGGGTGCTGGCGCGCGACGCCGCCGTCCTCGCTTTGCTCTACGGCTGCGGCCTGCGCATCTCCGAGGCGCTCGGCATCCGCGCCGGGGAGGTTTTGCGCGGGGTGCCGGCGACCCTCACCGTGCTCGGCAAAGGTGGCAAGACGCGCGGCGTGCCGGTGATCACCCCGGTGCGGGCGGCAATCGAGGAGTACCTGTCGCTCGTCCCCTACCGCCTTAAAGCGGACGGGCCACTGTTCGTCGGCGTTCGTGGGGGCCCGCTATCGCCTCGGATAATCCAGCTCGCCATGCAGAGCATGCGGGGCGCGCTCGGCCTGCCTGCGACGGCGACGCCGCACGCGCTCCGGCACTCGTTCGCGACGCACCTGCTCGCCCGTGGCGGCGACCTGCGTGCCATCCAGGAGCTGCTCGGCCACGCCAGCCTGTCGACGACGCAGCTCTATACCGAGGTCGACGCCTCGCGCCTCATCGCCGTGCACGCCGCCACGCACCCGCGGGCGCGGATGAGGGCCTAATCGCGGAACACCTCGACCGTCTGCATCATGCCCAGCTCCTCGTGGTTCATCATGTGGCAGTGCAGGACGTATTTTCCCGTGTAGTCCAGAAATCGCGAGCGGACCGTCACGCTGCCGCTGCGCGGCAGGATGACGGTGTCGCGCCACATCGGCTCCACCGGCTGGCCATTGATCTTCGTGACCTGGAACGGGTTGACGTGAATGTGGAAGACGTGGTCGTCGAAGTGGTCGTTGACGATCGTCCACTCCTCGACCGCGCCCAGACGAACGCGATGATCGACCCGCTCGTGATCGAACAGCTTTCCATCGATCAAGAAGCGGAACTCGGGCCATTTGGACGCGGGCTCGACTTCGGGCAGGTTCGCCGAGAACCGGACGGTCCGGCGATTGGTGACTCGGCATCCTGGATCGTCTCCAACGGCGGCGCCGGCAGGGTCTGCGGAAGCGGCATCGGCTTCGGCTCGCCCGATACCACGACCGTCGCGAACAGGCCGGGCGGCGACGGATAGCCCTGGTCGTGCGGCAGCGACTGCAGCGCGTAGGTGCCGGGCGCCCCCGCCTGGACCAGCACGTCCGCCCGTTGTCCGGGCGCCATCAGGAGGCGGTCGTGACTGCGCACGGCCGGCAAAGCCGTGCCGTCGAAAGCGATGACATGCAGCCCATGCTTCTCGAGCTCGAGGAATAGTCGTCCTGGTAGCCGGCGTGCAGCAGGCGCCAGCGCTGGAGCTCGCCCGGGCGCATCGCGATCGTCGGCGCCCGCTGGCCGTTGACGGCGAGAAAGCGTGCCGCCGTGATGGGCCACACGGTCTCGAAACGCTCCACGGTGCGATACTCGTCGAACACGACTGTGCTCAGCACGAGCGTCCGCTCGACGGCATCGGCGATTTCCGGAACTGTATCGAAATCGCCTTCGAGGATCAGAGCGCCCACCATGCCGCTGGCGATCTGGATGTCGGCGCCGCCGTGGCGGTGCGGATGATACCAGTAGGTGCCGCGCGGATGGTCGTCCGGAATCTCGATGACGATATCGTAGGTCTGGCCCGGCTCCATCTGACGAAAGATGTTGTCGAATATGCCGCCCGGATCGACGTGCCCGCCGTGGAAGTGAAAGTTGGTGGTGTTGAAATGGTGCGGGATGGTGGCGTCGGCGGGCTCGTTGTCCCGGTTCGGCGGCAGATCGTTGACGAGCGTGATGCGCAGGACGTCGCCCGGCCTGGCGCGAAGGGTCGGTGCCGGGATCGTTCCTTCGTAGCTGCGCACGTGGAGGCGGTAGCCGCCGATGTCCTTGTACGTGTAGTCCACGCGCAGCGTGGTGCGCAGCTCGCCGCCGGCGGCGCGCCGAACCTCCGGCTCGACGAGCGGAGCGCCGCTCCCGGTCGCAGGCCCTGCGGAAGCGGACGGGGTGGGCGTGGAATGGCCGTGCGGCTGAGCATGGGCGACGCGGGTCACCGGCAGGGCGAGAGCAGCGCTCCCCAGCCCGGCAAGCAGCACCCGGCGGCTCATCCCCGCTTCGGCACCTGTCTGGGCGGCAGGCGCGTCGTGCTCGGACATCCTGGCGCTCCAATATCTGGGCGGCTCGCGCGCGCTTCCGGGTGGTCGACCTTCACTGTCTAGTTGAAGGTCGACCCCGTCGCCACCACTGACGCGCCCGTCGCTCCGCGCCATCCGCACGTGGGCGCTGCGTCGCGTGGTGCAGGAAAGCCACAGCCGCGCGTCAAGCAGGCTTCGGCCACGTTTCGTTCGCCCGATTTCAGCCACATCGGTCAAAGTGGCGGCTTCACATGTCAATCGGCGCTCGGCACCCTGCGCTCTCGTCTCGCCGATTCATGCCGACGGAATCCGGGTAAGAGGTGGGGGGGGAACATGGCGAAGATGCGGACCAGGATGGCACGGCGCGCCGCAGCGGCGTTGGCGCTCGGCCTCGGAGCCTCTGCCCTCGCCGCCATGCCGGCGGCAGCGACCGAGCAGGCCTATGGCCGCTATCTCGTCGGCCTCTGGGCCGGCCCGGGCGGCGCCATCGTGCCGCCCTATCCGGGCTTCTACTGGTCGAGCAACAATTTCTACTATTCCGGCAAGGCGAGCGCGCAGACGCAGATCCCGATCGGCGCCAAGCTCAGAGCCGGCTTCGAAGCCGACATGATCTCGGCGTCGGGCACCGTTCAGTTCGTTCCCGACTTCAAGGTGTTCGGCGCGACCCTCGGCACGGCCATCACGGTGCCGATCGGCAAGACCACCGCGAGCGCCCGCCTCTCGCTCGGCCCGTTCGCCCGCGAGCGTACCGACGAGCTCGACGGCCTCGGCGACATCATGCTGACGCCGGTCGTGCTCGGCTGGAACTCCGGTCCCAACTTCTTCTCGATGGGCCTGCGCGTCTGGGCGCCGACCGGCGAGTACAAGAAGAAGTCGTTCGCCCAGGTCGGCCTGAACTATTGGACCTTCTCGCCGAACGTCGCCTATACGTGGTTCGACCCGTCCGTCGGCTTCGACTTCACGACCGCCGCCGGGGTCGACATCAACCTCGAGAACCCGGCCACCAACTACACCAGCGGCGCCATGGGCCATCTCGACGTGACGGCCACGAAATACTTCAACGAATCCTTCGGCATGGGCGTCTTCGGCTCGGTGCTCTACCAGTTCGAGGACGACGAGTGCAAATGCCTGCCGAAACGGCTCGACGGCTTCAAGGGCCAGTCCTACTCGATCGGCCCGCTCATGAAGTGGACCATCAAGACCGACAAGTCGGAATTCTATGTCCAGGCGAGCTGGGCGCCCGAGTTCTGGGTGAAGAACCGCACGATGGGCAACGCCCTCTACGCCAGCGTCTCCGGCAAGTTCTGAGTGCATAGGCGTCGCAAGCGGAACAAGGAGGATCGGCCCGGCGGCGGCGCGACCCCTTCGGCTCGCCGCGTCGATTTGGCGGCGCCAACTGTCAAGCGGCAGCAGCCGCATCCGGCTTTCCTTCGGCGCGACGCGGCCCCCTCTGGAGGCCCGATCGTTCGCAAAGCGAGCCGGCGTCGCCGGTCGAAGGAGGACGGATGCCCAGCCTGTTCCATTGTTCCAGCCTCGCCGCGGCGCTGCTCTGCCTCGCCATCGGTGGCGCCGCCGCGCAGCAGGCGCCGAACGCCATCAGCCACCCCGCCCACAAGAAGATCGGCACCGGCAGGGCGGTGATGGAGCCGGCGCTCTTCGTGCTCAACTCCCAGGGCGCCACCCTGCAAGGCGACAAGCTCGTCCTCACCGGCATCGCGCCGAGCGCGGTGATGTTCGCCGACCGGCCGGTGCGCGCGGCGGGGCATGTCCTGACCAAGCACTTCGTCGAGGAGTGGGGCGAGGGCAGCGACAGCTTCGCTAAAGACCCGCCGAACGCCACCGTCTCGGTCTTCAACAAGGAAGCGGACTCGGTCGCCGACGCCGTCGTGACGCTGCGCTCGCCGAAGCTCGAGGGCACCACGCTGACCTTCGACGTCAGCGTGCTCGAGGGCGACCTGAAGGGCGGCGACGGCGCGGCGGCGCTGTTCATCGACATCATCGGCCGGCCGTTCACGCCGCTCTCCTTCGCGGGCGGCGCTCGGCGCGCGGCCTTTCGCGGCGCCTGGTACGGCGCGGCGGCGGCCGGAGCGGTCGCCGCGGGCGCCGCGGCGGCGGCCTATGCGGCTCCCTACCCGTATCCGTACTATCGGCCGGCCTGCGGATACTATCCGTACCCGCCCTGCTACTGATACCGCCGAACCGTGCCACGCTCCTCGAGGCCGGCGCCGAGCCGTGCCTCGAGGCCTCTCGCCGCCAACCGGGACAGGGATCCCCGAGGATAACCGACATGCGTCTCACGATGCTCGCCGCCGCGCTCGCCGGCCTCTCGTCGCCCGCCTTCGCCCAGACGCCGCCGCCGCCCGCCGGGGCGCCGATCCCACTCTCGGCCTATGTCGACGCCAACGGCTTCCTGGACGTCCAGGCGCTGACCTGCGCGCAGCTCGCCGACACCTACCAGCAGGACGCCGACCTGCTCACGGCCTGGTACAGCGGCTGGTACAACGGTCTCGCTCGCAAGCACTACGCCGACTTCAAGAAAGGAAAGCTCGTCGAGCACGAGGTGATCGTCTACTGCAAGGCCAACCGCGACAAGAAGATCATCGAGGCGATCGCCGTCGTCTTCAAGGACGAGCGGGCCAAGCTCGGCATCCAGATGAAGTGATTCGCCGATCCTCGCAGATCGAGAGAAAATCGTCAGCCACGCGGCCGGGCGCCGAGAGCGTTGGGGCCGGGTGTACCGCAGATATCGCTATCGTACGAGGAGCCTGATGAATCTGGTGAAGACTGTGACGAAGACGATCGCTGTCGCGGCGATCTCGCTCGCGGCCTGCGCGCTGCCAGCACGGGCACAATCCATCACGCCCGAGGAAGCGAAGACGATCGCCGAGGAGGCTTATATCTACGGATATTCGCTCATCTCGGTCGAGATGTCGCGCAAGGTGATCACCAACGTCGAGAAGCCGGGCACAACGCGGGCGCCGATGGGACAGTTCGCCAATCTGCGCGAATATCCTTCAGCCGCGTATCGCGACGTGACCGCGCCGAATGCCGACACGCTATACTCGAACGCATTCGTCGATCTGTCCAAGGAGCCTTGGGTGATCAGCTGGCCCGACATGGGCGACCGGTACTATGTCTGGGAATTCTATGATGCATGGGTGCCGGTGATCTTCGATCCGGGCTCGCGCACCACCGGTCAGAAGGCGCAGACCTATGTCATCACCGGCCCAGGCTGGAGCGGCACGCTTCCGGCCGGCGCCAAGGAAGTGAAGTCGCCGACGGCGTCCCTGTGGATCCTCGGGCGGACCTATTCCACGGGAACGCGCCAGGACTACGAGGCCGTCTGGGCGCTGCAGGATCAGTTCAAGCTCTACCCGCTCAGCTCCTGGGGCAAGCCCTACGTTCCGCCGCCGGGCAAAGTCGACCCGACGGTCGACATGAAGCGGTCGGTGCGCGACAGCGTCAACGCGCTCGACGCGGCCGCCTATTTCGGCTGGATGGCGGAGCTGATGAAGGCCAATCCGCCCGCCCCCGAGGACGGCCCGATCCTCGCGCGGATCGCCCGAATCGGCCTCGTGCCCGGCAAGGACTTCGACCTCGCCAAGCTCGATCCGGCCATCGCCGAGGCAATCGCGCAGGCGCCGAAGGCGGCATGGGAGAAGATCGCGGCCTACACGGCGAGGTCCGGCGTCGTGAATCAGGGCTGGCTCATCAACCTCAAGGTCGGTCATTACGGCACCGACTACATGGCGCGCGCCTGGCTCTCGGCATTCGGCATCCCGGCCAACGCGCCGAAGGACGCGGTCTATCCGGTCGGCCTCACCGATGCCGACGGGCATAAGCTGGACGCTTCGAAGAACAACTACGTCATCCGCTTCAAGTCGAAGGACGATCTGCCGCCGGCCAACGGCTTCTGGTCGCTCACCATGTACGACAGCGGCTACTTCTTCGTTCCGAACCCGCTCAATCGTTACACGCTGAGCGAGCGAAACGCGCTGAAGGCAAATGCCGACGGCACGATCGACCTCTATCTCCAGAAGGACAATCCGGGCCCGGAGAAGGAGTCGAACTGGCTGCCCGCTCCCGACGGGCCCTTCATTCCGATGTTCCGCCTCTACTGGCCGAAGGAGAACCCGCCTTCGGTTCTCGACGGTTCCTGGTGGCCACCCGTGATCCGGAAGGGCTGAGTGGAAGCATCCTTCCCATGAAAGGCTTCGCCTCGCCCACGAGCACCCTGTGGTGTTGCGCGGCGGGGCGAAGCGATTGGCGTTTCTTTATTCCGGACTCGCCGCCGGCGGCGCCCTCGATCAGACTGGAGGCGGGCGGGGCGGTGTCGGCTGGTCGCCGCGACATCACCGCACGTTGCCGGAAGGAGCCCGCCTCCGAAAAAGTCCTTCGTCGGTCGGTAGATTTCGCACACCGCAAGACCCGGAGTCGGCAATGCTGTTTCCACCTCGCCTCGGCGGCGCCCGGCCGACGTCTACGGCAGCGGTTCTTCTCGCCGCGGCACTCGCCTCTGCAGGTTCGGCTGTCGCACAGGTTTCTCCGGAGACGCTGAAGTCGCTCTCGACGCCCGACCGGGTCGAGTCTCCCATCGGGACGCTCGACTTCAAGGACGGTGTGCCGAGCGTAGCGACGGCCGAGAAGGTTCGCGATGCGCTCGCGTTCACCGCAGCGCTGAACGTCTTCGACAACAGCTTCCGCGGCGCATCCGCCTACGCGATTCGCCAGGGCTTCAGAAGCATCGGGGTCGGAGACAACACGGTCGCAATATTCTCCGATCTGATGGACGCGAAGTCGCTGTTCCTGACGGCGAACGCGGACACCGTCTACTACTTGGCCGCGGTCGATCTGACCAAGGGGCCGATGGTCGTCGAGCAGCCCCCGAACGGGCTCGGCACGATCAACGACATGTGGTTCTCCTGGATCATCGACATCGGCTTTCCGGGGCCGGATCGGGGCCAGGGCGGCAAGTACCTGCTGCTTCCGCCGGGCTATGACGGCCCGCTTCCGGAGGGCGGCTTCTTCGTCGCGCGATCGAAGACGATGCGGGTGCTGTACGCGGCGCGCGCCTTCCTGACCGACAACGACCCGAAGCCGACCGTCGACCTCATCAAGAGCACGATCAAGATCTACCCGTATACCCCCGGCGCCTACGGCACGAGCATCGCCACGGCGCTGGAGGGCGAGGTTCGGCTCGCCGACGAGCCGCCGATTCCGCCGACGAAGATCGTCGAGGTGAGCGGCAAGGCGTTCAACACGATACCGCCGAGCGACTACTCCTTCTTCGAGATGATCAACGCCAACGTCCAGGACGAGCCGGCGACGAGCTACGACGTCGAGCTCGCCGGGCAGCTGGCGGCGATCGGCATCGTCAAGGGCAAGCCGTTCAATCCGGACGCGCGGATGCGCAAGATCCTCGGCGAGGCGGCCGCCGTCGGGAATGCCGCGGGACGGACGCTGAACTGGCGTTACGCCGTCAGCCATCCCGATTGGGCCTACTATCCGGGCTCCAAGTGGGGATCGATGCTGTGGGAGGGCGGCGCCTTCTTCGAGACGCCGCCGCCCCTCTTCGAGCGCGGCATGTTCGTGCCGCTGCCGCCGACCGGCGCACGCACGCTCGATTCGCGAACGGCGTTCTACTACGGCTACACGCTCGATTCGCCGGGCATGATCATGCGCATCCCGGACGTCGGCTCGCAGTACCTGATGGACTTCCTCGACAAGAACGACGCTCCGTTCGACGGCGCCAGGACCTACAAGGTGACGCTGCCGCCGAACATTCCCGCCCGCGCCTTCTGGTCGCTCACGCTCTACGACAACCAGACGCGCTCGATGCTCGACACGCCGCAGCGCTTCCCGCGCGCCGGCAGCCAGTCCTATCCCTCGCCGGCGGCGGAGGCGAGCGCGGACGGCTCGACGACCATCTGGTTCGGGCCGAGCCAGCCGGCGGGCGTGCCACGCGGCAACTGGATACAAACGATGCCAGGCAAGGGCTGGTTCACGATCCTGCGCCTCTACAGCCCGCTGCCGTCGTTCTTCGACAAGAGCTGGCGGCCGAGCGAGATCGAGCCGGCCGGCTGAAGGGGACGGCGCGCCCGGCCGGCGATTTCCGGCCGGCCGGCCACCGGAGCGATCGTCGCGAAGGGCGGGACGAGCGCCCGTCCCGGTTCGGGCGAGCGCGCCCTCAGTTGGCCCGCATGCGGGCTACGGCCAGATGCCGGGTCCGCCACTCGCGCGGGGTGGTGCCGGCCCATTGCCGGAAGGCGCGGCTGAAGGCGCTCGCCTCGGAATAGCGCAGCACGAGGCCGATCTCGGTCATCGTCATCGAGGTGTTCTCGATCAGCTGCCGGGCGATCTCGTACTGGATCTCCTCGGAGATCTGGCGGAAGGTCGTGCCTTCCGCCTCGAGCCGCCGCGTCAGCGTCCGTTTGGGGACCTTCAGAAGGCCGGCGACGTCCTCGAGCGAGCCGTTGCGCGTGAGGAGGCAGGTTCTCAGCAGTCGGCGGACCTGCTCGGCGAGCCTGCTGGCTTCCTCCGCCTCCAACAGATCGACCTGCTCCTGCAGCACGCGCCGCAGCGCCGGATCGGCGCTCTCGATCGGCGTGTCGAGCCAGCGCTCCGGAAACAGCAGCGCGCTCTGCTCGGCGCCGAACCGGACGGGCGCGCCGAAGAAGCGTTCGTAGCGTGCCGGCGAGGGCGGCCGGCGGCGCGACAGCGTCACCTCGACCGGCGTCCAATGCGGGCCACAGAAGCCGCGCATGATGTTGCAGCCGATGGCCAGCGCGCCATCGTAGATTTGCTCGGTCGCCGGCATCTGCGGCTCGAGGATCGAGTAGCCGAGCCGGACCTCGCCGCCCGCCACCGTCAGGAACGGCACGGCGCCGCGATCGTGGTGATGCAGGTAGCGGACGAGATCGTTCAGCGCCGTGCGGACGTCCGGGGCCTGCTTCAGGAGAAAGCCGACAAGGCCGAGATTGGAGGCGCCGGTGCGTTCGCAGATCAGGAGGCCGAAATCGTCGCGGCCGATCGCTTCGGTGCAGAGCGAGATGAGCCGGCAGAACACCGGATAGGGCAAGGTGTTGTCCGGGTCGTCGAAGACGTCGTGCGGAAGGCCGACCGCCCCGAGGATCGGGCAAGGATCGACGCCGAAATCGCGCAGCACCGCCGGCGTGGCGATGATCGGTCCCATGCGGACCGCGCCGAGCGGCAGCCTGCGGCCCAATCCTGCGCGGTAGACGGCTATCGGCGGGAAGCGGCTCGGCTCAGTACCCGCATAGGCGACCGACATGGAGACCGTCCCGACTCGACGCCACGAAGGTAGGCGACTGCGTTCCCACTACAGGCTTTGTCCCCGAATTGGCGGCAAAAGTCGAGCCCGTGTCACGGAATGTCAAGAAAGGATGCCTGAGGCCGGGAGCCGCGGACGGCCGGCGAGCCGTCGCCCTCTCCGGCCCGGAACGATGGACGATCACCGGAGGTCCGAAACCTGGCGTCGCATGTCAAGCGGCGCCGCGCAAATCGATTTCCTCTGGCGCCCGACGGGGCCGGCCGATGAGACCGGCGCCTCGCTCCGGTCCGTTACCGAGCTTCGATCAGGAGACATCGCATGAAAGTCACGAGGCGCACCTTCACGGCCGGCTCGCTCGCCGCGCCGGCTCTGCTCATGTCGCGGGAAACGGCGCTGGCGCAGGTCTCGGAGATGCCGCCGGTCGCGCAGTCGGAGGCCGTGCAGATCGCCACCGACGCCTACATCTACGGCTACTCGCTGATCACCACCGAAGTCACGCGCGTGCAGATGAGCAACGTGCCGGCCGTCGCGGGCCTGCATGCGCCGATGGGCCAGTTCATCAACGTCAAGCGCTATCCGCCCGGCGATTTTCGGGGCGTCTCGGCGCCGAACGCCGACACGCTCTACTCGCTCGCCTGGATCGACCTCGGCAAGGAGCCGACCGTCTTCTCGCATCCGGACATGGGCGACCGCTACTACCTGTTCCCGATGTACAGCCTGTGGATGCCGGTCATCACCGTTCCCGGCAGCCGGACGACCGGCGGGCAGGCGGCGACCTACCTGATCACCGGCCCCGGCTGGCAAGGCGAGGTTCCGGCCGGCATGAAGGAGATCAAGTCGCCGACGCGCTACTTCCTGATCCTCGGCCGCACCTATGCCAACGGCACCGAGGCGGACTATGCCGCGGTGAACGCGCTGCAGGCCGAGTACAAGCTCGTGCCGCTCAGCGCCTGGGGCAGGCCCTTCACTTACGTGGCCCCGCCGGTCGATCCGAATCCCGGCTTCAGCATGACCGACAAGCCGCAGCAGGTGATCAACGGGCTCGGCCTGAAAGGCTACTTCGACATGATGGCCCGGCTGATGGGCGGCGCCGCCCCGCCGGCGCCCGAGGACGCGCCGATCCTCGCCCGCATGGCCAAGATCGGCCTCGTGCCCGGCCGGCCGTTCGACCTATCGCGGTTCGATGCGGCGACGCGGCCGCGCTCGACAAGGTGCCCGACGCCGCGCAGGCGACGATCTTCGCCCAGCAGAGCACGTCCGGCTTCCTGCGCAACGGCTGGCACATCCCGGCTGCCGCCGGCGCCTACGGCACGAACTATCTGCAGCGGGCGCTGATCGCCGCCTTCGGCTGGCCGGCCAACCTGCCGCAGGACGCGGTCTATCCCTACGCCGCCCAGGACAGCGAAGGCCGCCCGCTCGACGGCACCAACAAGTACACGGTGACCTTCCCGAAGGGCCGCACGCCGCCGGTCGACGGTTTTTGGTCGATCACCATGTACATCATCGACGGCGGCTGGTGGTTCTATCCGAACCCGCTGAACAAGTTCACCGTCAGCATGCGCGACAAGCCGGCCTTCAACGCCGACGGCTCGCTGACCCTCTATTTCCAGAACGAGTCGCCTGGCAAGGACAAGGAGGCGAACTGGCTGCCGGCGCCCAAGGGGCCGTTCATCGCCATGATGCGCATGTACTGGCCGAAGGAGGCGGCACCCTCGATCCTGCCGCCCGGCCAGGGCTCCTGGGAGCCGCCGCCGGTGCTGCGGGTATCGTAGGCCGGCGCTTGTCGCGATTGCGGCCGTGTCCATCCTCGGGGACGGCCTGCAGTTCGGCGAGGTTCGGCGAGTCTATGCCCCGGGGGCCGAGCAATGCGTTGGCGGCGGCCGTTTCCCGGCATCAAATGTCAAGCAGCGATGGCCCCTCGGCTCTAAAGGCCATCAGTCGGGCGTCGCTGGAGCCACTGCCATTTGGCCTATCCCGGTGGCAAAAAGAGACGATGGCAGCGGAGGAATCGCGGCCTCGGTCCGGTGCATTCAGCGGAGGTGATTCACCATGCGCCTGCCATCCCTTGCAGTCGCATTCGCCGTGGCAGCCTTCGGGCAGACCGCCTCAGCCGAGGAGATTGCCGGCAAAGTGAGCGGCGGTGGCGGTCCCATCGCAAAGTCGACGGTGACCCTGTGGGCCGCAGGCGAGGGAGCCCCAAGCAAGCTGTCGGAGGCGAGCACAGGCGAAGACGGCGCGTTTCGTCTCGACTTCACGCCCGCGAGCGCCGACGGCGGCGTGCTCTATCTGACCGCCAGGGGTGGCGAGCCGAAGATCGCCGGCACCCGCGGAGCGAATCCGGCCATCGCCTTGATGGCGACGCTGGGCACAAGCGCCCCGAAAGAAGTGATCGTCAACGAGCTGACGACCGTGGCCTCGGTCTGGACGGGCGCGCAGTTCCTGAAGGGCGGAGCACTCAGCGGCCATGCACTCGGCTTGAAGATTGCTGCCGGCAATGTGCCCAACCTCGTGGATCTCGCCACCGGCGGATTGGGATCGGCGATCCAGGATCCTCTGAACAGCACGCAGACCACCTCTCTGGCGACATTGAATACGCTGGCGGGCCTGCTTGCGGGCTGCGTTACGCGCGCAAGCCCGGATGCCTGTGAAAGGCTGTTCGAGGCATCGACGCCCCCGGGAGGCGCTCCTCCGACAGACACCTTGACTGCTGCGGAGGCCATCGCGCTCCATCCTTGGAATGCTCCCGCCCAGCTGTTCGCGGTTCTGGACCACGTTTATCCCTCTCGGCGAGGGCCGGGCTCCAGTGCTGTACCGTTCCGCCCCTATCTCCTCTTCGCCCCGAGCACGTGGACGATTGCGTTGCGCTACGCCGGGGGCGGATTGGCCGGCCTCGGCGGCATCGCCATCGACGGCGAGGGCGACGCGTGGGCAGCCAACAACCAGATGGCCGGCTCGCAGTCGACCATGTTCGGGGGGATCGGCGGCACGCTCTCCGAGATCGCATCGAACGGCCGGCCCATATCGCCGATGACGACAGGCTATACGGGAGGCGGGGTGGATTTTCCCGGCTGGGGTCTCACCATCGCGGGCGACGGAAAAGTGTGGGTAACGAGCATCGGCGGCAAGACGATCTCGGTTTTCGACCGATCCGGAAAGCCGCTGTCACCTGCGGCCGGCTACGACCTGAATGGGCAGCTCGGCGGCATGCAGGGCGTCAACACGACACCGGACGGGGATGTGTGGGCTCTGGACTCGAGCAAGAGCCAGATCGTTCATTTGCCGAAAGGCGATCCGGCGCGGGCGCGGATCGTGTGCCGCACCGTCGACGACAAGCCCCTAGACGGGACGTGCCAGGTCAAGGGACCGTTCCACGTCGCGGTCGACCTGCAGGGACGCATCCTCGTTTCGAACGCCAACTCCAACACGATCACGCGCTTCCCGGCGAGCGATCCCGGCAAGGCCGAGCAGTTGGAGGTCGGCTACAGTCCCCATGCGATCGCGATCGACAGCCAAGGCAATGCCTGGGTCGCCAATACCTTGGGCGAGCCGAGCGTCAGGGAGAAGCTCGACCTGCTCCGGATGAAGCTGCGGAGCGAACTCGAAAGCCGGTTGGAGCCGGCTGGCGACGGCGACCAGACCGTTGAGAAGTTCATCGCCCTGGTCCGCATCATCGAGGAGTTTCCCGGCGGTAGCGTCAGCCTGATCCGCCCGGACGCCACCCGAGGGCCAGCGCCGTCCTTCGACGGCGGAGGGAGCATCAGCGGACCGTGGGGCATCACCATCGATGGCAATGATCATGTATGGGTCGCGAACGGGTTCGGCAAAACGCTAACACAGCTATGCGGCGTGAGGACGGAAACCTGCCCACCCGGCCTCAAGACGGGCGACCCGATCTCGCCGCCCAAGACCGGCTATGCCGGCAAGGGAATGCAGTTCCTGACCGGCGTGGTCGTCGACCCGGCGGGCAACGTGTGGGCGGCCAACAATATCGACCTCATGGACGAGGTCTGCCTGACGAAGATCCCCGACGAAGCCCTTTCGACGCGCTGCGGCGGCAACGGCTTCGTGGTGTTCTTCGGGCTGGCGAAACCCGTGCGCACGCCGGTGGTCGGCAGCCAGGCACGGCGCTGGTGAAGCGGCGGCATGGCGACATCGCGACAGCAAGCCGACGTCGACTTTCATGGCTGCGCCGGAAGCTTTGAAGATTAGGATTTTACTGGAACTCATCGAAGTCAACGGGTTTAGCGAAACCAAGGGGCAATAGGATGAAAGCCAGACTATTCGTTTTGCTTGGAACACTAACGAGTGTCCTTACCCTTGTCCAAGCGCAGGCCCAGCAGGTAACAGGGACGGCGGGCGCGCCGAGTGCCACCACCACCATCGACGGCAGGCAGCTGCCGCCGCCTGATCCGAGCTTCGGCGGCACGATCAAGGATGATGCGCTGCAGTCGACGCCCTGGTGGGCGCCGCGCGTGGTGCCGCCCGCGGGCGCGCCGAACGTGCTGCTGATCATCACCGACGATGCCGGCTTCGCCGTGCCGAGCACTTTTGGCGGCGTCATCCCGACGCCGGCGATGGACCGCATCGCCAACAGCGGCCTGCGCTACAATCGCGTCTTCTCGACCGCGCTCTGCTCGCCGACACGAGCGGCGCTCATCACCGGCCGCAATCACCACTCGGCCGGCTTCGGCGTCATCTCCGAGCAGTCGACGGGCTTTCCCGGCTACAGCAGCGTCATCGATCGCGACAAGGCGACGATCGGCCGGATGCTGCTCGACAACGGCTACAACACGGCCTGGTTCGGCAAGAACCACAACACGCCGGCCTTCCAGGCAAGTCAAGTCGGCCCCTTCGACCAGTGGCCGACCGGCATGGGCTTCCAGTACTTCTACGGCTTCGTCGGCGGCGACGCCAACCAGTGGCAGCCGAACCTGTTCCGCAACACGACGCAGATCTATCCTTTCGACGGCAAGCCGGAGGGCACGTGGAACCTCGTCACGGCGATGGCGGACGACGCCATCGACTACATGAACCGGATGCACCAGACGCAGCCGGACAAGCCGCTGTTCATCAAGTATGCGCCCGGCGCCACGCACGCCCCGCACCACCCGACCAAGGAGTGGGTCGACAAGATCTCGAGCATGCACCTGTTCGACGAGGGCTGGAACAAGGTGCGCGAGCGCATCTTCGAGAACCAGAAGCGGCTCGGCGTCATCCCGCAGGACACCAAGCTCGGGCCGTGGCCGAGCGATGTGCTGAAGCCGTGGGACCAGCTCACCGCCCAGGAGAAGAAGCTCTTCATCCGACAGGTCGAGGTGTTCGCCGCCTATGCCGCCTACAACGACCACGAGATCGGCCGCGTCATCCAGGCCTTCGAGGACCTCGGCCGGCTGGAGAACACGCTGATCATCTATATCAACGGCGACAACGGAACGAGCGCCGAGGGCGGCCCGATGGGCACGCCGAACGAGGTCGCGTTCTTCAACGGCCTCAACCAGCTGCCGATCGACGTACAGATGAAGTTCTACGACGTGTGGGGCACCGAGCTGACCTACGCCCACATGTCGGCCGGCTGGTCGTGGATGTTCGACACGCCTTTCTCCTGGTTCAAGCAGAACGCCTCGCGGCTCGGCGGCATCAACCAGAACATGGCCGTCTCCTGGCCGGCGCGGATCAAGGACAAGGGGGCTTTGCGCGAGCAGTTCGTGCACGTCATCGACGTCGTGCCGACCATCCTCGAGGCGGCCGGCATCGGCGCGCCGGCGATCGTCGACGGCATCGCCCAGAAGCCGGTCGAGGGCACGAGCTTCGCCTACACGTTCGATGCGGCCAACGCCAAGGCGCGCTCGCGGCACGAGCGGCAGTATTTCGAGATGATGGGCCAGTGGGCGCTCTACGACGAGGGCTGGTTCCTCAGCACCAAGGTCAATCGGGCGCCATGGCAGGCCTTCGGCCCGGCCAATCCCGATCCGCTGAACAACCAGGTGCTCGAGCTCTACAACCTGAACGAGGACTTCAGCCAGACCGAGGACCTGGCCGCCAAGTTCCCGGACAAGGTGAAGGAGCTGAAGGAGAAATTCATCGGCGAGGCGAGAAAGTACCAGGTCTTCCCGCTCGACGCCTCGGTGGCGGCCCGCATCGTCGCGCCGCGGCCGAACATCACGGCCGGCCGCACCGAGTTCGTCTACACGCGGCCGATGGTCGGGCTGCCGCAGGGGGATTCGCCGCTGCTGCTGAACACCTCCTACACGGTCACCGCGGACATCGAGGTGCCGCAGGGCGGTGCGGAGGGCATGATCCTGACCTCCGGCGGGCGCTTCGGCGGCTACGGCTTCTACCTCCTGAAGGGCAAGCCCGTGTTCCTGTGGAACATGTTCGACCTCGAGCGGCTGAAGTGGGAGGGGCCGGATGCGCTCGCGCCCGGGCGGCATACGATCGAGTTCGACTTCGTCTATGACGGGCTCGGCACCGGCACCCTCGCCTACAATGATTTCAGCGGCGTCGGCCGGCCCGGAACCGGCACGCTGAAGGTCGACGGCAAGGTGGTGGCGACCAGGAAGATGGAGCGCACCATCCCGATGATCCTGCAGTGGGACGAGAGCTTCGACATCGGCTCCGACACGCTCACCGGCGTCAACGATACCGACTACAAGCCGCCCTTCGCGCTGACCGCCAAGCTGAACAGGCTGACCGTCAAGATGGACCGGCCGCAGCTGTCGGCGGCCGACAGGAAGCGGCTCGAGGAGGCGATGCAGGCCGCCGCCCAAGCGCGCCAGTAGCGCAAGCCGCATCCCCCGGCAGGCGCCCGCCGCGCCTGTCGCCGATCCCGGCCGTACCCTTCGGGTGACGGCCGGCAGGGCCGCCGGGGCTCCCCCCGAAGCCCGGCCGCCCGAGCGTTTTAGTTTCGGCGCGAGCCCCGC
>JAEZCD010000267.1 GCA_023430145.1 Pseudomonadota bacterium
GTCAGCGACCGCGGCCACCTCCGCCACCGCCATCGCCACCGCCGCGGCCACCACCGTCACCGCCGCGGCCGCCGCCGTCGCCACCACCACGGCCGCCGCCGTCGCCCCGACCGCCGCCATTGCGGCCACCGTCCTTCATGCTGCTTCGGTCGTTGCCGCTGCGATTGGCCTCGTTGCCGCTCGGCAGCCAAATCGTGGAGCCGCCATTGCCGCGCGCCGACGCCGCGTTATGACGACGGTCAGTGCCGGCGTTGCGGTTGCGGTTGCGATTGCGGTCGTCGCGATCCTTTCGATCGTCGTGCGGCACCCATATCCATTCGCCGTTGCGCCGGACGCGGACCCAGTTGTCCCGCGCATCGTCGGTGTCCCACTCGTCCGCATAGGGATCGACGACCGGCGGCGCAGCGACCGCGAGGGCGGCGAGGCTGACATAGCCCGCAACGCCCCTCCAGCGGGCCTGACACCAGTTGCCAGCGCATTTCCCGATATCGAGGACGGCGTGCGCCGGCAGGGTGGCGACGGCCCGATAGCCCGCTCCAGGGCCGCTGCGCAGCGCAGTGCGGGCGGCAATCTCGGCGGGCGCGGCCATTGCCGCGGTCGCCATCGCGCCGAGAAGCACGGCTGTCATCCCGGCGAGCTTCGATGCTGGTCTCATGTTCGCTCCGGTCCGACCGGCAGCCTTCCCCCCTCTCTGCCGGCGACGAGATCCCCTCCTCCCCTCAAGGTGAGGAGCCGGGCAGCTTTCCACCAGTGCGGTCGAATGACCACGACTGCGCAAGAGCGTCGCAGCGCCGGCGTGCTGTCCGCCCTCGACACCCCGGACCCGCCGTCCCGCATTCACTCTGCCGGGGATATCCCGTGCGACGTGCTTGATCGCTCGCGTTTGGTTGACCAAGACCAACCAGCTGTCCATACTGGTTGGGCGCAATACTCTTGCAGTTGCACGCTTAGTGGAGCGCAGAATTGGGACACCGAGCCGACGAAGAGCTTCAGCGTCCGCTGCTGGACCGGATCGAGCGATGGTTGCAGGCCACTGTGCTGCCTCCCGACGGTCGGCTTCCGCCGGAGCGCCGGCTGGCGGCGATCTTCGCCGTCTCGCGCGCGGAGCTGCGCAAGGCGCTCGCCGTTCTCGAGGCCGAGGGCCGCTTGTCCCGAACCGTCGGCCGCGGGACATTCCTGAGGCCGGGAAGCAGCGCGCCGCCGATGGTCGAGGCGATCGCTGATCGGACGAGCCCTCCAGAGGCCATGCAGGCGCGCTTCCTGATCGAGCCGGAGCTCGCGAGCCTCGCCGCGCAGAGCGCCAACGCAGCGCAGCTGTCGGAGATGCGAGCCCTCGTCGCGCGCATGCGCAGCGCCTCGAGCTGGGACGAGTATCGGCTGCTCGACGCGCGCTTTCACGACCTCATCGCCGAAGCCGCAGGCAATCCGCTTCTGGCCGCCACCTACCGGGTCATCAACGGCGTTCGCGCGTCGATTCTATCCCGGCGGATCCACCATTTCGGGGGGAAGCCGGCGCCGGACCATCATTCGTTCGACGAGCACGACCGCATCGTCGAGGCGATCGCGCATCGCAACCGCAGCTCCGCCGCCGCCGCCATGCGCTCACATCTGCAAGCGAGCGCCACGATAATGATGGTCTGAGGTCGCCTCGCAGTCCGGGCGATCACGCCTCCGATGTCGCGGACCGGGGCCCTTGCGCCCCGACGCCCGACATGGTTTCCAAACGCCGACCGGCCTGCCCGCTTCCGACCCGGGGTGGCGGTCGCGATCGCCGAAGAGTCTCCATCACCAGGGCGGCAGAATGCAGAGTTCGGCCGAGGCGCCGGTCGACGGGACGGGCACGGCGGCCGGCACGGCGCGCCCACCCTGGACCGGCCGAGTTCTCGCCGCCGCCGAGCGTGTCCCCTGGCGAATCGTCGGCTCGCTGGTCGGCCTCCTCCTGTTCGGCACGGCGCTCGTCGTGCTGCAGCGGCTGCTCGGCGACGTCAGCTACTCGGACGTCGGCCGGGCGATCGGCGACGTCGGCTGGACGCAGCTCGGCCTGTCGCTGCTCCTGACGATCTTCTCCTACCTCGCGCTGACCGGATACGACTTCTTCGCGCTGCGCCACATCGGCCGGCACGAGGTGCCCTACCGGCTGGCGGCGCTCGCCTCCTTCACCGGCTATGCCCTGTCCTACACGATCGGCTTCCAGGTCTTCGTCGCCGCCGCTGTGCGCTACCGTGCCTATGCCGTCGCGGGACTCTCGGCCGCCGAGGTGGCGGCGCTGACCCTCGTCTCCGGCCTCACCTTCTGGCTCGGCATCGTCTTCGTGCTCGGGCTCGGGCTCCTGATCGAGGCCGAGCAGCTGACCTTCCTCGACCAGCTCGGGCCGAACATCAACCGCGCCCTCGGCGCCGCCCTGCTCGCCGGCATCGCCGTCTATCTCGCTTGGCTCTACGGCAAGCGCCGGGCCGTCATGGCGGCCGGGTTCCGGCTGCCGCTGCCGGGCTTCCGCTCGACCTTCGCGCAGCTCGGCATCGGCCTCGCCGACATTCTCGGTGCCGCCGGCGCGCTCTACGTGCTGCTGCCGGCCGGAACCGGAATCGAGTTCCCGACCTTCGCGGCGATCTTCATCGTCGCCATGGCGCTCGGCATGCTGAGCCACGCGCCGGGCGGGGCCGGCGTCATCGAGGCGACGCTGCTCGTCGCCCTGCCCTCGGTCGGCGCCGACCGGCTGCTCGCCGCGCTCCTCCTCTGGCGGCTCGTCTATTACCTGCTGCCGTTCGGCCTGGCGCTCGGCCTTCTCGCCTCGGTGGAGTTCGCCCGCCGCCGCGGCCTGCTCGCCCGGCTCGGCATCGTGCTCGCGGCGACGCTGCGACCGGTCGCGCCGGTGGTGCTCGGCGTCGCCGTCTTCGTCGCCGGCGGCACCCTGCTCATCCTCAACACCCTGCCCAGCAGCGAAACGCGCCTCGATCTCCTGCAGGCCTTCGTGCCGCTCGCCGTCGTCGAGGCGGCCGACCTCACCGCCAGCGTCGTCGGCATGCTGCTGCTGCTCATCGCCCGCGGCCTGTTCCGGCGGCTCGCGGTCGCCTACCGCGCGGCGCGCATCCTCCTGCCGCTCGGCATCGCCGCCGCGCTGCTGAAGGGCCTCGACTGGGAATCGGCGCTGCCGCTGCTGTTCGTGTTCGTCCTCCTCGTCGTCAACCGGCGCGCCTTCTACCGGCGCGAGCGGCTGTGGCGCGACCCGGTCCCCTCCCCCTGGTTCGCGGCCGTCCTCACCGTCTTCGCCGGCTCGATCTGGATCGGCTTCTTCGCCTATGCGCATGTCGAGCAGCCGGGCAGCCTGTGGAC
>JAEZCD010000281.1 GCA_023430145.1 Pseudomonadota bacterium
GGCGATGGCCCCGGCCGGCCCCTGACGATCCCGGGCGGCTGAGCCTCGTCAGCCCGGCAGGCGCTCGGCGACGAGGTGCCAGTGCCAAGTGCTCGGCTTCTCGTGCGAGCGGTCGACGATCGATAGCGGCTCGAAGCCGGCGAACAGGCCGACGAGCTCGCGCGCATTGCAGTAGTAGTGCGGGTGGCCGCGGTCCTCGTCGTCCTCCAGCACGAAGGTGTTTTGCGCCACCTCGGTGCCGAGCCCGTACTTCCCGTGACGCTTCGACAGCATCGTGCCCTGGTAGATGCCGCCCGGGCGCAGGACGCGGCGGATCTCGTCGATCGTCGCCCGGACGATGCTCTCGTCGCCGTGATAGATGACGTTGAACGACAGCACGTAATCGAACCAGCCGTCCGCGAAGGGCAGCCGCGTCATCGGCGCGGTAGCGGCCGAGACCGTCAGCCCTTCCTCCGACGCCGACTTGCGCAGCTCCTCGACGCCGGCCTCGGCGAGGTCGACCGCCTCGACCTCGAAGCCGAGCCGGGCGAGGTGCAGGGCATGGCGGCCAACGCCGCACCCGAGGTCGAGCACGCGGCGCGTCCTGCCCTCCGCCGCGAGCTTCTCGGTGACGGCGACGACGTCCTCCTCGGGGACGAGCCACTCGCGGCGGCCGTCCGGCGTGGCCCAGCGGCGGTTCCAGGCGATGTGCGCCGTGTCGGTCTTCATGCGTCGTCCTTCATGCTTGGAGAATGCGCGAGCGCGCCCAGGCGCCGAATTGCTCGACCGCCATCACGAGGGCGAAGATCATCAGGATGATCGTCGCCGCGGTCTGAAAGTTGAACAGGTCCATCGCGACCTTCAGCTCGATGCCGATCCCGCCGGCGCCGACGAGGCCGAGGACGACCGAGGCGCGGGTCGATTTCTCGAGCGCGAACAGGGCGCTGGTGATGAAGCTCGGCATCGCTGCCGGCACCACGGCGCAGAAGACCGCGTCCGACTGCCGAACGCCCTGCGCGCGCAGCGCCTCGGCCGGCCCCTTGTCGACGTCCTCCATCGCCTCGGCGAAGAAGCGCCCGCAGAAGCCCGCCGTGTCGATGGCGATGGCGAGCGTGCCCGAGAACGGGCCGAGCCCGACGGCGATGACGAAGATCAGCGCCCAGACGAGGTCCGGCACGGTGCGGAACACGGCGACGATGCCGCGGGCGAGAATGTTCACGAGCCGGTTGCCGATCAGGCCGCGCGCTGCGAACAGCGCCAGCGGCACCGCGAGCACGATGCCGGCGAGCGTGCCGACCAGCGCCATCTGGAAGGTCTCGAGCAGCGCCCGGGAGAGCGGGCCGACCCGCTCGAGGCTGGGCGGAAAGGCGCGGCCGAGGAAGTCGGCCAGCGCCGGCAGCCCGACCACGAGCTCGGAGAACGACCAGCCCGATCCCTGCACCGCCCAGACGAGGACCGCGAGGCCGATGACGTAGCCGACGAAGGCGCCGGGCGATGGTAGCGCGAGCCGCGGCGGCAGTACCGGTCCGGGCTTACTCGAAGAGGTCACGCAGGCTCCCCGCCGACTGCCGGGACGAGGGCGCGTCGACCGCCAGCGTGCCGTTCCTGAGGCCCAGCACGCGGCCGGAATAGCGCAGCGCATGCTCCATGTTGTGCGTGGTGAAGACGAGCGTCGTCCCGCTGGTCCGGGCGACGAGCGCGAAGGCGGCCATGACCTCTTCGCCCGCCGTCGGGTCGAGGCTCGCTGCCGGCTCGTCGGCGAGGATCAGGCGCGGCCTGCCGACGAGGGCGCGGGCGATGGCGACGCGCTGCGACTGGCCGCCCGAGAGCGTTCCGCATGGGCGCGTAGCGAAGTCGGCGAGGCCGACCTGGTCGAGGGCCGCGAGCGCCCGCTCGCGTATCTCGCGGGGCGCCGAGCCCTGCAGCCATTGGGCGGGGCCGGGCCGCTGGGCGAGGCAGCCGTGCACGACATTGCTGAGGGCCGACAGCCGCGGCACGAGATTGTGCTTCTGGGCGACGAAGCCGATCTTTCCGCGCAATCGGCGCAGTGCCCGCTGCCGGGCCGCCGAGAGCGTCTCGCCGAACAGCTCGACCTCGCCCGCCGCCGGCTGCACGAAGCCGAGGAAGCAGCGCAGCAGCGTCGACTTGCCGGCGCCGTTGCGGCCGATCAGGGCGACGGTCTCGCCGGCACCGATCGAGAAGTCGACGCCCGCGAACACCGGCGGCTGCTCGCCGTAGCGGACCGAGAGGCCGCGCGCGGCGATCTCGCCGGCCGCCGTCGCGGTGGCGGCGACCTGGAAAGGAAGCGCCCCGGCCGAGGGGCCGAGACGCTGCGCGAGCGCCGCCGTCACTTGCCGACGAACTCGGAGAACTGCGGGAAGCCGATCGTCCCGTACATCGCGCGGATCGGATCGTAGGCCTTGTCCTCGATCGCCACCATGTCCATGCCGCGGAAGCGCTCGTTCTCGCCGCCGACCGACAGGATGGCTTCGATGATGCCGTTCTTCTTGTCGAGCATCGCCTCGCGCACGGAGGCGACGCCCTTCTCGTCGACATGGGCGCCGGCCATCAGCATGTCGTTCGGCAGGTCGCCCGAGCGGGCGATGACGCGGAAGGTGCCGGGCGGAACGCTCTTGTCCTTGTCGCGGGTGTTGCGCGTCCAGCTCGTATAGTTGGCGCCGAGGGCGGCGATGTCGCCGCGCTTCAGCGCCTCGTGCGCGACGGCGCGGGAGGTGTGGGTGATGCCGGCGAGATCCGTCTTCGGGTCGACGCCGAAGTCGGCCAGCAGCTGCGAGGGGCAGAGATGGCCGGAGGTGGAGCCGATGTCGTCCATCGCCACCTTCTTGCCCTTGAGGTCGGAGGGGCGGACGAAGCCGGAATCGGCGCGGACGATGATCGCGCAGAAATAGTCCGGCCGGCTGAGGCCGACGATGGCCCGGGCTTTGGTCATCTTGTTGATGACGACGTACTCGGCCGGGCCCGAGATGACGAAGTCGACGCGCTTGGCGCGCAGCGCCTCGGCGGCGGCGGTGCGGCTCGACACCGGGAAGAACGTGAAGCTGTGACCGGTCGCCTTCTCGAGCGCGGCCTTGAACGGGCCCCAGTCGGTCTGCAGGCGCTCGAGGCCCTCCACGTCGGTGACGGCGAGCTTGTAGGAGTCCGCCAGTGCGGGGGAGACGAGGAGGGCGGCTGCGGCGGCGGCGACGAGGAGGCTGCGGATCATGGTGGCGTGCTCCGTTGGGGCGGCTCGCCGCATCGGTAGCGCCCGGGCATGACGTGGGGCTGACGGAAGGTTGACGCCGGCGCGACGGCGCCGCGACGAGCGGCGCGTTCCGCTCGCGGCCCGGCGCTGCTAATCTCGATTCACGGGACTCGGGCCGGCGGCCCAACCGGAGGGGTCTGAGCCATGGAAGGGTATCTGCCGGTCATCTGGGCCGCCCTCATCGGCGTCGCCGTGATCCTCTACGTCGTCACCGATGGCTTCGACCTCGGCATCGGCATCCTGTTTCCCTTCACCCGCTCCGAGCGGCAGCGCGACGTGATGATGAACTCGGTCGCCCCGTTCTGGGACGGCAACGAGACCTGGCTCGTGCTCGGCGGCGGCGGGCTCTGGGTCGCCTTCCCGAAGGCCTACGCGATCATCATGCCGGCGCTCTACCTGCCGGTCATCGTCATGCTGCTGGCGCTGATCTTCCGCGGCGTCGCCTTCGAGTTCCGCTGGATCGCCAAGCCCAACCACCGGCTTTGGGACGCGGCCTTCATCGGCGGCTCGACGGTGGCCGCCTTCTCGCAGGGGCTGGTGCTCGGCGGCCTCATCCAGGGCATTCACGTCGAGAACGGCCAGTTCGCCGGCGGCGCCTTCGACTGGCTGACGCCGTTCAGCGTCTTCTGCGGCGTCGCCCTGATCGCCGGCTATGCGCTGCTCGGCGCCGGCTGGCTGATGCTGAAGACCGAGGGCGAGGTGGAGCGGCGGGCGCGCGAGCAGTCGAAGGTCCTGCTCGTCATGGTGCTCGCGGCCATGCTCGCGGTGAGCCTGTGGACGCCGCTGCTGAGCACGGCCATCGCCGAGCGCTGGTTCACCATGCCGAACCTCCTCTATCTGGCGCCGGTGCCGCTGCTGACCGTCGCGCTGGCGCTGCTCGCCTGGCGCGGCATCGACGCGGACCAGTCGGGCACGCCGTTTTTCGCCACCATCGGCCTCTTCGTGCTCGGCTTCATCGGCCTCGCGATCTCGTGGTTCCCCTATCTCGTGCCGCCATCGCTGACGATCTGGGAGACGGCGGCCGCCCCGGCGAGCCAGATCTTCCTCCTGCTCGGCGCGGTGGCGCTGCTGCCGCTGATCCTCGGCTACAACGTGATCCTGCACTGGGTGTTTCGCGGCAAGGTGCGCGAGGGCGAGGGCTATCACTGATCGGAGAGCGGGCAGGCGGCCGGCGCGGCTCGCGCTTGCCGCCGGCCGCGCCGAGGTCCATGCTGCGATGCAATCATCCCGGAAATCACCAGGATAGCACCGCCTGATGTCGTCGCTCCACAAGCTCGCCCTCGCCGGGCTTTTCGCGCTCCTCGCCTCGGGGACCTCTGCGCAGTCCCGCAACGAGGGTGTGAAACTCTCGCCCGACACCTCCCTCGCCGGCAACTATCTCGCCGGGCGCCTCGCCGGCAGCCTGCGCGATTCGGACGCGGCTGCGGCCTATTTCGGCGCCGCGCTGAAGGGGGATCCGAAGAACCCGGAGCTGCTCGAGCGCGCCTTCGTCTGGGTGCTGGCCGAGGGAGACGTCGAGGACGCGCTGCGTCTCGCCGAGCGGGTGGCGCAGATCAACCCGTCGAACCGCGAGGCGCGCCTCGCGCTCGCCGTCCGCGCCATCAAGGCGCGCCAGTTCCTGACCGCCCGCACCCAGCTCGACCAGGCGGCGCGGGGGCCGCTCGGCGACCTCACGGCCACCCTGCTGTCGGCCTGGACCTCACTCGGCTCGGGTGATTCCGCCAAGGCGATGCAGACCATCGAGAAGCTGCGCTCGGCCGAATGGTCGGCGGCGCTGCGCGACTTCCACGCCGGGCTGATCCTCGACGCGGCCGGCAAGACCGCCGACGCCAAGACCCGTCTCGAGGCCTCCTACAATGCCGACCGCAGCGCCCTGCGCGTCGTCGAGGCGCTCGCCCGCAACCGCAGCCGCAGCGGCACCAAGGAGGAGGCGCTGGCGCCGGTCGCCGAGTTCGAGGCGGTGCTGCCGCGCCATCCGCTGATCCGCCAGCTGCGCGCCGACATCGAGGCCGACAAGAAGCTGCCGCCGCTCGTCGACGACGTCCGCGAGGGTGCGGCCGAGGTGCTGTACGGCCTCGCCGGCGCGCTCGCCCGCCAGCGCGGGGAGGATCTCGCGATCATCTACCTGCGGCTCGCGCTGCACCTCGACCCGACGCACAACATGGCGATCATCACGCTCGCCGACATCTACGAGACGCTGAATCAGCACGCGCGCGCGATCGAGGTCTACGAGATGCTGCCGGCGGACTCGCCGCTGAAGCACAATGCCGAGATCCAGGCCGCCCTCGCCCTCGACAAGCTCGATCGCACGGAGGAGGCGATCAAGAAGCTGCAGGCGCAGATCGACGCCGATCCGAAGGACTACGAGTCGATTCTCGCGCTCGGCAACATCTACCGCAGCCGCGAGCGCTTCGGCGAGGCGGCCGACACCTACAGCAAGGCGGTCGACCTCGTGCCGGCCCCGACCAAGGCCCACTGGACGCTGTTCTACGTCCGCGGCATCGCCTTCGAGCGCTCCAAGCAGTGGGACAAGGCGGAGGTCGACCTCAAGAAGGCGCTCGAGCTCAACCCCGACCAGCCGCTGGTGCTGAACTATCTCGGCTATTCCTGGGTCGATCAGGGGCGGAACCTCGACGAGGGCCTCGAGATGATCAAGAAGGCGGTCGAGCTGCAGCCGGACGACGGCTTCATCGTCGACAGCCTCGGCTGGGCCTATTACCGGCTCGGCCGCTACGAGGAGGCGGTGACCGAGCTCGAGCGCGCGGTCGAGCTGCGGCCGCAGGACCCGGTGCTCAACGATCACCTCGGCGACGCCTACTGGAAGGTCGGGCGCCAGCTCGAGGCGCAGTTCCAGTGGTCGCACGCCAAGGAGCTGAAGCCGGAGGCGGCCGAGCTCGCCAAGATCGAGGCGAAGCTGAAGAACGGCCTCGTCGAGACGCCGACCAGCGCCGCCGGCAACACTTCGAGCCCGCCCGCCGCACCGGCCGAGGGCGCGGCGCCCGTCGAGAAGCCGAACGGCGGCTGAGCCTCTCGCGGCTTCGAAAGCGCGGCGGCCGCAGCGGCCGGCCGCGGCGTCTCGCTCGAAACCGACCGGCAGCAGCATGTCCGAACCGCACGACAGCCCTCCCGAAAGGGACCGCCTCGATGTCGACGTGCTCGTCGTCGGCGGCGGCCCGGCCGGCCTCGCGACGGCGATCCGGCTGAAGCAGCTGGCGCCCGATCTCGGCGTCGTCGTGCTGGAGAAGGGCTCCGAGATCGGCGCCCACATCCTCTCCGGCGCGGTGATCGACCCGGCGGGCCTCGACGCGCTGCTGCCGGAGTGGCGCGAGGATCCGGAGCGCTCGCTGCGGCAGCCGGTCACCGAGGACCGCTTTCTCTTTCTCGGTCCCGCCGGCGGCATCTCCCTGCCGCTGCGGCTGATGCCGCCGAACCTGTCGAACCATGGCTGCTTCGTCGGCAGCCTCGCCGACCTCTGCCGCTTCCTCGGCGCCAAGGCCGAGGCGCTCGGCGTGGAGATCTATCCGGGCTTTCCGGCCGCGACGCTGATGTTCGAGGGCGAGCGCGTCGCCGGCGTCGTTACCGGCGACATGGGCGTGGCGCGGGACGGCACCCGAAAGCCCTCCTACACGCCCGGCATGGAGCTCGCCGCCCGCTACACGGTGATAGCCGAGGGCACGCGCGGCCACCTCGCCAAAGAGCTGATCCGCCGCTTCGAGCTGGGTCGCGGCCGCGAGCCGCAAAAATTCGGCATCGGCCTCAAGGAGGTCTGGCGCGTCCAGCCCGGGAGAGTGAAGGCCGGCCTCGTGCAGCACACGCTCGGCTGGCCGCTCGACGACCGCACCGGCGGCGGCTCCTTCCTCTACGGCATGGGCGACGACCTCGTCTCGGTCGGCTTCGTCGTCCACCTCAACTACGCCAATCCGCACATCTCGCCCTTCGACGAGTTCCAGCGCTTCAAGACGCATCCCGACATCGCGCCCCTGTTCGAGGGCGGCAAGCGGCTCGCCTACGGCTCGCGGGCGATCGTCGAGGGCGGCTTCCAGTCGGTGCCGAGGCTCGTCTTCCCGGGCGGGGCGCTGGTCGGCGACGCCGCCGGCTTCGTCAACGTGCCGCGCATCAAGGGCAGCCACAACGCGGTCTTCTCCGGCATGCTCTGCGCGGAGGCGATCGTCGAGGCCATCGGCGCCGGGGGAGGGGAGCTCGACGCCTACGAGGCGGGCTGGCGCGCCTCGCCGATCGGCCGCGACCTGAAGCCGGTGCGGAACGTGAAGCCGCTCTGGTCGCGGTTCGGCACCCGGCTCGGCATCGGCCTCGGCGGGCTCGACATGTGGGCGCAGCGGCTCGGCCTGTCGCCGCTCGGCACGCTCGGCCACGGCAAGCCGGACCACGCGTGCCTGAAGCCGGCGGCCAAGAGCCGCAAGATCGCCTATCCGAAGCCGGACGGGGTGCTCACCTTCGACCGGCTGTCCTCGGTGTTCCTGTCCAACACCAACCACGAGGAGGATCAGCCGGTACACCTCGTCTTGGCCGATCCGTCGATCCCGGTGCGGGTGAACCTGCCGCTCTACGACGAGCCGGCGCAGCGCTACTGCCCGGCGGCGGTCTACGAGGTGGTCGGAGAGGGGGAGGCGGCGGAGTTCGTGATCAACGCGCAGAACTGCGTGCACTGCAAGACGTGCGACATCAAGGACCCGGCCCAGAACATCACCTGGGTGCCACCCGAGGGCGGCGGCCCGAATTATTCGAACATGTAGGCCGCGATGGACCGACTGCTCGAAGGCTACCGCAGGTTCCGCAACGACGTCTGGCCGGAGGAGCGCGCCCGCTACGAAAAGCTCGCCGGCCAAGCGCAGACGCCGCATACGCTCGTCGTCGCCTGCTCGGACTCGCGCGTGGATCCGCAGACCGTGTTCGGCGCGGTGCCCGGCGAGCTGTTCGTCGTCCGCAACGTCGCCGGCTTCGTGCCGCCCTACGAGCCCGACGGTGGCTCGCACGGCACCAGCGCCGCGCTCGAATACGGCGTGCGGGTGCTGAAGGTGAAGCGTATCGTCGTCCTCGGGCACGAGAGCTGCGGCGGCGTGCAGGCGATGGTGCTGGGAGCGCCGCGGGAGGCACGCGACTTCGTCGTGCCCTGGATGGCGGTGGCGGAGCCGGTGCTGCGCCGCGTGCCCCGCTGCGACGATGCGAGCGAGATGCTGACGGCCTGCGAGCACGAGATCGTCCGCCTGTCGCTCGAGAATCTCCGAACCTTCCCCTGGATCGCCGAGGCGGCGGATGCCGGCCGGCTCGACCTCGTCGGCTTCCGCTTCGCCATCCGCACCGGCATCTTGGAGCGGCTCGCGGGCGAGAGATTCGAGCCGGTGGTGTAGCCCCGCTCTTTCCTCTCCCACACACGGGGAGAGGGTGCCGCCGAAGGCGGCGCGTGAGGGGCTACCGAGCCTCAGGACAATCGCCCGAGCCCCTCATCCGGCCGCTTCGCGGCCACCCCGGATCAAGTCCGGGGCAGGCTCTTCTCCCCCCTGGGAGAAGGAAGAGAAAGTGCCTACAGCGCTGCGCAGGCGTCCTCGAGGAAGTCGAGCGTCGCCTCGTCGACGAGCGGGCCGATCTTCGCCAGGACGTCGGCGTGGTAGATGTCGAGCCAGGCGAGCTCGCCCTGCGTCAGCAGCGCCGGCTCGACCAGCCGCCGGTCGATCGGCGCGAAGGAGAGGGTCTCGAAGCCCAGCATCTCGCGCTCGCCGCCCGAAACCTCGCGCCGCTCGACGAGGACCAGATTCTCGATGCGGATGCCCCAGGCGCCGGGCTTGTAGTAGCCGGGCTCGTTCGACAGCATCATACCGGGCTCGAGCGGCACGTGGCCGGTTTTCGCGAGCCGCTGCGGCCCCTCGTGCACCGACAGGTAGCTGCCGATGCCGTGGCCGGTGCCGTGGTCGAAGTCGAGCCCCGCCTCCCAGAGCGGGCGGCGGGCGAAGGAATCGAGCTGCGCCCCGGTCGTCCCCTTGGGGAAGACGGCCGTGGCGATGGCGATGTGTCCCTTCAGCACGCGAGTGAAGCGGTCGCGCATCTCCGCGGTCGGCTCGCCGACGGCGATGGTCCGGGTGATGTCGGTGGTGCCGTCCTCGTACTGGGCGCCGGAATCGATCAGGTAGATGCCCGGCTCGATGCGCCGGTTGCTCCTGCGCGTGACCCGGTAGTGCGGCAGCGCCGCGTTCGGGCCGGCGGAGGAGATCGACGGGAAGGACACGTCCTTCAGCACACCGGTCTCGCGGCGGAACGTCTCCAGCGCCTCGGCGCAGGCGATCTCGGTCAGCCCGCCGGCGGGCGCCTCGCGATCGAACCAGGCGAGGAAGCGCGCCACCGCGGCGCCGTCGCGCAGATGCGCCGCGCGGCTGCCGGCCGCCTCCGCCTCGTTCTTCACCGCCTTCAGGAGCGCCACCGGGTCGGTGGCCCGCTTCAGCTTCGCACCCGCCGCCTCGAGCCGCCGGGCGAGGTGCGCGGAGGCGGTACCGGCATCGACGAGCACGGTGGCGTCGGAGCGGCCGATCTCGTCGAGTGCATCCTCGAGGCTCGCCGGCTCCCGGATCTCGGCGAGATCCTCGAGCGCGGAGCGGACGCTGTTGCCGAGCTTGCGGCCGTCGAGGAACAGGAGCGGCCGTCCCTCGCGCCGCAGCACCGCGAAGCCGAGCGGCAGCGGGGTGTGGGCGACGTCGCCGCCGCGCAGGTTGAAGGCCCAGGCGAGATTGTGCGCGTCGGTGACGAGGACGGCGTCGGCGCGCTCGCCCTCGAGCTTCTTGGCGACCCGGGCGAGCTTTTGCGCCGCGCTCTCGCCGGCGAGCTTCTCGTCGTGCAGCCGGGCAGGGGCGAGCGGCGGGGCAGGGCGGTCGGCCCACACCGTATCGATCGGGTTTAGGTCGACCGCGACGAGCTCGCCGCCCGCCGCCTCCACCGCCCTGGCGAGCTTCTCGGCGCCGTCGAGCGTCGTCAGGCGCGGGTCGTAACCGAGCTTCTGCCCGGCCCGCAGATTGTCCCGGATCCAGGCGTCGGGCGCCGTCGCGGCGACGTCGACCGGCGTGATGACCGCGGTATCGACCTGCTCGCGCACCTGTTCCCTGTAGCGGCCGTCGACGAAGATCGCCGCCCGGTCGGCGAGCACGGCGGCGCTGCCCGCAGAGCCGGTGAAGCCGGTCAGCCAGGCGAGCCGCTCGGCCGAGGGTGGGACGTACTCGTTCTGGTGCTCGTCCGAGCGCGGCACGAGAAAGCCGTCGAGCCCGCGGCGGGCTAGCTCGGCGCGCAGCAACGCCAGCCGCGGTGGTCCCTGCGTGCGATCGGCGGTTTCCTCGAAGCTCTGGAAGCGGGACTCGAACATGGGCTCACGGAATGCGGTGGCTCGGCAGGCCGCCAGAATAGCGCATGCGCCGCGGCGCCGCGCGCCCCTCTTGCCCGCCCTCGCCAGGGCGGCCCGAACGGGATTGGGCTCGTCACCCTTCGAAAGCGCAGGATCCATCGCTTCTCGGCGATGGGATCCGGCCCCAGGGCTGCGAAGAATGGATCCTGCGGTCGAGCCGCAGGATGACGCTTCGGGCCGCACTGCGTCATCCGACCTTGCCGAGTCGCGTCGCGGCGTCGATGCTGCGCGCCGACACGCGGAGGAGCGGAAGGCCATGGACGAGGATCGGCTCAACATCGAGATCCGGAAATTCCTGAAGGAGGTCGGCGTCACCTCGCAGCGCGAGATCGAGCGCGTCGTCCGGGAGGGGCACGCGAAGGGCCCGACGCTGAAGCTGCGCATGGTGCTGACGGCCGAGGGAGCGCCGCTCGAGCACGTCGTCGAGCGGACCATCGAGGTCGGCTGAGCGGCGCGGAAGAATCGGACAACCTTCGGACTCGAATTTTCGCCAGGGGGCTTTCGAAACGCCCGAGCTTGTGCGCAGAATGGCCCTTCTCACGCCCCAGTTCGACTGCCCAATGCCCGTGCTCCCCCGTCGAGGGCGGAGCGATGCGTCAAGAGGAGGGCTCCAGATGCGGCAGCAGTCAGAACGAGCCTACAATCTGTTCCGTCTGAAGCAGACGCCGGACGTATACTGCGCGATCCCCGAGGACCGGCCGCTGGCGCGCTTCCTGAAGAGCGGCGGCTGGGAATATGGCGGCCGGCTCGACGGCCGCGACGGTGCGCCAGCAGGCTTCGAGCGGCGGGCCGCCGACTGGTCGGCGCGGCTCAACGGCTTCTATTTCTTCCATGCCGTCGGCCCGGTAGACGAGCTCCGCGCCCCGGCGCACCGGCCGCCGCACTGAACCGATAGCGCTGGACCGAGGGAGCCGGGCGCCCTTTCCCTCCCTCAGTCCGGCCGAAGACGCCGGCCGCGTCACCCGGCCGGCGGATCGGCGCCGGCCGTGCGCCCCGCCACCGCCCAGTAGAACAGGCCGCCGACGAGGCCCGCCGCCACCGTCGCCTCCACCGAGACGAACCCCTCCTCGCCGCCGAGGCCGAGCAGGAAGGCCGTGACCCAGCTCGTCGCTGCGCCCGCGGCGACATAGAAGATCCAGCTCCGGATGGCGAACGCCTCGCTGACGAGGGCGATGACGAGCCCGGCGGCGAAGATGCCCGGTCCGACGAAGAACAGGACCGGGAAGGCGGCGAAGAACAGCTCCTCCATCGTCCAGGGGTACTCGTCCGGCATGAAGATGCCGCCGCCGCGGGTGAGCGCGACGAGGACGACGAGGATACCGGCGAGGATGGCGAGCGCGAGCCCGATCGGCACCAGGAACAGGCGGAGGACGAAGCGGCTCGCCGTCACCGGTCAGAGCGCCGCGGCGGTCGCCTCGAGCGCGATCCGGTCCTTCGCCCGCACTTTCTCGGTCGCCGACTTGAGCTGCCCACAGGCGGCCAGGATGTCGCGGCCGCGCGGGGTGCGGACCGGGCTCGCGTAACCCGCCCGGAACACGACTTCGGAGAAGCGCTCGATCGTCTCCCAGTCCGAGCATTCGTAAGATGTGCCGGGCCAGGGATTGAACGGGATCAGGTTGATCTTGGCCGGGATGCCCTTGAGGAGCCGCACCAGCTCGCGGGCGTCGGCGACGCTGTCGTTGACCCCCTTCAGCATCACGTATTCGAAGGTGATGCGGCGGGCATTGGAGACGCCGGGATAGGTGCGGCAGGCTTCCAGGAGCTCGGCCAGCGGATACTTCTTGTTCAGCGGCACCAGCACGTCGCGGAGCTCGTCGCGGACGGCGTGCAGCGAGATCGCCAGCATGGCGCCGACCTCGGCGCCGAGGCGGGCGATGTTCGGCACGACGCCGGAGGTCGAGACGGTGATTCGCCGGCGCGAGATGGCGAGGCCGTCGCCGTCCGAGATGATCTCGATCGCCGCCTTGACGGCATCGAGATTGTAGAGCGGCTCGCCCATCCCCATGAAGACGATGTTGGAGACGAAGCGGCTGCCGTCGCCGGGCACGTAGACCCCGGGCGCCGGCTCGAGCCCCGGGAAATCGCCGAGCCGCTCGCGAGCGACGATCAGCTGGCCGACGATCTCGGCCGCCGTCAGGTTGCGGACGAGTTTTTGCGTGCCGGTGTGGCAGAACTTGCAGGTCAGCGTGCAGCCGACCTGGCTCGAGACGCAGAGCGTGCCGCGGCCTTCCTCGGGGATGTAGACCGTCTCGATCTCGGCGCCGCGGTCGTGCGGCCCGGTCGGCGGCAGCCGCAGCAGCCATTTGCGGGTGCCGTCCACCGACACCTGCTCGGCGACGATCTCGGGCCGTGCGAGCGTCGAGGATGCTGCGAGCGTGGCTCGCAGCTCCTTGCCGACATTGGTCATCGCCGAGAAATCGTTGCTCCCGCGATGATAGATCCAGTGCCAGAGCTGGCCGGTGCGCATCCGCACCTGCGCCGCCGGCACGCCGATGCCGGCGAGGCGCTCGCCGATCTCAGCGCGCGTGAGCCCGGCGAGCGACGGACGCGGTCCGGCGCTCGGCGCGGCCGAGGCGGGGAGGGGATGGGCGAGCGGCGCGTTCATGTCGAAGCCGAGAGATGGGAAGCCGGCCCCAGATTGCGAGCCGGCATCCGCATCAAGGGCACTCCTGGGACACTTTGTCGAGCGCGGCCGAGATTCCCGAAAGGGAATAGGTGTCGGTGGTGACGTTGCCGCGCGTGGAGGTCGCCTTCAGGCTGAGATCGCGGCCGCGGCGCATGGCATCCACGAGGCGCGTCTCTTCGGCGGTCTCGCGCACCCAGGCGCCGTCCTCCTTGGTGTAGAGCTCGAACGGCGTGCCGCCGATCGAGACGGTGGCCTCGCTGCCGTTGCGGGCCGGGAAGCCGAGAATCACCGAGACCTCGTTCTTCACCTTCTCGGCCGGCCGGGTCGAGATGAACAGGTAGGCGGGATCGCGGTTGAGGCCGTCCGGCTTGCGATCGGTCGGCTGGGCCAGCGCGTAGCAGACCTTCCCCTTGGCGGTATCGACCGCATAGGCGGCCCAATCCGAGAATGTGCCGATGTTGGTCGGCTGCTGTGCCGACGCGGCGGTCGGCAGGGCGGCTGCAGCTATGATGATGGCCAGGGTTCTTGCCGTCATGAGATCCCTTCGCGTGCAGGCAGGTGGCAGGATGCGCGCTCTCCCCCTCGAGGCGGGCGCCGCGATTTCACGAGTGTCCACAATAAGGTAAACGGGGCGAAAATTCGACCCGCCGCCAAGCCCCGGCTCACAGCTAGTTCAACGAGGCTTCTCGCGGAGACGGCTCAGGCCGCGGTGTGGACCGGAGAATCCTTCCGCCCGAGGACCCGGCGCGCCGCGGCACGGTGCCGCTCGCCGATATGCGCGCCGACCGTCGAGATTGCCGCGGCGAGAATGCTCGCATCGTCGGCGAAGCCGAGCATCGGCAACAGATCCGGCACGGTGTCGGCCGGCAGCAGGAAGTAGGCGAGCGCGCCGAGCAGCGTCGCGCGCACGCGGAACGGCGTCTGCTGGTCGAAGGCGCAGTAATAGGCGGCGACGGCATCCTCGGCGAACGGGATCCTGCCCGCCGTCGACGCGAGCTTGCGCCAAAACCCCTCGCGCACCTTCTCCTCCGCGCCGAGCGCGGCTGCATCGTCCATCGTTCCGACCATCTCTGCCTGCTGTCCCTCCACGGGAGAATAGGTGGAAATGCGGAGGCGTGGCTTCAAGCTCCCGCCCGATCGCGGTCATTCCGGGCCGGTCGTCATTGCGAGCGCAGCGAAGCAATCCAGCTTCTCTCTCTCCACCCGAAGGCGGGATCACTTCCTCCGCCCGAATGCTGGATTGCTTCGCTGCGCTCGCAATGACGAGGCGTCACCGCCCGAGCGGATAAAGCTCCTCGGCGATGTAGGGCCCGCCGCCGACCGAGGCGCGGGAGGAGAACAGCACGAAGCGCTCGACCGAAAAGCGCTGGCGGGCGACCTGGCCCTGCATCGCGAGATAGTCGGCGACCGCGGGCGCGGAAACGCCGCGCAGCCGCGCCAGCGTCACGTGCGGGGTGAATTTTCGCGGCTCGGGCGGCAGGCCGGCGCGGCGCGCCGCCCGCTCGTGCTCCTCCTGCAGCTCCGTCAGCATCGGGTTGGGTGCGATCACCGCGTGGATCGAGCGCGGACGGTCGCCGCCGAAGGCGTCGAGGCCCTCGATCGTCAGCTCGAAGGCGTAGCCGCGGACGCTGTCGAGCGATTCGGCGATCTCGCGCGCGGTGCGCTTGTCGACGTCGCCGAGGAAGCGCAGCGTCAGATGATAGTCGGAGGGCTCGATCCAGCGCGCGCCGGGCAGGCCGCCGCGGTGCAGCGACAGCCCGAGCGCGACGCTCTCGGGGACCTCGATGGCGGTGAACAGACGGGGCATGGCCGCTCAGGGGCAGGGATTGCCGCGCACGAGGTGGATGGCGTCGACGCGCTCTTCGATCTCGGGCGTCCAGGCCAGATCGAAGGCGGCGAGATCGGTCTCGAGCTGCTGCATGGTCGTCACGCCGATGATGGTCGAGCCGACGAAGGGCCGCGTGTCGACGAAGCGGAGCGCCATCTGCGCCGGGTCGAGGCCAAGCTCGGCGGCGAGCCTGCAATAGGCGTCGAACGCCGCGGCTGCGCCCGGCTTCTCGTAGCGCTGCTGGCGGTCGAACAGCGCCTTGCGGCTGCCGGCCGGCAGCGCGCCGTGCCGATACTTGCCGGTGAGGAAGCCCTGCGCCAGCGGCGAATAGGCGAGCAGCGGCACATCCTCGCGCAGGGCGATCTCGGCGAGGTTCACCTCGAAGGTGCGGTTGACGAGGCTGTAGGCGTTCTGGATCGATTGCACGCGCGGCGCTCCGTTCGCCGCCGAGGCGGCGAGGTAGCGCATCGTTCCCCAGGCGCTCTCGTTGGAGAGGCCGATGAAGCGGATCTTGCCCTCGCGCACGAGCTCGGCGAGGGCGCCGAGCGTCTCCTCGATGGCGATCTCGGGCCCCGAGCGCTGCCGGAAGATCGTCGGGTTCGAGCCCCATTGGCTGACCGTGCGGTCGGGCCAGTGCACCTGGTAGAGGTCGATGACATCGGTGCCGAGGCGCTTCAGGCTGCCCTCGACCGCCTCGCGGATCTGGGCGCGCGACAGCTCGGTGCCGCCGCCGTTCGCGCGCAGCCAGCGCTGCTCGCTGCGACCGGCGACCTTGGTGGCGATGACGAGCCGGTCGCGGTTGCCGCGCGCACGCATCCAGGAGCCGATGAAGGCCTCGGTCCGCCCCTGCGTCTCGGCCTTTGGCGGGATCGGATACATCTCGGCCGCATCGAGAAAGTCGACGCCGGCGTCGACGACGCGGTCGAGTAGGCGGTGCGTGTCGGCCTCGCTCACCTGCTCGCCGAAAGTCATGGTGCCGAGGCAGCACGCGCTGACCTCGAGCCCGGTGCGGCCGAGCTTCTTCTTTCGCATGGCAGTCCCCCGATTCAGGCTGGCGGGCGCCGTTCGAGGCGCTTGATGAAGGTTTCGACCGTCGGCAGCATGCGCTCGACGATGCGCGAGACGCCGGCCGCCGTCGGATGGATGCCGTCGGCGAGGTTGAGGCTCTTGTCGCCCGCGACACCCTCGAGGAAGAACGGATAGAACACCGCGCCGTGCAGGTCCGCGAGCTTGCGGTACATGCCGTCGAAGGCGGCGATGTAGTCGGGGCCGAGATTGCGCGGCGCCAGCATGCCGGCGAGCAGCACCGGAATCTTTCGCTCGCCGAGCCGCGTGAGAATCCGGTCGAGGGCCGCGCGCGTCTGCTCGGGTGGGATGCCGCGCAACGCATCATTGGCGCCGAGCTCGACGATCACCCCGTCCGTTCCGTCGGGCACGGCCCAGTCGACCCGTTCGAGTCCGCCCGATGCCGTGTCGCCCGAGACGCCGGCATTGGCGATCTCGACCTTGTGCCCGCGCTCGCGAAGCGCCGC
>JAEZCD010000297.1 GCA_023430145.1 Pseudomonadota bacterium
GCCTCGTCGAGGCCGTCGACCAGGCCGGCCGGGTGCTCGCCGCCCACTTCCCGCCGCGCCCGTTCGACAGGAACGAGCTGTCGGACAAGGTGGTGGAGATTTAGGGGAGGGGCGGAGGCCCGCCGAGGGGCGAAGCGCCGCCTGGACTGTGCAGGCGTGCCCGCAATCTCCGCGTCGTCCTGCGGCTCGACCGCAGGACCCATCTTTCGAGGGCGGGTTCATGAAAAGGAAAAGATGGATCCTGCGCTTTCGCGCAGGATGACGAGCGCGTGGGATTGGGCGGTGCCCCCTTGCGGGCCGCCTCGCGGCATCACTCTCGGACGGCGTTGCTCGGCGAGGATGTGGTCGCGATGACGAGCGAGCGGCTCAGAAATCGATCCGCATCACCACGCGCCGCGGCGTCGGCCGGCCGATCTCCGAAAAGCCGGCGGCGGCAAAAATGCTGCGGCTGCCGACGTGCAGCTCGCCCCAGGGGATGTCTTCGCCGGGCGTCGTCAGCATCGGATAGGCTTCGAGCGCGCGGGCGCCGCGCGTCCGCGCGAACTCGACTGCGGCGCGCGCCAGCGCTCGGCTGACGCCGCGGCGCCGGAAGCCGGCGCGGGCGAGCACGCAGGTGACCGCCCAGACCCCGGCATCTGCCTTGTCCTCGGATCGCCCGAGCCACGGCACCTTGTAGACGCGCAGCAGGCCCGGATAGCTCGGGCGCGGCTCGACCGCGCACCAGCCGACCGGCTCCCCGCCGATGAAGGCGACGAGGCCGCTGGTGGCCGGCGAGGCCGGATCGCCGCAGCGCGTCTCTTCGCGCAGGCGCGCAGCGCGCACGAGGGCGGGATGGGACTTGAACGCCTCGCCGCGCGCGAGCTTGTAGCGCTGGCACCAGCACCGCGCCGCCTCGCCGCGCTCGCCGAAGATCTTCTCGATGTCCTCCCACCGCGCCTCGTTGGCGGGACGGGTGATGATGGGCGTTATGGAGTGGGGCATCCCCGAACCGTACCCCGGATGAAGCGCAGCGCAATCGGCCGCCACTCACGCCGGCAGCCCGGCCCTGCGCAGCCCGTCGGTGAATCGGGCGAGATCCTCCGCCCGCCGGAACGGCAGCCAGTCGCCGATCGCGGCGAGGCGGAGCGCCGGATCGAGCCGGCGCATCTCGCTCATCGCCCGCCGCGCCTCCGGCTCCCGGCCCGCGAGGGCGTCGCTCGCCGCGAGGACGCCGACCGCCATCAGGAAGCTCGGCAGCTCGCGCGCCGCCTTCGCGGCCCAGGACGCGGCGTCGTCGAAGCGGCCCGCCAGAAGATGCGCCATCGCCGTGCCGGCCTGCATCCGAAAAATCTCCGAATCGAGCGGGCTGAGGCGCATCGCGTGGCTGAAGCGCTCGATGGCGGCGTCCGGCTCGCCGCGCCAGAGGCGCAGGAAGGCACCGAGAAACCAGCTCGCCGACAGGTTCGGATCGAGCACCAGCGACCGGTCGATGAAGGCGATGCCCGCGTCGAGGTCGCGCGCGAAATGGCTCAGCGCATGGCCGCCGCGGGTGAGGGCGACGGGATCGTCCCGGCCGAGCTCGACGGCCCGGCGGGCGAGGCGCGCGCCCTCGGCGATCTCGGCTGCGGGATCGGTCATCCAGCCGTTGATCTTGCGCCAGACGTGGCACCAGGCGGCCATGGCGTAGGCGGAGGAGAAGTCCGGATCGAGCGCGATCGCCCGTTCGAACAGCGGCAGCGCCTCGTCGACCGCCTCGCGGGTGCCGCGGTGCATGTCGGCCATGCCGCGCAGATAGTAGTCGTAGGCGTCGAGGCTCCCGGTCGGCTTGCGCTTGGCGCGGACGATCTCGGCGCGCTCGAGCTGCGGGGCGATGGCGCCGACGACGCTCGCGGCGAACTCGTCCTGCAGCTCGAAGACGTCGTCGAGCGTGCCCTCGAAGCGCTCCGCCCACAGGTGCGCGCCGGTGGTGGCGTCGATGAGCTGGCCGGTGATCCGCACCCGGCTCGCGGCTTTCCGCATGCTGCCTTCGAGCACGTAACGCACGCCGAGCTCGCGGCCGACCTGTTTGACATCGACCGCGCCCCGATAGGTGAAGCTCGAATTGCGCGCGATGACGAACAGCCAGCGGATGCGCGACAGCGCGGAGATGATGTCCTCGACGACGCCGTCGGTGAAATAGTCCTGCCCGGCGTCGCCGCTGAGATTGAGAAACGGCAGCACGGCGATCGAGGGCCTGTCGGGGAGGGCGAGAGACTCCGCGGCGGCGCTGTCGTGTTCCTCCGCCTCGGCCGGCTCCGGCCCGTCGCCAGGACCGGTCTCCCGGACCTCGGCGACGAAGCGGAATCCCTTGCGGGCGATGGTGCGGATCAGCCGCTGCTCGCCGCCGCTGTCGCCGATCGCGCGGCGCGCCGCATTGATGTGGCTCGTCAGCGTCGATTCGGAGACGATGCGGCCGTTCCAGACCGCATCGAGCAGCGCGTCCTTGCCGACGACGTGATCGCGGTTCTGCACGAGGAACAGCAGCAAGTCGAAGACCTGCGGCCCGACCGCGACCGCTTCGATGCCCCGCGTCAGCTCCCGCCGCGCGGCATCGAGCACGAAGTCCTCGAACAGGTATCGCATCGCGCGGCCTCCGCGGGCAGGAGGGTTTTTGGACAGGAAGCCGAGCGCAAATCAATCCCCGGTCAAGCCCGCCGCAAGGTCTTCGGGCCTGCTCTTCGCCAAGCTCCCTCCATCGGATCGCGGCGGTTCGCGATCGCCACGGATGGAGCACAACCATGAAAATCGTCGTAATCGGAGGCACCGGCCTCATCGGCTCGAACCTCGTCAATCGGCTGCGCAACAAGGGCCACGACGTTCTCGCGGCTTCGCCGAATACCGGCGTTAACACGCTGAGCCGCGAAGGCCTCGACGAGGCCCTGGCGGGCGCCGAGGTCGTCGTCGACGTCGCCAACTCGCCGGATTTCGCGGACGCCGCCGTGCTGGCGTTCTTCGAGACGTCCGGCCGCAACCTTCTTGCCGCGGAGAAGAAGGCCGGCGTGCGTCACCATCTCGCGCTGTCGGTCGTCGGCGCGGACCGGCTGCCGGACAGCGGCTATCTGCGCGCGAAGGTCGCGCAGGAGAGGCTCATAAAGGCGTCCGGCATCTCCTACACGATCCTGCGGGCGACGCAGTTCTTCGAGTTCATCCGCCCCATCGTCGAATCGGCAGCGAACGGCGAGGTGATCCGGCTGTCGCCGGCGCTGCTGCAGCCGATCGCGGCGGACGACGTCGCCGCAGCGCTCGCCGACCTCGCGGTCGGGCCGCCGCTGAACGCCACCGTCGAGATCGCCGGACCCGAGGCGGTTCCGCTCGACAAGCTCGCGCAAAAAATCCTCGCCGCGAACCGGGATGGCCGACGGGTGATCGCGGACGTGCATGCGCGCTACTTCGGCACCGAGCTCGACGACCGTTCGCTGACGCCCGGCGAGCACCCGCGCTTCGGGCCGACGCGCTTCGAAGCCTGGCTCGCGCGCGCCTCGGCGCAGTAGCCGGCCGCCGGCCGATTTCCCCTCCCGCTCGAAAAGGAGAGCATCGTGATCACGAAACTTCTCTGCGCTGCCGCCCTGGCTATCCTCGCTGCCGGTGCCGCATCCGCCCAGGATTCTTCGGGCAAGCCGTCGAAGGTGACGCTCGTCTTCGACCATGCGCTACCGAACGTGCCCGGCAAGAGCCTGCGCGGCGTGCTCGTCGACTATCCGCCCGGCGGCGCCTCGGTGGCGCATACGCACCCGAAGTCCGCCTTCATCTATGCGACGGTGCTCGAGGGCGCGATCAGGAGCCAGGTCAATGACGGGCCGGTGACGACCTATCGCGCCGGCGAGAACTGGTTCGAGAAGCCCGGCGACCACCACCTCGTCAGCGCCAATGCGAGCACGACGGAGCCCGCCCGCCTGCTCGCCGTGTTCGTCCTCGACTCGGGCGAGACGGAGATCGTCGTGCCGATGAAGAAGTAAGCAAGCTATTGCGCTATTCGGCGGGAATGAGCGGCGTCTTCGTCATTGCGAGCGAAGCGAAGCAATCCAGCTTCTCTTCCGGCGCCACAAAGCTGAATTGCTTCGTCGCTGCGCCTCGCAATGACGGCGGCTCTTCTCCCCGCGGGAAAGGAAGAGAAGAGCCGTGGTGTCGTCATCCTGCGCCGGGCTCGCACGCCCCATGCTTTCTCGGCATGAGGGAGGAGATGGATCCTGCGCTGTCGCGCAGGATGACGAGCGGAGGTCCTCCCGCATGACACCGGGGACCATCTCCGGGTTGTCCCTGCGGAGCGGGACGGGCGAGGGAAGGTCGTCCTCTCGTTTCACGTCCTGGACCGCTTCATCTCGCATGCGATAGTTTTCCGGGAAGCAGGAGGGGCGGATGCGGGCCTTGATGGACGGAACGGTGGCGATCGTGTCGGGCGCCGCGCACGGCATCGGCGCGGCCGAGGCGCGGGCGCTCGCCGAGCACGGGGCGAAGGTCGTCGTCGGCGACATTCTGGACGAGGAGGGAGAGGCGCTGGTCCGCTCGATCAACCGCGAGCTTTCCGGGGAGCCGGCCCGCTACATCCACCTCGACGTGCGCTCGGCAGCCGAATGGGACCGCGCGGTCGAGCTGGCGCGATCGGAGTTCGGCGGCCTCACGAGCCTCGTCAACAATGCCGGCGTGCCGGCCCGCTCGACCATCGACGAGGCGAGCGAGGAGGAATGGACCCGGACGATCGATGTCGACCTGAAGGGCACCTGGCTCGGCATGAAAGCGGCGATCCCGGCGATCCGCGCGACGGGCCGCGGCGGCTCGATCGTCAACACGTCTTCGCATTACGGCATGGTCGCCTCGGGCCGCGCGGCGACCTACCACACCGCCAAGGGCGCGGTGGCGATGATGAGCAAGGCGGCGGCGGCCGAGTACGCCAAAGAGAATATCCGCGTGAACAGCATCCATCCGGGCCTCACCGACACGGTACGCATCGCCAGCCTGCCGCCGGCCTGGAAGCAGTCGCTGATGGACCAGGTGCCGCTGAAGCGCATCGCCGCGCCCGAGGAGGTGGCGAGCGTCGTCGTCTTCCTCGTCTCGCACTATTCCTCGTACATGACCGGCGCCTCGCTGGTCGTCGACGGCGGGATTACCGCGATGTAGGGGAAGGCAAGGGGACCCAGCACTTCGCGCCGCACCGCGTTCCCTCACGTGCTCGTCAGGCCGCCGTCGACCAGCACGTTCGAGCCGGTCATGAAGGCCGACAGCTCGCTCGTGCAGAAGAAGATGACGCGGGCGATCTCGTCCGCCTCGCCCGTGCGGCCCATCGGGAAGGCGCGCAGCACCGACTTCTCCATGTCGGCCAGGAGACCTTCCGAGCCCTTGGCGGCCTTGGCCGCGGCGCGCATCTCCTGCACGCCCGGCGTCTCGGCCATCGACGGCGTCACGCAGAGCACGCGGATCCTGTGCGGCGCCAGCTCCACCGCGACGCTGCGCGTGAGGCCGATGACGCCGGCCTTCGCCGCCGAATAGGCCGCGAGGCCGAGCCGGCCGCGGACGCCGGCGACCGAGGCGATGTTGACGATCACGCGATAGCGATCCGCTTGCGGCGCCGCCAGCATCACCTTGGCCGCCTCGCGGCAGCCGTTGAAGGCGCCGCGCAGGTTCACCGACTGGATGCGCTCCCACAGCTCGTCCGAGGTGTCGGCGATCGAGGAGCCCGGATAGATGCCGGCATTGTTGATCCAGATGTCGATGCCGCCGAGCCGCTCGACGCCGGTCCTCGCGAAGGCGGCCATGGAGGCCGCGTCGGCGACGTCGAGGCCGGTCGCCTCGACCTTGGTGCCGTTCCGCGCGGCGACCTGCTTCGCCGCTTCCTTCGCGCCCGCCTCGTCGAGATCGCCGAGCAGCAGGTCGGCGCCGGCCTCGGCGAGGCGCATGGCGGTCGCGAGGCCGATGCCGCGCGCGGCACCGGTGATGACCGCGCGGCGGCCTTTCAGCGAGACGAGGTCGGCGAGCGAGGGGGGTGTGTAGGTCGTCATGGTCCTCTGTTCTTCACGATGTCGTCTGGAACGGGCGTGTGGACTATCTCTCCCTCATTGCCGGGCTTGTCCCGGCAATCCAGCCTTTGCAGCCGAAGAGAAGACTGGATGGCCGGGACAAGCCCGGCCATGAGGGAGAGGAATGGTCGCGAGACGATTCCACGTGCGTCATTGCGAGCGAAGCGAAGCAATCCAGGCCTTCCTTCGCCGCCGGAAAGCTGGATTGCTTCGTCGCTTCGCTCCTCGCAATGACGGCGAGGCCGGCGCGAGAATGGGCGAGGGACGTCACTCCTTCACCGAGCCGGTGAGGCTCGAGACGTAGTGCTCGACGAAGAAGGCGTAGAGCACCGCCACCGGCAGCGAGCCGAGCAGGGCGCCGGCCATCAAGGATCCCCAGTGGTAGACGTCGGCCTCGACGAGCTCGGTGACGATTCCGACGGGCGCGGTCTTCAGCTCCGAGGAGGAGATGAAGACGAGCGCGTAGAGATACTCGTTCCACGACAGGGTGAAGCCGAAGATGCCGGCCGAGATCAGCCCGGGCACGGCGAGCGGCAGCACGATCTTGGTGAGAATCTGCAGCCGCGAGGCGCCGTCGATCAGCGCGCATTCCTCGAGCTCGTAGGGGATCGAGCGGAAATAGCCCATCAGCAGCCAGGTGCAGAACGGGATCAGGATTGTCGGATAGACGAGGATCAGCGCGAGGCGCGTGTTGAACAGCCCGAGCTCGAATACGAGGCGGGCGAGCGGGATGAAGAGGATGGTCGGGGGCACGAGATAGGCGAGGAAGATGAGCAAGCCCACGTAGCGCGCGCCAGGATAGCGCATGCGCTCGATCGCGTAGGCCGCGCAGACGGCGGCGAACATGGCGAGGAAGGTCGACGCGAAGGTGACCAGCAGCGTGTTCCAGAGCCAGTCCGGATAGTCCGTCTCGAACAGGAGCTTTCTGATGTTGGCGAGCGTCGGCTCGTGCAGCCAGAGCGTCGACCAGCCGCGATACTCGTGCAGCTCCCGGTTCGTCTTGAAGGTGGCGATCACCATCCAGTAGAACGGGAACAGGAGCACGAACAGGAAGCACAGCAGCGGCACGTAGAGCGTCACCACGCGCCGCGGCAGCGTCTGGAAATAGCTCAGCGCGGCGAGCCCTGGCCGGCTCTCGGCATCGCTCCTGCGGGTCGCCGCCAGCGTCTCAGTCATCGCGGCCTCCCTGCTGCCAGCGGCGCCGCTGCAGGCCGAAATAGCTGAACAGGATCGCCGAGAGCAGGAACGGGATCATCAGCGTGGCGATTGCCGCGCCCTCGCCGAGCGAGCCGCCGATGATCGCCCGCTGGTAGGAGAGCGTCGCCATGAGGTGCGTGGCGTTCACCGGGCCGCCCTTGGTCAGCACCCAGATGAGCTGGAAGTCGCTGAAGGTGAACAGCACCGAAAACGTCATCACCACGGCGATGATCGGCGTGAGCATCGGCAGGGTGATGTAGCGGAAGCGCTGCCAGGCGCCGGCACCCTCCAGCAGCGCCGCCTCGTAGAGCGAGGGCGGGATCGTCTGCAGGCCGGCGAGCAGCGTGATGGCGACGAACGGCGTGCCGCGCCAGATGTTGGCGACGACCACCGACCAGCGCGCGTTCCAGGGATCGCCGAGATAGTCGATCTTCTCGTCGACGATGCCGAGCGCCTGCAGCGCGAGCGTGATCACCGAGTCCTGGGAATCGTAGAGCCACCAGAAAGCCATCGCCGACAGCGCCGTCGGCACGATGAAGGGCATCAGCACGGCGGCGCGGACGATCGCCTTCAGGCGGAAATGCTCGTTCAGCAGCAGCGCGAGCCAGAGCCCGAGCGCGAACTTCGCCGCGGTGGCGAACACCGTGTAAAAGAGGGTGTTGAAGACCGACAGCCAAAAGACGCGGTCGTCGAACACCCAGTCGAAGTTCTCGAGGCCGACAAAGTTTCCGGGGCGGCCGATCTTGGCGTCGGTAAAGCCGATCCAGACCCCGAGCCCGAGCGGATAGGCGAGAAAGCCGACGAGGAACGCCGCCGCCGGCAGCATGAAGGCGAGCGCCAGCAAGCCGTTGCGAAGGCGCGGGCGGAAGGCCGGGCGCGCTGCCCGACCGCCCGCCGCCGCCAGTGCCTCGCTGCGGCTCGCCGCCATCGCGACGTCGTTCCCTCGGCGGCCTGCGTCAGACCTTGTAGTAGCGCTCCGCCCGCCGCTGCGCCTCCGCCGCCGCGTCCTTCGGCGATTTGGCCCCGGTCGCGGCCGAGGCCAGCATGTTGAGGACGACGAAATCGGCCATCACGCTGGAGGCCGCATAGCCGAGCGGCCCGGAATAGGAGAAGGGCAGGCTGCGCTCCGAGACGTCCTGGAACGGGGCGTAGCGCGGGTTCTCGCCCCACACCGGATTGTCCCGATAACCCTTCAGCGTCGCCGACAGGAAGGCCGAGCCGGTCTGGATCAGCTTGTTGTACTGCGGCGCGGCCATCAGGAAGGCGAGGAACGCTTTCGCCGCCTGCGGCGCCTTCGTGTAGTTGAAGATCATCATCGGCAAATTGGCCTGATACTCGGTCGGCTTGCCGACCGGGCCGATCGGGAACAGCGAGAACTGCGTGTCCTCGGCCATCTCCGCCATGTTCTGGCCTTTGGCGGCGATGTATATCGAGATGCTGTTCGCCGTCAGGCTGCATTCGTTCGACAGGAAGGCCTTGTTGTTGCTCGCGTCGTTCCAGGAGGCGGTGCCGGGGAGGAACGTCTCGTACAGCTCCTTGACGTATTCCAGCGCCTCGATCGTCTGCGGGCTGTTGATGACGACGTTGTTGTTCTCGTCCACCACCTTGCCGCCGAAGGCCCACAGCAGCCAGTAGCCCCAGGTGTTGCCGTCGCCTGAGGCATTGCCGAGCGGGAAGCCGCCGGGCGTGCCGTTCTTCTTCAGCGCCTGCATCAGCTTGAGGAAGTCCGGCATGTTGCTCGGGATCTTCTCGAAGCCGGCCTTCTGCACGTGGCTCTGGCGATAGCAGAGCAGCGCGCCGCTGATGCTGACCGGGAGCGCGTTCCAGACGCCTCTCGTCTTGCCGTAGTCCTCGGCAATCGGATACCAGCCGCCATGCGCATCGCCGAGGTGCTTTGCCACGTCGCTGATGTCGAGCAGCGCCTGCGGGTAGAGATGGTTGTCGGCGTGGATGCTCCAGACGATATCGGGGCCGGCGCCGATGTTGGCGGCGACCGCCGCCTTCGCGCGCAGATCCTCGAAATTCTGGTTGTCGACCTGGATCTTCACGTCGTGCGCCTTCGAGAAGGCGTCGACGAACTGCATGAAGGCCTCGCCCTCGGCCGGCACGAAGCGGTTCCAGCGCATGATGCGCAGCGAGGCGCCCTTCTCGGGCTTCCACGGCGTCTCCTGCGCGAAGGCCTTTGCGGCCCACACGAGCGCCGGGCTCGCGGCGGCGGCGCCGAGCGCGTAGGAGCCGGCCTTCACCACGTCGCGGCGTGAGAGCTCTCTCATGACTTCCTCCCCTTGTGTTGATTTTCTTGGCAGGCGCTTCGGCGCAGGCCGCCCGGTATGCCCGGGTCGCCGCGCCGAAGACATTCTCGGTCGACTAGGCCGCGGCTTCAGTCCTCGCGGATGCCGTAAAGTCCCCAGGAATTGTCCTTGATGGTGAAGAAGACGACGTCCTCGCCCGGCGCAGCCTTGGACGAGTGGACGACGTTGGAGGGCACATAGACGACCTCGCGTGGCCCAACGAGGCGGCGCTCGTCGCCCACCGTCATGTCGAGCGTGCCCTCGAGGACGAGGATCCACTGCTCGTTCGGATGCGAGTGCGGCTCGGCGCCGGTGCCGGCCGGCATGCGCATCATGCCGGCGATCATGCGGTCGCCCTCGACCACGCCGCCGAACACGCTCGAATAGTCCGGACCACCCGGGATGGCGTTGAGCCGCGGCATGTCGAAGAAGTATTCGCCGGGCCGGGCCCTGTGCGCGCCGGGGGTGCTGGACGTCCCGGTGACATCTTCGGCGGTACTCATCCCGGTCTCCTTCCCGTGCGTTGCTCGGTCGTGACGTCAGAAGTCCTTCGACGTCCCGGCGCTCCGCGTGGCGGGCTTGCCGGAGCCGTTGGCGCCGGCGGATTTTCTCGCTCGCGACGGCTCGCCCGCTTCGGCTCCGACGCCGGCGACGTCGCGGCTCGCGCGGCGCAGCGCGTCGACCCGCTGGTCGGACGCGGCGTGGACGTTCTTGGCCCAGAAGTCGCGGCCCGCCTGGCGGATGCGGATGCGGGCGCCGTCCATGTGCATCTGTGCTGCGAGGCGCGCGGCCGAGGCGTCCTTGCGGCGGATGGCGTCGACGATGTGCAGATGTTCGACCTCGACCTGGCGGGCGAAGTCCTCGCGCAACACCGGCTCGCCGCGGCTGACGCTGATCGCGGTGACGAGGAACTGACTGAGATAGTCGAGCACGCTGATGTAGAACGGGTTGTGCGCGGCCTGCGCGATGGTGCGGTGGAAGGCGATGTCGGCGCGGATGCTGTCGCCGCGCGCCCGGTGCATCGCCGAGACGTTGGCGAGCGCCTTCTCGATCGCGGTCATCTCCGCCCGCGTGCGCCGCGCGGCGGCGAGGGCGGCGGCTTCCGCCTCGATGCCCTTGCGCAGCTCGGTCAGCAGCAGCACCGCCTCGAGACTCTTGCGGATGTCCGGGTCGAGCCGGAGCGAGGTGATGGCCGCGTCCTGCACGAAGGCGCCGCTGCCCTGACGCGTGGCGACGAGACCCTCGTTCTTGAGCCGCGCGATAGCCTCGCGCAGCACCGCCCGGCTGACGCCGAACTGCACCGCCATCGTCTGCTCGGAGGGCAGCCGCGTATTGGGCGCGAGCGCTCCGGAGCGAATCTGGTTCTCGAGCTCCCGCGCCACCGCTTCGGCGCGGTTCACGGTCGGCAGCGGCGAAACTTCGAGCTTGTGCGGGGCGCCCGGCATTTGTATGTTGTCTGACAGGTTGGCGGTCGAGTCAACATCGCTTCGAAGGCAACTTTTGGCGCTGTGAGCGCACTGCCGGGGCGAGCGGACTGGCCGCCTTTTGGACGCGCAGGGGACGACGGCCCGGCCGCGATCTCCTGTCGCCGAGCAACGAGCCGCGGATGACGAGCCGCGGCCGCAAGGGATGGGAGCCCAAGCCATGCAGACCTGGTCGCCGAGCCGCAGAGCGCTTCTGAAGTCGTCCGCGGCGGTCGCCGGCGCGACGCTTCTCGGCGCGCCCGCGCTCACCCTGTCGGCCTCGGCCGCCGACACCGTGACGCTGAAATACGCGACCTCGCTCGGCGAGGACAGCGCCTACTACAAGGGCGCCGTGGCGCTCCAGAAGGCCGCCGAGGAGCTGAGCGGCGGCAAGCTGAAGATCCAGATCTTCGCCAACGCCCAGCTCGGCAACGACCGCGAGATGATCGAGGGCATGCAGCTCGGCTCGATCGACCTCGCGAGCCCCTCGACCGGCGCCATGGGCGCGGTGGTGCCGGCGGCGACGGTGCTCGACCTGCCCTACATCTTCGACGACCACGCGCATGTCTACCGCACGCTCGACGGGCCGTTCGCCGAGAAGCTCCACAAGCTGTTCGACGGCGTCGGCTTCCACCCGCTCGGCTATTGGGAGATCGGCTTCCGCAACCTCACCAACAATGTCCGGCCGGTGAAGACGCCCGAGGACGTCAAGGGCCTGAAACTGCGCACGCTGCCGGCCGCGATCCACCAGAAGGCGTGGTCGCTGGTCGGCGCGCAGCCGGTGGCGATCGACTTCACCGAGCTCTACAACGCGCTGCAGACGCGCGTCGTCGACGGGCAGGAGAATCCTTACAACATCATCCTGCTCGGCAAGCTCTACGAGGTGCAGAAGTATCTCGCGTTGACGCGCCACATTTACGGCACGGCGCCGACCTCGGTGAGCGACAAGACCTGGGCGAAGCTGTCGCCCGAGATGCAGAAGGTCTTGAAGGAGGCGGTCGCGAAATCGACGCCGGTGCAGCGGCAGGCGGCCGGCGGCAACGAGGGCGCCCAGCTCGAGAAGCTGAAGGGTTTCGGCATGGTCGTTGAGGAGAACCCGGACCGCGCCGCCTTCCAGAAGGCCATGCAGCCCGCCTGGGAGCTCTATACCAGCCGCTTCGGCGCCGAGGGGCAGGCCCTGATCGACGCCATCCGCAAGGAGGCGCAGCCGAAGGCCTGACGCGGCTTTCGGCGGGGAAGGACGCATGGCGGCAGCGGACGCAGGTCCTGCGGCAGAAGCCGGCGGTCGCGCGACCGCCGAGCTGTTCGCGATCGATCTCGATCTCCGCCGCCCGTGGACGATGCTGCCGGAGATCGTCGCCGCGGCCTGCGCGGCGGCGATTCCGGTCGTCGTGTCGATCGGCGTCGTCGCCCGCTACACCGACTGGTACCACGCCTTCTGGGCCGACGACGTGGTGAAGGTGCTGTTTCTCTGGGTGGTGTTTCTCGGCGGTGCGCTCGCCGTGAAGTACGAGGCGCATGTCCGCATGGCGCTCGTCAGCGACCGGCTCGAGCGGGCCGGAAAGCCCTGGCGCTGGTGGACCGAGGTGATCGTCGCCTCGCCGCTCGTCGCCGGCGTGCTGCTGCTCGTGCTCGGCTTCGAGCTCGTGACCATCTCGATGCGGCGCGAGCTGCCGTCGCTGCAGATCAGCGCCGGGTATTTCATGACCATCGTGCCGATCAGCGGCGCGCTGATGAGCCTCTACGTGCTGCGCAACCTCTGGCGCCGATATCGGCGGGTGCCGGCCGCGCCCGGCTTCGAGGGCGGAGCGCCGGCCGCCGATGCACGCCCCGAGCTGCGCGCATGATCGCCTCCGGCGTCACCTTCATCGGCCTGCTCGTCCTCGGCGTGCCGGTCTTCGTCTGCCTGCTCGTCACCAGCCTCGTCGGCCTCATCCTGGTGCACGACGTGCCGCTCGCGGTGATCGCGGCGAAGACGGCGAGCGCCAGCGACAGCTACGTGCTGCTCGCCATTCCGCTGTTCATGCTGGCCGGCTCGCTGATGAGCCATGGCGGCGTCGCGACGCGCCTGTTCGATCTCGCGCGCGCTCTCGTCGGCCACCTCACCGGCGGCCTCGCGCAGATCAACGTCCTCCTCAGTACGCTGAACGGCGGCTTCTCCGGCTCGTCCGCCGCCGATGCAGCGCTCGACAGCCGGATCATCGTCCCGCAGATGCGCGCCGACGGCTATCCGGTGGCCTTCTCGGCCGCCATCACCGCCGCCTCGGCGATGCTGGCCAACATCATCCCGCCGTCGATCGCCATGCTCGTCTATGCGGCGGTCGCCAACGTCTCGGTCGGCAAGCTGTTCATCGCCGGCGTCATCCCGGGCCTCTTGATGGCGCTCGCCATCTCGCTCACCGCCTACCGGACCTGCAGGCGCGAGGGCTACGGCACGCCGAAGCCGCGCGCCTCGGCGGCCGAGGTCGGGCGGGCCTTCCGGGGGGCCGTGCTCGCCTTGTCGCTGCCGGTGATCGTCGTCGGCGGCATCCGCTTCGGCTATTTCACGCCGACCGAATCCGGCGCCATCGCGGTCGCCATCGCCCTGATCCTCGGCCTGTTCGTCTACCGCGAGCTCGATCCGCGCGCGCTGCCCGGCATCCTCACGCGGACCGCCGTCGACACCGGCGTCATCATGCTGATCATCAGCTTCTCGGCGCCGGTGGCGCTGGTCCTCGCCTACAATCAGGCGCCGCAGCAGCTCGCCGCCTTCTTCGCCGGCTTCTCGGGCAGCGAGGCGCTGTTCCTGCTCGCGGTGAACATCTTCCTCCTGTTCGGCGGCTGCTTTCTCGAAGGCGTGACGCTGCTCGTCCTGACGACGCCGCTGCTCGCGCCGGCCGCGGCGGCGCTGAACATCGACCCGATCCATTTCGGCATGGTGGTCGTCTTCAACGTCGTGCTCGGCTCGATCACGCCGCCTTTCGGCCAGCTTGTCTATATGGTGTCGTCGCTGACGCGCGCGCCGCCCGAGGCGGTCTTCCGGCAGGTGCTGCCCTATCTGCCGCTGCTGTTCCTGACTCTCGGGATCGTCACCTACCTTCCGCAAAGCTTTCTCTGGATGGTCGCCGTCTTCGGACCGTGACCGCGCAGGCGAGGTCGCATGCCGTTCTTCAACATCGACGACGTACCCGAGGAGCTGGTGACGCCGCAGCACTCGACCGCGCTCGGCCGCCTCATCACCGGCAGCCAGGTCGAGTTCGCGATCCTGCGCTTCAAGGCCGGCGAGGGCGCCAAGGTGCACAGCCACCCGCACGAGCAGATTCTGTACATGCTGAAGGGCCGCATGAAGGTTTTCGCCGAGGGCGGCGAGACCGTCATCGGCCCGGGCCAGGCGGCACTGTTCCCGCCCGACGAGCCGCACGGAACTCTCATGCTCGACGACGTCGAATGCGTCAGCGTGAAGGGCGTCGTCGGCGGCGTCGGCCACAAGATCACCGATTGAGCCCGCCGATGGACACGAGCCGCTTCACCTTCAACACCGGCAACATCACCGGCCCGATCGGCCAGAAACTGGAGGCGATCGGCGCCGCCGGCTTCTCCGCGACGACGCTCTGGCCGGCCGACATTTTCGCCCATTTCGAGGATGCCGACGCCAATCTCGGCCTTCTACGCGACAGCCCCGTGCGTACACCCTGCTACATGATGGTGCGCGATCTCGAGGGCAGCCCGCCCGAAGTGAAGGAGCGCAAGCTCGAGCTGGCGCGGCAGATGATGGAGCAGATGACGCTCGTCGGCGCCGACACCATCGTCCAGTGCTCGAACATCAATCCCGATCTCGACCGCGACTGGGGCAGGGCGGTCGCCGACCTGCAGCGGCTCGGCGAGCTGGCGCGCGGCAAGAACGTGCGCGTCGCCTTCGAGCCGATGAGCCAGGGCGAGTGGATCAACACCTATGAGCTCGGCTGGGCGCTCGTGCGCGACACGGACCATCCGAACATCGGCCTCGTGCTCGACGCCTCGCACATCTTCCTGGCCGACTCGCCGCTCGCGGGAATCGATGCGATCGATCCGAGAAAAGTGTTCCTGTTCGAGCTCGCCGACCTGCCGCGCTCGAAAGTGTCGCGGCGCGAGATGCTGCGCAACTACCGGCTCTTTCCAGGCGACGGCGACCGCCCGGTGCGCGCGCTCGTCGAGCGCTTGCTCGGCATCGGCTACGAAGGCCCGATCTCGGCAGAAGTGTTCAACGCCTTCTACCGCACGCTCGACCCGCGGGTGGTCGCCGCCCGCGGCTTCCAGTCGCTCGAGCGCCTGTTCGAGCCCGAGCTCGGTTGAGCCGCGCGGCTTCTCTTCCCTCTCCCCTCGTGGGAGA
>JAEZCD010000314.1 GCA_023430145.1 Pseudomonadota bacterium
CGGCAGGTCGAGCAGCGCGCGCGGCCGCCGCAGATCGAGACGTGCGGCACGCCGAAGGATCGGCTGATCTCGAGCAGCGTCGGCCCGGGCGCGATGCGCAGATTGGGGCCGGCGGTGTACTGGATGCGCATTCCCGCGCCCGCCCGCCGCCGCAGGGCACGAAGTCCGAACCAGGCGAGGCCCGCGCCGGCCAACCCGCCGCAGGCCCAATAGAGGGCGCGCTCGATGTCGGCGAGCAGGCGGTCGCCCGGACCTTTCTCGGTGGCAGCGGGGGCGGCGTATTGGTAGGCAGCAGCGGCCTGCTCGGCGCGCCGCGCCGTCGCGTCGCGGCCGCCGCCGACGAAGCCGACGAGCGACAGCGCCGGCACCAGCACCGCGAGCGCCAGCAGCAGCGGCGCGAAGCGTCGGTAGGCGCGCGACAGCCGCAGCCAGAAATGCAGGCCGATGCAGGCATGCGCCCAGACGACCAGCAGCAGCGCCGTCTGCGTCCAGAGGAGATTGGTCCACAGCTCGGCGAGCGTCTCCGAATAGAGCGTGTCGGCGCCGAAGACGTCGAACTTTCCCCGCATCGGCAGCGCGTGCGGGATCAAGAGCGGCACGATGGCGAGGCCGAGCAGGATCTGCACCGCCTCCCAGGCCGGCATCCGCCACGTCGAGCGCTGCGCGATGCGGGCGAGCGCGAGGCCGAGATGGGTCACGAGCGCCGCCCCGAGCACGACCGTGCCGAGCGGCGAGCGGGTGAGGGCCGTCCGCCACGCCTGCATCGCATCCATGGCCTCGACGCTCCAGATGCCGAGCGCGTGGTTGAGAAAATGCAGCAGCACGAACGCGAACAGGACGAGGCCCGAAGCGATGCGCAGCCGCTGCGCGATCGAGCCGGCGAAGAGCTGCGATCGCGGCAGGGGCAGGGACGGCGCTGTCGATGTCGACATCGTGGAAAGCCTTCTCGGATACTGCCCCGGAGTTCGCTGCCGGCGCCCGGACGTTACTCCGGCGGCCGTCGCCTCGCATTCCCCGATCCCGTTTCGCGGTGCCGCCTCGCCCTGAATGCGGAATTTTGTTTCTTCGGCCGTCCGCGCTGAAACAATTCTCCGCTTTGTTTCGTTACTGCAGCGGTCGACGCAACCGAACGGGGACCGGGCGAAACCATTTTTTACCTTCGCGCAAAACCTCCGAAACGGGAGCGGGCGATAACCGCGTCAACGGAAGACGGCCTGACGGGCCGGGGGAGACGGGAAATGGTCGCTCTGACCAAGACATTCGCAGGGGCGAAGAAGATGATCGGGATCGCGGCGCTGGTCGCGGCCGGCATCGTCGCCGCCGATGATTTCGCCACCGCCCGCTCGGCCTCGCCGGCGGAGGTCGTCAAGCAGACGGACCGCCACCCGGCGATGGGCGGCGAAGAGAGCAACCGGATCGCCGCGCCGACGCTCGTCGCCATCGCCACGCCGCGCAGCAATGCTGCGGCGAAGACCGACCGACTGGCCGCCGATGCGGACCGGGGCTGCGAGGAGCAGACTTGGCCGCGCATCGCCCCGGAATGCCTGCTGTCGGCGAAGGCCTCGTCGGCGAAGCCGATCCGCACGATCACCGTCGAGCGGTCGACCGGAAAGAGCAGCTCGCGCCTCGAGCGCTCGATCGTGAGCAAGGAATAGCGCAGCGAAAGGTAGTCGGAACGTTGCTCGGCCGAGACCCCCGATCGACGTTCCAATCAGCCCCGATACCCCCCCTCGATCGCGGCTGACAGGCGCGGGCCGGAGTTCCCCCCCACTCCGGCCCGCACTTTTTCTGCGCCGGCCTCGTCGGCCCCGCACAAAAACCCGTGCGGCCCCGGCCAAGCTCGGCCGCTGTCACCCCACTGTCATCTGCGCGCGATAGCTGCCCGGCATCTCCCCCAGAGAGAACCGGAACACGCCCATGCGCCCGCTGCTTCCCGCCCTCGCCGCCGCGCTGCTCGCCGGCACGATGCTCGCGCCCGCGAGCGCCGCCGAGGTCTTCAACCGCCTCGCCACCTTCCCGGTCGTCCAGAACCTGCCGAAGGACGCCGACGCGGCGAAGCCGACCGTGGCCGAGATCATCTCCGTCAGCGAGGACGGCAATCTGCTCGTCTACACCGACAGCCCGCGGCAGGCGCTCGGCTTCGTCGACATCACCGCTCCGGCGAACCCGAAGCCGGCCGGCTTCCTGCCCGTCGGCGGCGAGCCGACCTCGGTGAAGGTCGTCGGCGGCAAGGCGATGGCGGCCGTCAACACCTCCAAGAGCTATACCGAGCCGTCGGGCAACCTCGCCGTTGTCGATCTCGCGACCAAGACGATCGAGTTGACCTGCGAGCTCGGCGGCCAGCCCGATTCGATCGCTTCCAGCCCCGATAAGGCGTTCCTCGCCATCGTGATCGAGAACGAGCGCAACGAGGACATCAACGACGCCGCCATCCCGCAGCTGCCGTCGGGCAACCTCACCATCGTGCCGATGACGGCCGGGCTGCCCGACTGCGCGAAGAAGACGGTCGTCGACCTGCGCAACCTGTCGCCGATCGCGCCGGAGGATGCCGAGCCGGAGTTCGTCGACGTCAATGCCCGCAACGAGGCGGTCGTCACGCTGCAGGAGAACAACCACATCGCCGTCGTCGACCTTTCGACCGGCAAGGTGGTGAGCCACTTCCCGGCCGGCACGGTCGACCTCGACAAGATCGACGTCAAGCGCGACGGCATCGTCTCGCTCACCGGCTCCAAGAAGGGCGTGGCTCGCGAGCCGGACTCGGTCAAGTGGCTCGACGCCGACCGCTTCGTCACCGCCAACGAGGGCGACTGGAAGGGCGGCAGCCGCGGCTTCACGATCTTTGCGAAGGACGGCAAGGTCGAGTTCGAATCGGGCGCGGCGCTGGAGCACGAGGTCGTCCGAATCGGCCACTATCCCGAGAAGCGCAATTCGAAGGGCATCGAGATCGAGGGCATGGAGGTCGGCACCTTCGGCGGCGACAAGCTGATCTTCGTCGGCTCCGAGCGCGCCTCGGTGGTCGCCGTCTACCGCGACAAGGGAGCCGGCCAGGCGCCCGAGCTCTTGCAGATCCTGCCCGGCGGCATCGGCCCCGAGGGGCTGCTCGCCATTCCCGGCCGCAACCTGTTCGTGACGGCGAGCGAGGCCGATCAGCGCAAGGACGGCGGCGCCGGCTCCATGGTGACGGTCTATCGTCGCGCCGAGGGCGCCCCCGCCTATCCGACGCTCGTCTCGGCCAATGGCGCCGACGGCCTGCCGATCGCCTGGGGGGCGATCTCCGGCACCGCCGCCGACCCGGCTGTCGCCGGCAAGCTCTACGCGGTCACCGACAGCTTCTATGCGCAGGGCCGCATCCTGACGATCGACGCGACCAAGGTCCCGGCCGAGATCACCGCGGCCATGATCGTCACGCAGGACGGCGAGCCGGCCAAGAACCTCGACCTCGAGGGCATCGCCATACGGCCGGCCGGCGGCTTCTGGCTCGCCTCGGAGGGCAATCCGGAGAAGAAGGATTCGCCGACGCAGTCGACCCTGATCCGCACCGACGCCAAGGGTGCGATCGAGGAGATCGTCGAGCTGCCGGAGGCGCTGCGCGCGGCCGCCAGCCGCTTCGGCTTCGAAGGCGTCACCGTCACCGGCTCGGGCGCCGAGGAGACGGTCTGGATCGCCGTCCAGCGCGAGTGGAAGGACGACCCGAAGGGGATGGTGAAGATCCTCGCCTACAGGCCCTCGACCAAAGCCTGGAGCGCAGTGCACTACCCGCTCGAAAGCGTCGCCGGCGGCTGGGTCGGCCTCTCGGAGATCACCGCGGTCGGGCCGAAGGCCTTCGTGGTCATCGAGCGCGACAACCTCGTCGGCGCGCCGGCGAAGATCAAGCGGCTCGTCCGCTTCTCGCTCGACGGCGTCGAGCCGGCTCCGCTCGGCGGCGCGCTGCCGGTCGTGAAGAAGACCCTGGTGCGCGATCTGCTGCCCGACCTGAAGGCGCCGGGCGGCTACGTGCTCGACAAGGTCGAGAGCTTCGCGATCGACGCGGCCGGCAATGCCGTCTTCATCACCGACAATGACGGCATCGACGGCTCCTCGGGCGAGACGCAGCTCGTGCGCCTCGGCAAGATCAAGCTCGACTGAGCTTCGTTGACGCCGGATTCCCGGTAACGCATCGCGATCAAGGGAGAACCGGCGGCTGCGGCCGCCGGTTTTTTTGCGTCGTCGGCGACTATCGCCCGGGATCACGCCAGAGCCGCACGGCCAGAATCGCCGTCCAGATCGCGAGCGGAAACTGCGCGACGCCGGTCGCCTCGAAGACGAAATCGCGCGGCAGCTCGTAGAGCGGCGGCGGAAACAGGGCGAGCGTCACCTCCTCGCCGCCGAGGACGTAGACGAGATTCTTGACGACGTGGTTGTAGCCGCCCTCGTAGATGCCGATCGCCGCGACCGGGAAGACGAGGATGATCACGGCTGCGACACGCATCGCGCGCCGTGCGGCGGCTCGGTCGCCGCTCTTGGCACCGAGATAGAGGGCGCCGACGATCGCCATCGCGGCCGGCACGACCGCGGCGAGGATATGCAGCCGCCACGGCGTCCCAAAGACGATCGCGCCATAGACGTGATGGACGCTCGTCAGCGCGAGAAGGGCGAGCGCCGCGGTGCCGGCGCGAAAGGCGTTCTCGTGGCGGGAGATGGGAATCGGCAGGTCTGTCACGGGCGGTGTTCCTCGGCTTGACTTCACCGACCGCTCCGATAATCCGGTTTACGAACAGAATGTCCGGGAATTTTCGAACAGACGCCGGGCGACAGTTTCGAACCGAACGGACGGACGGCGACAGTTCGAAAAAAGGCGTGGCCGCGATGCCGATCGACCGACGCGTGGTGCGCACACGGGCGGCGCTCGCCGATGCGCTCGTCGCGCTCATCCGGCGAAAGGACTACGAGCGCATCACGGTCGAGGACATTCTCGCCGAGGCGGGCGTCGGGCGGGCGACGTTCTACGCCCACTTCCGGTCCAAGGACGATCTCCTGCATCGGAGCCTCGACCGGCTGCGCGCGCTGCTCGTCGCCGCCCTCGAGGGGAGCGCGGATGCTCCCTTCCCGCGAGATATGTCGTGGAGCCCGAGCAGGACCCTGTTCGAGCATGTCGCCCATTTCGCCGATGTCCGCGCCGCGCTCGCGGAGGGGCGCGGCGCGGCGATCCTGCACGCGGCTCTGCGCGAGGCGATCGCCGCCTTCCTGCGCCCGGTGGTGCCGGCCGAGGTCGGCGGCCTGCCGCGGGAGCTCGTCGTCCAGGACCTCGTCGCGCGCGTCGATGCGACGCTGCGCTGGTGGCTCGAGCACCGGCCGGCGATGAAGGCGGAGGAAGCGCACGCGCTCTTCGAGCGCCTCCTGGCCCGGGGCGTGCCGGAAGACGCGTGGGCGCCGTTCACGCTGCCGCATGGCGGCGGCCGACCCCAGCAGGAGAGGGAGGGACGCCGCCGGGCGCGCTGAGAGGAGCGCTGGAAGAAGAAGCTGGAATGCTTCGCTTGGTCAGGAAGAAACCAGGAAGGCACTCGCCTCGCGACGAATCCTCTCCCTCATGCCGGCCTTGTTATGGCCCGGGGACACCGCCGACAGGTGTTCGGGGACATGACCGACAGGTTGGAGGCGGCAACTCCACCGGGCAGCGAGGGGGAAGACTGGCATTCGCCGGTCCTGTCCATTCGCCTTCACGGCGGAGCATTTTGGCCGGGCAAGGCTCCGTCGCGTCAAGGA
>JAEZCD010000327.1 GCA_023430145.1 Pseudomonadota bacterium
CTTCAATCGCCTGAAACACTTCCGCGGCATCGCCACACGTTACAACAAGCTCGCGCGCAACTTCCTCGCCGCCGTCCTGCTCGCATCAGCGCGCATCTGGCTCAAACATTATGAGTCCACGACCTAGACCCGCGGCAGCGCCGGCCGCGTCTCCGCCGCGCCGACGCCGCACCGCGAGCATCGCAGCCGAAACCCAACGTCCGGGACCGGCATCTCGGCGGGCAGGCGGTCGACGTTCTCACGCGCCTCGTGCCGGCACGCTTGGCACTCCGCCCAGATACCGAGAGCGGATGGAGTCCCGCATGATGCCGAGCGTCATGGGCTGGATCTCCCGCCCGTCGCGATTGTAGGCGCGGCGCGGATTACGACCGAGCGAGGCCGAACCGGGCGAGCGCATGGCATTCATCCCGACGAGGCGGCAAGCCGGCGAAGGCCGCCGGGCCACGCCCGTTCCCTCATTTGTCGGCTAGAACCCGAACGCTGGCGTGCCTGAGGCCGCCCGTGCCCTTCAGATGCTTGACCCCGACGACGAGCTCGGGCTTGACCCATCGGGCGCCCCGCTCGCGCCGCAGCTCGGGAGAGCGGGCTTTTCGACAGCAAGGGCCGTCATCCGTTCCGCGAGGCGCGCGCGGTCGTCCGCGGTAAGGGAAATCATGGCCTTTCCGGCATAGGCGAGCTTCCCCTCCTCGAGACGCGCAAGATGCGCCGCCGGCGGCCAGCTGCAACAGCCGCCCCCGGCGCTCGACGAGCGGGCGGCGCCGCAGATCCTCGCCGTCGAGGTGCAAAAGGTCGAAGGCGAAGAAGACGAGCGGCTGCCGGCCATGGATGGCGCGCCGAAGCTCGCCGAAGTCTGAGCGGCCCTCGTCGTCGAGGACGACCGTCTCCCCGTCGAGGATCGCCGACCGGCATCCAAGGCCGCCCGCGGCCCGACAAATGCCCGCGAAATCGGCGGACCAATCCCGGCCTTGGCGCGATAGGGCGCGGGCGTGGCGCGCCTCGATCAAGAGGAGCGTCCGATAGCCATCGTGCTTGATTTCATGGCTCCAGCCCCAGCCGGTCGGCGGCTCGTCGACGAGCGTCGGCAGCATGGGCGGGACGAAGGTGAGGGACGGCGCGGGCACGGGCGCGAAATGGGAAGTGATTTGCGTAAAGCGAGTCCCGGCGCGCAGGCGCCGCGCTACACTGCCGCCGCGGCGCCGGGAGGCCCCGGAGTGCCGGCGGGCGGCGGATGGCCGTCCGCGGCCTCCGGCGGCCCCGCGCAGCGGCATCCTCGGGCGACGGGTCCTCGGCGGATCAACGGGTCATAGAGTCCGCAACTGGTCTATCAGGCTCTCAGAGGTGCGTAGCAAGGTCCTAGATTGCGCAAACGTCTTTGCCCGTCGAATGCCGCCATAGATGTCTCGCCGCTCCCACTTCCGATCGGGTCGACTATAGTTGAATGACGAATCATAAAGATGGATGTATTTGACCGTGAACCCGTCCCTGGCACCCGTGCTGGCGATCTCGAATCGCAGACACAACCTTAACAGTAAAGGAAGGTCCGCCGGACTGCCTTCGTTAATCTTGGCGAAGACATTCGTGGATCCGGTTTGCACTTCTTCATTTCGTTTTTCGTCTGATGGTTGCCACAATTGGCCTAAAGTAGCTTTGATTGGTACAACATCGGCCGAGCGCATCGAGACTAACGGCTGATCGAGGTGAAATAGTGTTCCATTAAGATCACCGAAAACGCACGAAAATTCTTCATAAGATTTTCCGCTGAGCGTTGGGGTTTGCGTCTTGAATAATAAGAAAGCTAGCTTTTATTACGGCTATCGGTCTGTTACCCCGACTGACATATACCATGTCTATTTCGCTTGTGACCGAAGCCACCTGCCTGAGGATTCCCTCCGCGGATCGCTCGTCTTCGATCGTGATCTCGGGCACTCTTGCGACAATAACGCTAAGATCATCTATTTTTCGGAAGGAGCCCACGTATAAGTTTAATAACGTACCGAATAGTGCGATGACTGAGATTACGATGGCGACCCATCGATCCCATTTGAACGACCTCTTCCCTTTAGGTCGACGATCAAAAAACGATCTAATCCTTCCCAGGATGCTATAATGTGGCATCTAAACAGCCCCCAAAGCGTCTTTCCGTTTCGATTATTTACGCATCATTATTGTGATTTGACTTGCACGCAATCGATCACTCGTCTTGCCGCACCGGGCGGACCATTTCCGCCGGCGCCTGAGGAGGAACTCACGATGACATATCTCTCCACTCTATCCGAGATGACGATCGGAGAGCTCGCCGACGTTTGCGAGGGCTTGCGCGGCTGCCGCGCGGCCATGCTCGCCCTCGACGACCGCAACGGCCGAGACGACGCAGCGGGCGATTTCGCGCGCCGGGAGGGTCGCCGGATTTGCGACATGCTCGAGGACATCGAAGACGAGCTCGAGCGCCGGACGCCGTCCAACGATTCGGAGGCGCTTGACCGGGCGTCCGCGCTGTTGCGGCTGCGACTCGACGTCGCAACGTCGGTGGACGACCTCGAGGTTTCGGCCGTCACCCCGACGTGCTTCGCCAAAGCGGTGACACCGGCCGGCCTCCCATGCTGTGGTGACATGGTGGTGACACGAGGAAGCGACCAACGCGCGTGGCGGGGCTCCTCGGTCCGATTTGTCTAGGAATCCCAGGGAGTTAAGTGGCGGGAGTGACGGGACTCGAACCCGCGGCCTCCGGCGTGACAGGCCGGCGCTCTAACCAACTGAGCTACACCCCCGCGGCGGCGAGGATCGCTCCCCGACGGGCCGGCCCGGAGTTATGGCAGCGGTCCCGGGCTGTCAAGCAAACCTCGCGCGAAGCCGCACGAAGCGGCACCGACGCATTGCCGCGGCGCCTCTGCGCGGCCGCGCAGGGCGTGGATGCAGGCTGGCCCGCGGTGCGACCTTCGGCGTCGCCGCGACCCATGGACGAACCGCGGCCGCCGCACCGGCCGGATCGCCGAGACCGCCGACAGCATCGCGCGGCCACCTCGGCTGCATTCGCCGCATGGCAGGTCTGCGGCACGGTGATGCGGTGGATTTGAATTCTTGTGGATTTCAGCTATTGCGTCCGCTTCCTGACACGAGGCACAAATGGCTGATAATCATCTCGTCGAACTGACTGCCGACATCGTCGCCGCTTATCTCGCCGCCAACAAGGTCGAAGGCTCCGAGATCGCGAGCGTCATCGCGAACGTGTACTCCTCGCTCGACAATCTCGGAAAGCAGGCGGCCGAGCCGGAGCCGCTGAAGCCGCCGGTGTCGATTAAGAAGTCGATCACCCCAGATTACCTGATCAGCCTCGAGGACGGGCGGCAGTACAAGTCGCTGAAGCGGCATCTGGCCGGCCGCGGCCTGACGCCCGAGCAGTATCGCGAGAAGTGGGGGCTGCCGCGCGACTATCCGATGGTGGCGCCGAGCTATGCCGCGCAGCGTTCCGAGCTCGCCAAGAAGATGGGCCTCGGCCGCAAGGCCGCGCCGGTCGCCGCGCCGCCCAAGAAGGGCCGCGCCCGCAAGTCGGCCTGACGCGCGCGGCCGGGAGAGCGGGCTCCGGCCCGCTTCCCGCCGCCGGCCCAGCTCAGCCGCCTGCATGATCCCCGGCACTGCCCGGAGCGGGCCCCGGTCGGGCCGGCGGTGCCTTGACCCGGGACAGGGCCGCGGCCTAGGGTCCGGCCGCGTCGTGAGCGAGCGCGTAGCTCAGCCGGTAGAGCAACTGACTTTTAATCAGTAGGTCCTGGGTTCGAGTCCCAGCGCGCTCACCAATAAAATCAACGAGTTATGAAAGAACGGGCGGGAGCCAGAGCGGCCGCTGGGCAGCCAGTCGGCGGCCAGCCCACGGCTTTCCGCCACATCGCGACGACGACCACCGTTTTCGAAGGCGGCGACTGCGCTGCAGCGCGGCGACGAAGCTCAGCGGGATCGTTCCGCGATGCCGGCTGCCGGGAACGCCCTCGTCCGACCCGTATCGGAACGTCGGGCACCCATAGCGACGTATGCGCAATTCGGCGGCGCGGTGGAGCGAAGGCCGCAGGCCGCTCACCTGAGGAGGAGCTCTACACACGGGCACCGTTGGTAACGGAAATGGACAAGCCCGCGATCGGCAAGGCGCCGGGTCGCGGGGCCGGCCAATCGCGGACCTATGCCTTCACATGGACCGTGACGAGCACGGTGGATTCGGCGCCCGCCGGAAAGTCGGCAGCGAGGCGCAGCCAGTTGCCGAAGTGCTTCACACGCAAGGCGACTATGCCGTCCTTGTCGGCCGGCATCGGTGCCTCGGTGCCTTCGGCGATCCAGCGCATGCCGTCCGGTGAGATCTCCACCCGCACCACCGGCTGCGGACCCTTCGGCCGCTTCAGGGCGCGCACGAAAAGGATCGCCTCGCGCGCCCAGCCGCATTCGTAGGGCTCGCTTGCGGCCATGCCGGTCCAGCGCTCGTTGCGGCCGACGACGGCGGTGATGTTCTCCGGCAGCATCAGAAGTCACCCGAGATGCAGACCGAATCGACGTAGAGGAAGGCGCGCTTGTCGACGTCGGTCTCGGCGAACAGGCAGAAGTTCAGCATGCACCACAGGTTCTTCATGGCCGGGATTCGGAGCGACTCGAAGCTCGCCATGTCGAACGTCCGGTCGTTGCAGCGAAAGCCGGTGGCCTTCATCGCCTCGAGGTCGAAGTCGAAGCAAAGATAGGTCCAGTTGATCTTGGTGGGGATCTCGTTGTAGCAGAGACGCTGGCCGCCATCGGGCAGGTCGCGCCAGCCGTCCGGTGCGAGATGATCGTGGCTGACGGTCTTGTCGGCGCTGCCGATCGCCTTGAACTGCGTCGCCTGCGACTTGAACTGCCATTTCTGCACATGGCTGCCGTTCTCGGCGTTGAGGAAGCGCATGTGCGGCATGACCCGGTCGTCCGCGGTGTCGCGGTCGCCGCCCTGCAGGTCGAAGACGAAGCCGATGGAGCGCACATCGGTCTCCGACAGCGCCAGCTCGCTCGCCTCCGGCTTGAAGGTGAAATAGACCTCGAAGCGGATCGGCCCGCGCCTGCGGAAGGTGTGGCGCTTGATGGCGACGTTACGGGCGCCGGCACGCGGGCGGGTGGCGATCTTCAGCGCATAGGACGAGTCCATGCCGCCATGCGAGCCGGCGTCCCAGTGGCCGAGCGTCGAGAGCATCGCGGCCGTGTGCTGCGCATAGCCGGGCAGCATGGTGTCGAGGTCGCCCTCGTAATTGCCGACCAGCTGCGACCAGCCGCAATGCCCGCGCGAGAAATCGTCGTGCGAGATGATGCGCGGCAGCGGGTCGAAGCGCGACAGGTTCGGATCGGCGCGCTGGATGGCGATCCGCAGCGCCTCGGCCATGTCGGCGGTGGGGTTTTCTTGCACGGTCACCTCGTTCACGCCCGCAGCCGCTTCACGGCGTCCCAGTCGACCTCGACGCCGAGGCCGGGGCCGGTGGGCACTGGCAGCATGCCGTTCTTCTGACGATCAGCGCCGGGCGGCTGGCCGGTGATCCAGGTCTTGAAGGGGCTCGCGTCCGTTTCGCATTCCATCGCCTTGAGGTTCGGCATGGCGGCCGCGAGGTGCACGCTGGCGGTCTCGCAGATGATGCCGGACATGCCGATGTGCGGGGCGTACTGCACGTCGTGGGCGGCTGCGAACTCGGCCATGCGCCGCGTCTCGGTGATGCCGCCGGAGCGGGCGACATCGGGCTGCAGGTAGGCGAGCGTGCGGTTGGCGACGAGCCGCATCGACTGGTCGAGCGTGTAGTTGCTTTCGCCCGCCGCGAGCGGCGTCTCGCAGCGCCGATGCAGCTCCTCGTAGCCGTCCTCGTCCTCGGGCCGCAGCGGCTCCTCGAACCAGAAATAGCCGTTGGCGGAGAGCGCGCGGCCGACCTCGATCGCCTCGGCGAGCGTGTAAGCCCAGTTGGCGTCGACGCACAGATCGACCTCGTCGCCGGCGCGCCTGCGCAGTCGCTCGATACGCCGGCAGGCGTCCTTCACGGGCTTGGCGACCTTCACCTTGATGCGCGGAAAGCCTTTTTCCAGGTAGCGGTCGAGCTCGCCGCCCATGAACTCGTCGCTGCCCCAGTTCACCGAGGCGGCGTAGCAGGGGACCTCGGTGCGCCCGACGCCGCCCAAGAGGCGGTGGATCGGCATGTTGGCGAGCTTGCCCAGAATGTCCCACAGCGCGATGTCGATGCCCGAGATCGCCTCGATCAGCATGCCGCCGGCGCGCCCCGACAGAGCGCGCCGCATGGAATGCCAATGGGCCGCGATGTTGGTCGGGTTCTGGCCGATCAGGCGCGGCCGGAGCGAGGTCTCGATCAGCTCCGCATAGGCTCTTGGCGAGAAGCGCGCCAGCGCCTCGCCGACCCCCGGGGGGGCCGCG
>JAEZCD010000363.1 GCA_023430145.1 Pseudomonadota bacterium
CGCGACGGCCCGCGCGGCGATGGCCCGCCGCGCGATCGGCCGCGCCGCGACGAAGCGGCAGCTGAGGAGTAAGCGACCATGGCCATGCAGCCGCAAGCCGCCCGCCGGCCCTTCTTCCGCCGCCGCAAGACCTGCCCCTTCTCGGGCCCGAACGCGCCGAAGATCGACTACAAGGACGTGAAGCTCCTGCAGCGCTACATCTCCGAGCGCGGCAAGATCGTCCCCTCGCGCATCACTGCCGTCTCGGCGAAAAAGCAGCGCGAGCTCGCCCGCGCCATCAAGCGGGCGCGATTCCTCGGTCTTCTGCCCTACGTCATCCAGTGACGGCGCGGCGCCGGGCTTTTCCCGGCGCCGGGTTTTCTCGAACGACAGGGTTGGGGCGGCGGCCGGGATCGTCCAGGTCGATCCGCCTCTAACCGCTCGAGGAGAGCGGGACAGCTGACATGGCGCAGATCCTCCTGATCGGCATCGGCAGCGGCGCGGCCTCGGCGCTGCTGTTCGCCTCGTTCACGTCGGGCTCGCCGCTCGCGATCATCCTCTTCTATCTCGCGCCGCTGCCGATCCTGATCGCGGCGATCGGCTGGCGGCATCCGGCCGGCCTCGTCGGCCTCCTCGCCGGCAGCCTCGGCATCGCCGTCGCGCAGTCGCCGATGCTGGCCCTCCTGTTCGCTACCGGCGTCGCGCTGCCGGCCTGGTGGCTCGCCTATCTGGCGCTGCTCGCCCGCCCGAGCGCCGACGGCACCCCCGAATGGTATCCGGTCGGCCGCCTCGTGCTGTGGACGGCGGTGCTGGCGGCCGTGCTCGTCACCGCCTCCGTTCCCATGCTGGCGGGCGATCTCGACACCTACCAGGCGGCCATGCGCAGCGTCTTCGAGCAGGTGCTGCGGGCGCAGCTGCGCACGCCTGCCGACGCGCCGCTGCATCTGCCGAACGGCGGCGACGCCGCCGCGTTCATCGATCTCATGGTGCTGCTCGTGCCGCCGACCGGCGCGCTGCTGTGGACGGTGACGACGCTCGGCAACCTCTGGCTCGCCGGCCGCATCGTCCGGCGGTCCGGCCGGCTGCAGCGGCCCTGGCCCGACGTCGCCGTCGAGCTCGCCTTTCCGCGCGGCACGGCGGCGCTGGTCGGCGCGGCGGTGCTCCTCGGCTCGATCGCCTCCGGACTTCTCGGCCTCGCCGCCGAGGTGCTGGCGACCTCCCTGCTCGCCGTCTTCGCCCTGCTCGGCCTCGCCGTTCTGCACGTCGTCACCCGCGGCATGGCGGCGCGGCCGATCGTGCTCGTGGCGACCTACCTCTTCACGCTGCTGCAGGGCTGGCCGTTCCTCTTGTTCGCCCTTCTCGGCCTCGCCGAGCAGCTCTTCGGCATCCGGGCGCGCTTCCTCGCCCGGCGCTCGCCTTCCCCTCCCCTCGACCCTTCACGCTGACCTTCTTCAAGGAGAAGAAAATGGACGTCATCCTGCTCGAACGCATCGCCAAGCTCGGCCAGATGGGTGAGATCGTGCGCGTGCGCGACGGCTTCGCCCGCAACTTCCTGCTCCGCCAGGGCAAGGCGCTGCGCGCCACCGAGGCCAACAAGAAGCGCTTCGAGAACGAGCGCAGCCAGCTCGAGGCGCGCAATCTCGAGCTGAAGCGCGAAGCGGAAGCCGTCGGCGAGAAGCTGAACGGCCAGAGCTTCATCGTCGTCCGCCAGGCGGGCGAGACCGGGCAGCTCTATGGCTCGGTGTCCACGCGGGACATCGCCGAGATCGTCACCGCCGGCGGCTTCTCGCTCGGCCGCAACCAGATCGTTCTCAACGCGCCGATCAAGACGATCGGTGTCCACACCGTGCCGGTGGCGCTGCATCCCGAGGTCGAGGTGTCGGTCACCGTCAACATCGCCCGCAGCAAGGAGGAGGCCGAGCGGCAGGCACGCGGCGAGGACCTCAGCCAGCGCGAGGAGGACGAGGTGGCGGCCGAGATCCGCGCCGAGCACGAGGCGCTCGCCGCCGAAGAGGCGCAAGGCCGCGAGGAGGCCTGACCTGGCGCTGCCGGGCGGAGCTCTGCGGCGCCGGCTCGCCGACTGGACGGCCCGGGCGCGGCACGCGGTCCCTTCGGAGCGGCTCGCGGCCGTGGCCGAGAGGGCGCGAGCCGGGCTCGCCGAGCTCGGCCGCACCGGCATCCCGGGTGGCTGGCTGGCCGGGCTTTATTGCGGGCTCGCGCTCTTGCCACTCGCGGTGGCGCGGCTGACCGGCTATCCGCTGTCGCGCTTCTGGGATGCGCTCGCCGCCGGCCTCGGCATCGTCGCGCTCGCCGGCCTGATGCTGCAGGTCGCCGCCTCGCCGCGGCTGCGGCTCGTCGCCGCCCGGGTCGGCTCCGGCCGCATCCTGCGCTTCCACCGCATGGCGGGCGTGGTGATCCTCGCCGCGGCGCTGCTGCATCCGGTCGCCTTCGTCGCCGGCGACCTCTTCAGCGATCCCGGCCTCGCCCTCGCCCGCCTCGGCGCCATGCTCGAGGCGCCGGGGCTCACGAGCGGCGTCATCGCCGCCGGCCTGCTCGCTCTGCTGACCGGGCTCGCCGAGATGCGGCGGCTGCCCTTCCCCGAACGAGTCCGGCGCGTCCTGCACGGCGCCGGTGCGGGGCTCGTCATCGCCTTCGCGCTCGCTCACGCGCTGCAGATCGGCACCTTCGCCGAGGAATCGGACATCGGCCTCGCCTGGACGATTCTCGCCGCAGTGGCGATCGCGGCAGCCGGCGCGCTGCTGCATGGCACGCTGCGGCGCCGGCACCTCGAGATCGAGGACGCCCGGCGGCTCGGCGGCGGCCTTCTCGAGATCGTCGCGCACCCGGTCGGCGACGGCGTCGACTTCCGCGCCGCCGAGTTTTTTCGCGCCGGCGCCGGCCTGCCTCTCCTGATCGGCTCCGCGCCGCGGGACCTGCCCGTCGTGCGGCTGCTCGCCGCCCTGCCCGACGATGCCGATGCGCTCGCCGCCCTTCCCGAGGCGGGCCGGATCGCCATCGAGGGCCCGTTCGGCCGCGCTCTGCTCGAGACAACCGAGGCCGATGCGCTGCTGATCGTCGTCTCCGGCGCCGGCATCGCCCCGGCGCTCGCGGTGCTGCGGACCATGACCTTCCGCCGCGACCTGCGACCGGTCCGGCTCGTCTACGGTGCCGGCGCCTGGGAGGATCTCGTCTTCCGGTCCGAGATCGAGGCGCTCGGGCGCCATCTCGACCTCGGCTTCGTCTATGCCGTGGAGGGCGCCGCCCCCGAGGAGGCGCCCGACCGCATCGACGCGGCCCTGCTCGCCGAGGCGATGCGCGGCTGCGACCCGGGCCGCGTGGCGGCGCTCGTCTGCCTCGGCCGCGAGGACGAACCGGCGACGGTCGACGGCCTCCTCGATCTCGGCGTCCGCGCGCAATGCATCGTTCGCGAATCGCTCGACTGGCAGGCACCTCCGCCGCGGGACGGGCTCGGACGCCGGGATTGGCGCCGGACGGCGTCGATCTTCGCCGCTCTCGCTCTCGCCATCGTCTTGTTCTCGCTCGTCTAGCCCGGCTGCATGGGGAGCCCAGTATGGCCCTGGCGTTGCCGGGCGCTCCCGCCTGTCGCATAATTGTCGCTGGATGAGGCAGGGGCGGCCTCACCGGCCTGCCCGCGGAGTCGGAAAATCCCCCGATGGACGGGATCTTGAAGCGCGTTCTATCCGGGATCGTCCGGCGCGGCCGGCTTCGGGTGACGTTCGTGAACGGCAGGCAGGCCGAGCTCGGCGACGGATCGGGCACGCTCGCGGCGATCAGGTTCAAGAGCCGCGCTGCCGAGCACGGGATCGTGCTCGATCCTCAGCTCCGCTTCGGCGAGGCCTTCATGGACGGCGGCTTCGTCGTCGAGGAGGGCACGATCTACGAGGTGCTCGACATCATGATGAGCAACCTCAAGGAATCGAGCGCGCCGCTGCCGGCGCGCCTGCTCGACCGGGCCCGCTATCGCGTGCGCAGCCTGCATCAGTTCAACCCGATCGCCCGCGCGCAGCGCAACGTGGCGCACCACTACGATCTAGACGCCCGCTTCTACTCGCTGTTCCTGGATGCCGACCGGCAATATTCCTGCGCCTATTTCGAGCATGCCGGCCAGGAGCTGGACGACGCGCAGCTCGCCAAGAAGCGCCACCTCGCCGCCAAGCTCGCCGTCGAGCCCGGGATGCGCACGCTCGACATCGGCTCCGGCTGGGGCGGCCTCGGCCTCTACCTCGCCGAGACGGCCGGCGCCGACGTTCTCGGCGTGACGCTGTCGAAGGAGCAGCTCGCCGGCGCCCGGGCGCGGGCGGCCGAGCGCGGGCTCGGCGACCGCGTGCGCTTCGAGCTGCAGGACTATCGCACCGTCGAGGGCCGGTTCGACCGCATCGTCTCCGTCGGCATGTTCGAGCACGTCGGCGTCAACCACTATCCCGAGTTCTTCCGCACCTGCGCGCGGCTGCTCGACGATGACGGCGTCGTGCTGCTGCACTCGATCGGCCGCTTCGACGGGCCGGGCTTCACCAATCCCTGGATCGACAAGTACATTTTTCCGGGCGGCTACATACCGGCGCTCTCGGAGGTGCTGGCGGTGATCGAGCGCTCGGGGCTGCTGCTCGCCGACATCGAGATCCTGCGCCTGCACTATGCCGAGACGCTGCGTGCCTGGCGTGAGCGCTTCCTCGCCCGCCGCGACGAGGCCGAGGCGCTCTACGACGAGCGCTTCTGCCGCATGTGGGAGTTCTATCTCGCCGCCTCCGAGCTCTCGTTCCGGATCGGCGACATGATGGTCTTCCAGATCCAGCTGACGAAGCGGCAGAACGCCGTGCCGCTGACGCGCGACTACATCGCCCGGCGCGAGCAGCAGCTGCGCGAGCGGGAGACCGTCGCCCCGCCGCTGCGCCTCGCCGGCGAGTGACGGATTTTCGGGAGCCCCGACCTCCTCGTCGTTGCGATCAAAGCGAAGCAATCCAGCTTCTCTTCCCGTTCTGCAAAGCTGGATTTGCTTCGTCCTTCGCTCCTTGCAATCACGGCGGGGCTCGCACGGCGCCTCGTCATCGCGAGCGCCGCGAAGGGGTCGGCCCGCCGATCCGTGATCCTTCGGCTTGTCCGGGAGGGGGGCGGCGTTTAGGGTGCCGGCGCAGAGGGGCAGCATCCCAGGAGCTCGATTTTGATGTCGCGATCGACCATCTCGTGTGCCGCGCTCGTCGCCGGCGCCGTCGCCTTCTCGGGGGCGGCGCTGGCGCAGTCGCCGAGCCGGGCCCTCCAGGAGATCCCCGCCGACAGGGCCAAGGTCACCGGAGCCCTCACCATCACCTACAACTCCCGCTCGGAGCGCTCGTCGAGCGGCCTCGACGTCTACGAGGTGCAGAACCTCGTGATCGCCGATCTGATGGCCTATAACGGCACCATCCAGCGGACGCCGAACAAGCAGCTGAACTACAGCCTGCGAATCGACGTCTTCAACCCCGCCAATCCGAGCCAGGTCGCCAAGGACGTCGCCATCATCCGCGGCGACATGATGATCGACGAGCGCGGCCGCTACAATCCCGAGGCCGGCAAGCTGCGCCTCGACGTCGTCAAGGGCCAGCAGTTCACGAGCCCCTACAAGGGCGTCATCCAGGGACGCGAGGTCACCCGCTGGTGGGAGATCGCCGAGCGGCTGAAGCGCGCGCAGAGCGAGGCGACCAAGCTCTACACCCGCTACGTCGACGGCAAGAACGTCACCATCCAGGTGAAGAACCCCGATCCCCTGACCTTCGAGGGCCTCGGCTTGCCGACCGGACCCTACAGCTACCTCGTCGAGAGCCGCGTCGGCGGCACGCTCGACTACGACTACGAGCTCGGCAACTGGCTCACCGACGCCAAGGGCGTCACCTTCGGCTACACGATCGCCGACAAGCCCTATAGCGACAAGCTGACCGGCTCGGTGCGCTATGTCGAGGAGGAAGGCAGCTTCACCGACCCGGCCGGCAAGAAGCGCTCCTACACCGGCTATTACGACTACACGCTGCGCATGAACGAGGCCGAGGTCACCGGCGACCAGTTCTTCAAGCCGGAGAATGCCGAGAACGAGGCCGACGCGTTCTTCAGCTCCGCCGACCAGTCCAAGCCCGGCATCTATGGCCGCGTCTACTATTACGACACGGAAGACTACTGCAAGAAGGTGAAGGGCGAGGACGGAAAGTTCGCCTGCGTCGGCCCGACGAAGTCCGAAGTCTTCTACGACCTGAAGCCGGTCGGCCTGACCTACCAGCAGCTCGCCAACTGGATGAAGCTCGAGCCGCTGATCATCGGCCCCTTCACCGACGAGTGAGCGCCGCGACCTGCGGGACAGCGAAAAGGCCGGGAGCGATCCCGGCCTTTTTTCGTAGCCCGGACGAGCGCCAGCGAAACCCGGGGGGCCGTGTCGCTGCGCCAGAAAACCCCGATTCGCTGCGCGCATCCGGGCTACGCGCTACCCTCCCGCTTCGGCCACAGCGGCGAAAAACCCGTCCGGGCCGTCCACCTCGGCTAGCCGGCGCCCTTCGATCAGCCAGAAGCGGTTGCCGACGGCGCGGATGAAGGCGCGGTCGTGGCTGGCGAGGAGGCAGCTCGTCTCGTGCTTCAGAAGCTCGCTCTCGAGCGCCTCCTGGCCCTCGATGTCGAGATGGTTGGTCGGCTCGTCGAGCAGGTAGAGATTCGGCTCGGCGAGCCGCAGCATCAGCATCATCAGCCGCGCCTTCTGGCCGCCGGAGAGCACCCCGGCCTTTTTCGCCTGCAACTCCATCGAGAGGCCGGCACCGGCGAGCAAGGAGCGGGCGCTCTGGTCGCCGATGTCGAAGCGCCGCGAGACGAGCGCGAACGGCGTCGCCTGCGGATCGATCTCGGACAGCCCCTGGTCGCTGTAGCCGAGCACGAGAGAGGGCGTGACTCTCACGCCCGCCACCGCGCCGGCATCGGCGACCGCGCGGCGGATCATGTCGAGAAGCCGCGTCTTGCCGACGCCGTTGCGGCCGAGCAGCACGACGCGATCGCCCTGGCAGATGGCGCGCCTGCCTGTGCGGAACAGAAGGGTGCCGTCGGGTGCCGTCACCGGCACGTCCTCGAAGCCGATCAGCACTTTGGCATGCGTGCCGCGATTGGCGAGCCTGATCGCGCCCGCCGAGCGCTCCTTGTGCGCCGGCCGGGCCGCCTCCTCGAGCCGCTCCGCGCGCTCCTTGAGCTGCTTGGTCTTCACCACCAGGAGATCGCTGCCGGAATTGATGCCGATGTTCTTGAGCTTCGCCGCCTGCCGCCGCAGCTGCTGCGCCGCCTTCATGTCGCGCTCGAACTTCTGCGCGGCCGCGGCATCGGCCTCGTCGAGCGCCGCCCTGGCGCGCGAATAGGGCAGCGCGAAGATGCGCGACCGCTCCGGCCGCAGGAACAGCGTGCGGTTGGTGACGGCGTCGAGGAAGGCGCGGTCGTGGCTCGCCACGACGACCGGCACCTCGCGCGGCAGCGCGCCGAGCCAGCTCTCCAGCCGGCCGATCTTGGCGAGATCGAGATGGTTGGTCGGCTCGTCGAGCAGCAGCACGTCGGGCTCCGTCACCCAGGCGCGGGCGATGAGGGCGAGCCGCTGCCAGCCGCCGGACAGCTCGCGCATCAGGTGGCCGCGCATCGCCTCGGGCACATCGAGCCCGTCGAGCACCACATCGACGCGCCAAGCCTCGTGCTCGCGCTGCTCCGCTGGCAGGGCGTAGGCGACCGCGGGGTGGAAGGGAATGCCCGACAGGCCCGCCGGGACCGACTGCTCGACGAGGCCGACGGTCGCGCCGCGCGAGCGGGTGATCTCGCCGGCGGTCGGCTCCATCTCGCCGGCGAGGCATTTCAACAGGGTCGACTTGCCGCGGCCGTTTGCGGCGACGAGGCCGAGGCGATCTCCGGCACCGATCACGAGGTCGAGGCCGGAAAAGAGCGGCGCGGACAGCGTGACGCCGACCGATTTCAGGCTGATGAGAGACATGGTTTCTTCCCGGTCCGCCCGGATCGCCCGGCACGTCGCTGCCGCATGGCGAAGTCCGGTTCGATGCACCTCGGCGCGCGGCCTGACGGCGCGGCGCCACGAAGGGCGGACCTGAGCGAAACTTTCGGGAAGACCCCGGGGACCGTCTCTGGTCAGCCCTGCAAGCGAGCTCGCAGGGCACAGACAGGGCCGCGCTGACGATGGTGACCGAACATCACGCAGCCCTCCTTTCGAGATCCTCGGGGCGACGAGTGTGCGTATACCGCAGGCGCGCCCCGTGGCAAGGCGATACCCCGGATGAGCGAAGCGAAATCAGGGAGGGCTCATCGGCCCCTGGCACCCGGGTTTCGCTGCGCTCCACCCGGGCTTACGTGCGCTTGCGTGCCTTGCGCGTGGACAGGTTCAGCGCCACGGCGGCGCGGACCAGCGCCCGGAAGGCGTCGGCATCGATCGCCTCGCCCTCGTGGATGTCGATCGCACGGCGGGTATTGCCCTCGAGGCTCGCGTTGAACAGCCCCGACGGATCCTCCAGCGCGGCGCCCTTGGCGAAGGTGAGCTTCACCGCGTTCCGATAGGTCTCGCCCGTGCAGACGATGCCGGCATGCTCCCACACCGGCACGCCGCGCCACTTCCATGTCTCGAGGATCTCCGGATCGGCCTCGTGCACGAGCGCGCGAACGCGCGCCAGCACCTCGCCGCGCCAGTCGCCGAGATCGGCGATGCGTGCGTCGATGAGGCGGGAAGCCTCGTCGCCCGACTTGGCCTCGTCCGTCATCGCCCCGCCCCCTCCCCGAGGAACGCCTCGACGGCGTCCGCGACCGCATCCGGAAACTCCTCGTGGGTCGCGAGCTTGCCCCGCTCGAGCCGCACGACCCGCCCCTCCGCGCCGAGCGCTTCGGCGAGCGCCTCCATCTCGGCGCGCGATTTCGGCGGCGTCTCGGCGCCGTAGATGAGGAGGATCGGCACGGCGGCCCGCCGCGCGAGATCGAGGAAAGCGGCGCGGCTCTGCACGCGGTCGAGCGCCCCGGTCACGAAGCGCACCGAGCCGTGGCGGGCGCCGGGTGCGCGGGTCACCGCGAGCTTCTCGGCGAGGCGCTCGGGCGTCAGCCAGTCCGGGTCGCTGTAGACATGCTCGCGCGCCATCTTTCGAACGACGAGCGGGCCGACATTCAGCCGGTAGAGCGGCGGCCCGAGGAGCGGATGGTCGATGGCGCCGCGCGCCCGGGCGAACCAGGGCCGCATGCCGCCTATCATGGTCGGCAGCGGCCCGCGCCAGGTCGGGGCGATCAGCGCGAGCCGGTCGATCGTCCCCGGCCGGGCGGCGGCATGGTGCAGCGCATAGGTCGCCGCATGCCCCGCCGCCACGACGGCATGCGGCGGCGGCCCGACCTCGCCGAGGAACCATTCGAGGAAGGCCGAGAGGATTTCCGGCGACCAGTCGGCGCGCGACCGCGCAAGGTCGCCGAAGCCGGGCCAGTCGACGGACGAGACGCGGAACCGCGCCGCGAGCCGCTCGAACAAGGGACGCATCTCGCTCCGCGTCGAGATCGAGCTCAGCGCCGGCAGCAACACCACGGACCGCCCGGCGCCGGCCTCGTCCATGCCGAGCGAGACTTCGGGCCCGCATGGGAAGACGATTGTCCGCTGCATTGTGCTCCCGCCCCGAAGCCCGGATGGGCGAAGCGGCGACCCGGGATTCGCACCAGGTGCCACGCCCTCGATTGCGCCCCGCCCCGGCCAAGCTACGCTCGCTCCACTATAGCCGACGGTACGCCGTCCGGGGCGCGGCAAAGCAGGGGAGGCCGACATGCGAGGAGGTGGCTTGCGCACGGTGGCGATCGCCGGGATCGTGCTTCTGTCATGGGCCGCCGCCTCCGCTCCGCTCTTGCCGCGCGAGGCGCTCCCGCCGGCAAGCGCGGTGACGGCGCAGTTCGCCGAAATCACGCGGGAGGCCGGGACGGGGCCGAACGAGACCGCCGTCGGCACGCCCCTCGCCTCGCGCTCGGTGGTCTTCTCCAGCGCCGACGGCAGCAAGAAGGTGACCCTCTCCGTCGACCGCTACGCGAGCCCCGCCGACGCCGCCGCTGCGTTCCGGACCGCGATCGAGGGCAGCCGTGCCGCGCCGGGCTTCCAGCCCGCGCCGGCGCCGAGGCTCGGCGAGGAGGCATTCGCCGGCACCTCGCAGGTGGGCAAGGAGATGCACTTCGGCCTCGGCGCCCGGGAGGGCGTGTTGGTGGTGTCGGCGACGCATGCCGGGGACATTCCGGTGACACCGGAGAATACAAACAAGCTCACGCAGCTCGGCCGAGTGACGCTCGTCGCGGCGAAGAAGGTTCAGCCGTAGGGCGGATGAGCGCGGCGAATCCAGGATTGAGATGAACCAGGCGGGGAGTTGTGCTAGTGTGCCGTTAGCTTAAGTTTGGTAAGCTCCCCTTCTTATTTGGCCGGACATGCAAGCTCTCAGCGAGAAGCAAATCGCGTTTGGAAAGCGCTTAGGCCTCGATCTCGAAGGTAAGTCCGTTTCGGTCGCGCTGGCGATGATACATGATGCCATCGATTGGAATTTCCTTGAGGTAACGAATCTCGGTGTAGCCACACCGAAGCAATTGGCATTCGCTGCCCGCTTTCAACGCAACCTCTCCGACGTGAGCCGCCGGGTGGCTGACGCGATAGTCAATGACTTGATGACCAAACTAAATTTAGCTGCCATAGAGCATGAGCGATTGGCGCCCGGAGTCGCGGTCAAGAACAAGCACGATGTCCTAGAACGGATTTTCGTAATTTCGTCGATCACCTTCGATGGAACAGTTTACTTCAAGGGCGGAAATGGGGCCCGAGCGTGGGCCCGCAGTCTCATTCGCGTTGACTAGAAGTACTCCGGCCGGCAGAAGACCGCGCCTGACACAGGCGTGAAAAGACGAATAGGGCCAGTCACAGACCCGACGCACCAGTCCGTGCTTGACCGGGTGAAGTGCACTAATCGGCGTGCCGCCCCCGATCCAAAGGCCGCGCCGGACGCACCTCATCGTTGCGAGTTCGGCACCGGCCTTCGGCCGACCCGGGTAGATGAAACGGTGCATGGCGCCTTCCCGCATGCCCGCTGGGCCCCCTTCCCGAGCCGCTCTGGGGCTCGCCGGGGACGACACCGAGAACGCTCCGGTGTCGTCCCCAGCCGAGCGATGCTCGGGGAAGGGGACCCAGCCCTTTCAGAGGCCGATCGTTCACTCCGGCTCTTCCTAAGCACGCGTCGCCCAATCGCTCAGGAAGACGCCCTCACCATCACTTCCCGCCGCACGTCGTCCGCGAGCCGGAGGCCTAGCACGATCATCACGCCGCCGGCGACGAGGTCGAGCCAGCGGGCCATGCGCCGATAGAGGTTTTGCGTAAATCCGCTCGAGAAGAACAGGGCCACGGCGCCGTACCAGAGGCAGGATTGTACCAGCACGATGACGAGGATCGCGGCGTAGACCCAGCCGGGCGCGTGCGTGGGCACCGCGACCAGGAAGACGCTGGTCCAGAACACGGCCGACTTCGGGTTGCTGAGCGTCGTCGTGAGGCCGGTGAGGAACGGATTGCGACCCCTGAGGCGCGGCGGCGGGCCGGTGGTTGCACTGTCGCCGGCGAGGCCGGCATGCAGCATCCGAACGCCGAGCCAGACCAGGTATGCCGCGCCGGCGATCCGCAGCATCCGGTAGAGCCATCCGGCCTCGAGCAGGAACGCCCCGACGCCGAAGAGCGCGAGGCCGACCCAGACGAGCGAGGCGAGAACCACGCCGGCGACCACCTTAAGGCCTTCGCCCCGCGATCGCGTCGCCGAGAACCAGGTCACCACCACCGTGTTCGGTCCCGGCAGCATGGCCATGACGATGTGCATCCCGGCGAGGCCGACGAGGGTCGGTACGAAATCCATGGTGCGATGCCTGCAACGACGCGCAGCGCGGATGAGCGCAGCGAATCCCGGCAGCGTCAACGCCGCCGCCATGCCTGGAATCACCTGCCGCCCGGCCGAGCTCCGCTACGACGCATCCAAAACCCCCGACAGCACCGCGGGCAAAAGATTCGGCAGGTCCTCGGAGATCAGCCCGTGGCCGAAGCGGGCCGCCGCGTCGCCGTGCATCCACACCGCCGCCGAGGCCGCCTCGAAGGCCGGCATGCCCTGCGCGAGAAGGCCGCCGATCATGCCGGCCAGCACGTCGCCGGCCCCCGCCGTCGCCAGGAAGGGTGGGGCGTTGTCGGCGATCGAGGCTTTTCCGTCCGGTGCCGCGACGACGGTGTCCGGGCCTTTCAGGAGGACGACGGCACCTGTCGCGGTGGCCGCCCGGCAGGCGCGCTCCAGCTTCGACGCCGGCTGAAGAATGTCCGTCATCCCCTCGAACAGGCGAAAAAATTCGCCATCGTGCGGCGTCAGGACGACCGGCCGGTCGGCGCCGCCGATGTGGCCGGCCAGCTCCTTTGCGCGCCCCGAAAAGCTCGTCAGCGCGTCGGCGTCGAGCACCGCGGCCCTACCCGCCCCGAGCACGCAGGCGACTTTCTCCGCCGTCTCCTCGCCCACTCCGAGCGCCGGGCCCATCACTACGGCATTCCGCCTGGAATCCTCGAGCAGATGGGCGACGCCAAAAACCCCGTCGGCGCGGCGCAGCATCACCGCCTCGAGCGCCGCGGCGTGGGCGACGAGCGCCTCGGTAGGCGCCCCGAGCGTGACGAGCCCGGCCCCGGCCCGCAGCGCCGC
>JAEZCD010000372.1 GCA_023430145.1 Pseudomonadota bacterium
CTGCGGACGGGCGGCCGGTCCGCGAGCCGGCCGCCGGCGAGCTCGCCGGCGACGGAGCGGATCATCGCCGTCTCCAAAAGCTCCTGCGGCTCGAGCGGCGGCAGGATCCCCGGCATGCGGCACGCCAGCATCGACTTGCCGGCCCCGGGCGGTCCGACGAGCAGGAGATTGTGGCCGCCGGCGGCGGCGATCTCGATCACCCGCTTGGCCGTCTCCTGGCCGCGCACCTCGCAAAGGTCGAGCTCGTCGCCGCCGCTCTCGCGCAGGCCCGGCTCCGGTCGCGCCAGAAGCTGCGTGCCGGCGAAATGGTTGACGATCTGCACCAGTGAGCGCGGCGCCAGGATCTCGACCCCGGGGCCGGCCCAGGCCGCTTCCGGTCCGCTTCCGGCCGGGCAGATCAGCCCCTGGCCGCGGCTGTTGGCGGCGATCGCCGCCGGCAAGACCCCGGCGACGGCGGCGATGGAGCCGTCGAGCCCGAGTTCGCCGAGCACCGTGAAGCCGGCCAGCGAATCGGCCGGGATGGCGCCGACCGCGGCCATCAGGCCGAGCGCGATCGGCAGATCGAAATGGCTGCCTTCCTTCGGCAGGTCGGCAGGCGCGAGATTGACGGTGATGCGCTTGGGCGGCAGCGCGAGCCCCGAAGCGATCAGCGCCGCCCGGACACGCTCGCGCGCCTCGCTGACCGCCTTGTCGGGCAGGCCGACGAGATTGAAGGCCGGCATGCCGGGCGCGATCTGCACCTGCACGTCGACGGCCCGCGCCTCGACGCCCTCGAAGGCAACCGTTGCGACCCAGACGACCATGACCCGCCCCTCCGACCGGAGAAGCGTAGCCGCGGCCGTCGCCGAGTCAAGAACAAAAAAGGAACAGAGAAGCCCCGTCCCGTCGTCCGGCAGGCTTACTGGCTCTCGCCGGCCTTGCGGGCGGCGACGCGCGCCTTGCGCTCTTCCTTCCGCTTAGCCCGCTCCTCGGGGGACATGGCCGCCTCGCGCGCCTCGCGCTGGGCGCGGCGCTGCGCCCGCTCCTCCGGCGTCCGCTTGGCGCCCTCTTCGCCGCCGCCCTTGGCGGCCCGGCGCTCGGCCCTCGCCGCCTGCCGTTCGGCGCGCTTTGCAGCTTTGGCGTCGTCGCCGGACTTCTCATCGCTCATGACCAGGCTCCCTCTCGGAACTTCCGCGCCGACCGCGGTATTGACATGCGGACAACGCTGCTCGGATCGCGCAGGTTCATATCCGTCGGCAAAGCCACTGTCGAGGGAAGCGCGCGGCGCGCGCACAGGCGGACGGCGGCTCCGACGGGCGCGGGCTCACGCCTTAAGGTCCGCATCCTCCGAGAACTCCGCCGTGAGGCGCGCCTCGAAGCGGTCGACGAGCGCCGAGCGGCGCAGGTGGGCGCGCTCGAGCCGGATCGCCACCTCCGCGAGCTCGGGAAAGCCGTCATCGGGCCCGAGCACCCGCATGCCGCCGGTGACGCTGCTCTGGACCATCACCGAGACGGCGATGCCGCTCGTCACGGCGGCGCGCAGCCCGGTCATGCTGCGGCTCGCCACCGCGACGCGATGCCGGCGGCCGGTCTCGGCGAGGGCGGCGAACAGCGCCGTGGCATAGGCGTCGCCGCCGTCCCACACCGCCACCGGCAGCGGCTCCTCGCGGTGCAGCGCGCCCGTCGCCGGCGCGACGAGGACGAGCCGGTCGCGGAACGCCACCGGGCCGCCGCGCACCGGGCCCTCGCTGTCGGTGACGAGGGCGAGGTCGACCGAGCCCTCGGCGAGCCGTCGCACGAGGGTGCGCGATTCGTCGATGACGAGATCGATCTGCGCCTCGGAAAAGCCTTCGGCGAAGCATTTCAGCACGCGGTCGAGCACGCGCGGCGCATAATCGTCCGGCAGGCCGAAGACGAGCACGCCGCCGAGCGAGCCGCGGTCGAAGTCGGCGAGCGCGCGGCCGACGCCGTCGAGGATCGGGCGCGCATGGCCGAGCAGCAGCTCGCCGTGCTCGGTGAGGCGCAGCCGGCCTGCGCCGCGGTCGAAGAGCGGGCGGCCGAGGCCCTCTTCCAGACGACGCATCTGCAGGCTGACGGCTGACTGCGTGCGGCCGACCCGCTTTGCCGCGGCCGTGAAGCTGCCGGTGTCGCAGATCGCCAAGAAGGTGCGCAGAAGGTCGATGTCCATGGCACCGGTCATCGATCACGGGGGCGCTCATGCTTCCATCGCCCGGCCGGCGATGCAATCGGCGGCGAGGTGCTATCGTCGGCCGCCGGTCGAGGGCGACGGATGGGTGTCATAAGCATCGACGACCAGGAGGGCGCGTGGGGCGGTTCGCGCGTCTTCATCGGCCATCTGCTGGAGTTCTGCATCGCGCGGGCCGGCGAGCGCGCCTATCTGCGCGGCTTCCTCGACAGTTTCGACGACGGCTACAACTGGTTCACGCTCGAAGACTTGCCCGCCGACGAATACGGCGAGTTCATAGCGCTCGTCCGGCGGTACCTGGACGAAGAGGCCTTCGAGGAACTCGGCTACGACAGTAACGAGGCGAGGTCGTCGCTCGCCGATCTTCTCGCTCGGATGCAGAGGGCTCTCAGGAGGCGCTTGGGAGCAGGCGAGGCCGAGCATCAGAACTGCTCATTGCACTGATTTCCACAACTCGTTGGACGCTGGCGACCGGGCACGGCATCGCTCCGCCCATGTGAGGCCCGCGACGGGTCGCGATGATCGAAGGGCGCCGCGAGGCGATGCGAGAGATGGATAGGAGACGGATGCAGTTCGCTGCGGCAGCCGCCGCGGCGCCGGACTGGCGGCTCGAACGGGCCGAGCCCGACATGGCCGACGAGATCCGCACCATGCAGGCGCGCTCGATGCGGGTGCTCGGCCGCGGCTTCTATGCGCCGGAGGCCATCGAGAGCTTTCTGCGCCATGTCGGCACGCTGGATCAGGCCGTGGTGGCCGAGGGACACTACTTCGTCGTCCGCGACGGCGACGGGGCGGTGATCGGCAGCGGCGGCTGGTCGCGCCTGCGGCCCTTCTATGAAGGCGGCGGCGAGGGCGGCAAGGGGCCGCCGGTCGTGCGGAGCGTCTTCGTCGATCCCGACCACGCGCGCCGGGGCATCGCCACCGCGCTGATGCGCCATGCGGAAAGCGATGCCGCCGCGCATGGCTGCCGCATGCTGCGGCTCTGCGCGACGCTGTCGGGCGTGCCCTTCTACGAGTCGCTCGGCTACCGGCCGCTCCGGCGCCGCGTGCTGCGGCTCGGCGACGGAGCCGGGCTCGCCTGCGTCGACATGGAGGCGATGCTCGCGCAGGTCGCCGCCTGAGCGGGGAGGGGGCGGAGGAGCGGCGGCGGCAAGCCGGCGCTCCTCGAGAGCTCGCGGGGGCCGCCGTCGCCGCCGGGTAGCGCGGAGCGGCCGTTCGCCGCTCGGCTCGTCGCGAGCGTGCAGCGGAAGCCGGTTGCGAATCTCCGCTGCGGAGAGACGGGTGACAATGGTAGCTGTAATATCGGCTGATCCAAGCTCTCGCGTGGTATCAGCAACCAAACCCCAGTGTTTTCCGGACAGAGTGCTTGCGACTCGGGTCACGGAGGAGTGTCTGAGATGGTGGCACGGAAGTTTCGACCGGCAATTGCGCTATCGTTCCGCGTGGCGGCAGTCGTCTTGCTGGTGGCACAGCCAGTTTCTGCAGCGAGCTTGCCTCCTGGTCAGTATGATCTCGGCGGAGAGGAAGAAATTTGCTTAGAAGCAGACAAGACCTGGTACAGTACGACGTATGAGAATTGGTCCGGTCGGTGGCTCAAGAAAGACAAGAAGTTCCTGATTTACGGAAATTGGGACAAAGGAAAAGGAAATTCTCTGATCACCATCGCGCAGCTGAAGAGCGAGCCCTACGAGGCTTTCTGGTTCCAGTGGCGGGACGGCTCCAGATACAAGGCCGTGTACCCGGAGACGACCGTCTCGTTCGTGAAGCCTGTTTGTGATCCGCCCGCACTCGCCAAGCTGCGGAGAGACGACGGCAATCCGGGCGATTGACCGGGCACGCAGCCGAAGTCGGCACGCTGTGCCCGGATCCCGACAGTCGGACTACTAGCTCGGGCGGTCTGACGATGCCGGCCGCGTCATCACGTAGAGCGTGGGGAGCAGGATCATCCTGGCGATGGTCAGGACGAGCAGGACGCCGAAATTGTTCGGCGCGAAGTTGCCCTCGAACAGGGCCTCGCGGAAATGCACGAAGATCACGCCGGCATAGAACAGCGTCACGAAGATCACGACCGCCGCCTTGAAGTCCCGCGATCGCCAGAAGGACAGGGTGGCGACGACGCCGAGGGCGAAATCGGCGGCGCCGATCTCGAACTCGAAGGGGCTGGGGTCCCAGCCGATGCTCGCCGCCGAGATGTCCGGAAAGGCCATGTGGAGGAAGCCGAACCAGAGGTTCTCGACGCCGACCGAGAGCAGCAGCAAAAAGGCGAGCAGCGCCGCGGCATAAGTCTCGCCGTCGCGCCGGAACGCCGCGAGAAGGAAGGCCGCGACGAAGAAGATCAGCGGCAGGTTGGTGAGAACGAGGCGAAGGGCGTCGGCGATCATCGATGCCAGGCTCCCGCGGAGATCTCGCCGCCGGGCCGAAAGCTCGGGCTTGGCGGCGAGCCTGTCTACCACACCTTTGGAAGCGGCGGCATCCGCCCCCGGTGCCGGCGTGCCTCATGCCCGGCTCGCGGCGCGGGCCGCGCCGGGCATGTGGGATCTCCGACGACCGCTCAAGCGTGGCCGGTCCGCTCGCCCGCGCCGCCTCACTTCCCCCAGCGGAGCGCCAGCGGCGAGAGCTCGCGGGCGAGCTCCAGCAGGCCGGCGCGCGTCGCCGGGTGCAGCGGCGCGAGAGGGTGGCGGACGGCGTCGCTGCGGATCACCCCGCCCTCGAGCATGACCGCCTTCGCCGCGCGCAGTCCGCACTGGCGGTTCTCGTAATTGATCAGCGGCAGGATTTTTCCGTATCCGGCCATCGCCTCGGCGCGGCGGCCTTCGAGAAAGTCAATCACCACCGGCCGGATGAGGTCCGGCAGCAGCGCGCTCGCCATGGTGCCGGTGGCGCCGGCGTCGAGGTCGGCCATCAGCGTGATCGATTCCTCGCCGTCGAAGGGGCCGACGATCGAGTCGACGCCGGCGGCGACGAGGTCGCGCAGCTTGGCGGCGGCGAACGGCACCTCGATCTTGAAATAGCCGACCTGCGGCACCGCCTTGGCGAGCCGCACCAGCAGCGGCACCGACAGCGTGACGCCGCTCAGCGGCGCGTCCTGCACCATCAGCGGAATGTCGACCGCCTCGGCGACGGCGGCGAAATGCTCGATGACGCCGTCGTCGGCGGCCCTGAGGCCGGTGCCGTGATAGGGCGGCATCAGCATCAGCATGGCGGCGCCGGCGGCCTCGGCGCGCCGCGCCCGCTCGGCGGCAATGCGGGTGGAGAAGTGGCTGCAGGTGACGATGACCGGCACGCGGCCGGCGACATGCGCGAGGCAGAGGTCGAGGAGCGTGTCGCGCTCGGCGTCGGTGAGCAGAAACTGCTCGGAGAAGTTGGCGAGGATGCAGATGCCGTCGACGCCCTGGTCGACCATGCAGTCGAGCACGCGGCGCTGGCCGTCGAGGTCGAGATCGCCATTGTCGTGGAACGGGGTCGGGGCGATCGGGAAGATTCCGCGATAGGGCGCGGGGGGCATCGGCATGGGCTTTCCTCCGGGTGCGGTTCGGTGCGGCGCCGGCTTTCTTGACACCCGCTCCGCCCGCTTCCTATATCGCGCCCGTCGGCGGAGTAGCTCAGCTGGTTAGAGCAGCGGAATCATAATCCGCGTGTCGGGGGTTCGAGTCCCTCCTCCGCTACCAAAAAATCAATGACGTAGCGGATTTTAGATCCGAAACCGTCGCCGTCGGATGCTCGTTAGGTAGCTCCTCAGGCTACAATCTCATGGTGCCATTGCCCCGACGTTCCGCAAGGCGGCATCTCAGGGTAGTTGAATCCGCGATTCGGAGCCGGGCGCACTTTGCCTTGCATCGATGAGGTCTGCTCGCTGATCGCGTGCCGATGGCAGCCTCCGTCGTCGGGTTCCCCGCCGCTTGCTCGCGCGGCATCGGCACGTCGCCGTCGACGATCTTCCGAACCTCTGCCGGCGAGCCTGGAGGCGATCAGGTCGCTCTCGAAGATCTCGACCACGGTGCAGCCAGCGGCCGCTATGGCCTCGAGCTTTTCCTGGAGCGTGCCGGAAACGCAGACCGTGGCGATCGATGGAATCATCGCGAGCCCCTCGGAGCGCCCCGGGACGGGCGAGGCGGCGCGTCGGCGCGAACCCTCAGGCGAAGCCGGAAAGCGCATGGGGCACATACCGCTCTTCCAACGCCGCGATCTCTTCGCCTGACAGCGCGAGCGAAAGTGCCGCCAACGCATCATCGAGCTGCGCCATCTTCGTGGCCCCCACCAGCGGGGCGGTGACTTCCTGCTTGTGAAGGAGCCAGGCGAGAGCCACCTGAGCGCGCGGTGCGCCGCGCTGCTCGGCGACCTCGCCGACCCGTTCGACCACGGCGCGATCCGCGCTCACGGCCTTGTCGTAGAAGCCCTTGCCGATCTCGTCCGTCGCGGCACGCGCCGTGGCCGGCTCGTCATGCCAGGGCCGCGTCAACCGGCCACGCGCCAGCGGCGACCACGGCACGACGCCGATTCCCTCGGAGCGGCACAGCGGCAGCATCTCTCTCTCCTCCTCGCGGTAGAGGAGATTGAGATGGTTCTGCATCGAGACGAACGGCGCCCAGCCATGCTGGCGCTGCAGGCCGAGCGCCTTCATGAATTGCCAGGCATGCATGGACGAGGCGCCGAGATACCGCGCCTTTCCGGCCTTCACGACATCGCTGAGCGCTTCGAGCGTCTCCTCGATCGGCGTCTCGTAGTCCCAGCGATGGATTTGATAGAGATCGACGTAATCGGTGCCGAGGCGCTTCAAGCTGGCGTCGATCTCCGTGAAGATCGCCTTGCGCGAGAGGCCTTGCCCGTTGGCGTCCGGGCGCATGCGGCCGTACACCTTGGTGGCGATGACGACGGCCTCGCGCGTGGCGAAGTCGCGGATGGCCCGGCCGAGGACTTCCTCGCTGGCCCCGTCCGAATAGACATTCGCCGTGTCGAAGAAGTTGATGCCGGCTTCCAGCGCCTTGCGGATGAAGGGACGGCCCTCCTCCTCGCCCATCACCCAGCTGTGACTGCCGCGCGTCGGGTCGCCATAGCTCATGCAGCCGAGCGCGATGCGAGAGACTTTCAGGCCGGTGCGGCCGAGATTGCGGTATTCCATGACGTCCTCGGAACGGCTCGAAGGCGGGTTCAGTCGGTGAAGATGGCGCTGTCCATGAGCTTCGGATCGCGCGGGATCAGCGGCTCGAAGTCCATCCGCTCGAGAATATCCCGACGGATGTCGATGCCGGGTGCGACCTCGGTGAGGACGAGCCCTTCGCTTTCGAGGTTGAAGACCGCCCTTTCCGTCACGAATACCGCCTTGTGGCCGCGTTTCAGCGCCTGCTTGCCCGAATAGGTGATCTGCTCGACCTTCCCGACGAGCTTTCGGACCCGGCCGTGCTGCGTGATCGTGAGCTTGCCGTCGCCGATCTCGAGCTTGCCGCCCTTGGTGTCGAAGGTTCCGCAGAACACGACCTTCTTCGCATTCTGGGCGATGTCCATGAAACCGCCGGGACCGACGGTCAGGCCGCCGAGCTTCGAGACGTTGACGTCGCCCGCCGCATCCAATTCGCCGAAGCCGAGGAACGCCGTGTCGAGCCCACCGCCGGCGTAGAAGTCGAACTGCGAAGGCCCGTCGATCATCGCCGAAGCGCTGCGCGCGAATCCGAACAGCAGCCCGACGAGCAACGAACCGCCATAGGTCCCGTGCTCGATGGTCTGGTAGTAGCGCCCGACCTCGCCGCGCGCCGCGATCATCTTGGCGACGCCCTCGCCGATGCCGACGCCGAAATTGATGACGTCGCCCTCGGTCAGCTCGCGGTAGGCACGCCGCGCGATCAGCGAGCGGATGTCGAGCGGCTCCGGCGGATCGACCGGCGTCGGGCCGTGGCGCTCGCCCGAGATCAGCGGATCGTAGGGGAGATCGTAGCTCATGCGCTGGTCGGGATCGACCACGACCGCATCGACGATCGCCCCGGGAACGCGGACCGACCGCGCCGGCAGCGAATTGACGTCCACCGCCGTGCGAACCTGCGCGATGACGATGCCGCCCGAATTGTGCGCCGCGAGGGCGGCGGCATAGACATCGACGTTCGCCGCCTCCTGATCGAGGCTGATATTGCCGTCGGCATCGCCGAAGGAGCCGCGGATGATCGCCACGTCGATCGGAAAGGCCTTGTACCAAAGCAATTCCTGGCCGCCGAGCTTCACCACCTCGACGAGGTCCTCTCTGGCGGAAGCGTTCATCTTGCCGCCCTGGTGCCGCGGATCGACGAAGGTGCCGAGGCCGACATGGGTGAACAGGCCCGGCCGATGCCCGCCGATCTCGCGATAGAGCTGCATCACGCAGCCGCTCGGCAGGACATAGGCCTCGATCTTCTCGTCCCGTGCCATCTCCTGCATCTTCGGCGACCAGACCCAGTGACCGCCGATGACGCGCTTGACCAATCCCTCGTGCGCGAAGTGGTTCATCCCCTCGCTCTTCCTGTCGCCGATGCCGAGCGCATGCAGCACGGTGAGGTTGCGTGGATACCCGGTCGACAGGAAGCGGCGCGACACCGCCCGGAAGGTGTGTGTCGCCTCGAGCAGGCCGCCGCCGCCGCCGACCAGCGCGACGGTGTCGCCGTCCTTGATGAGCGCGACGGCCTGATCGGCCGTCGTGAACTTGTTGCGGGCCATCAACGAGCCCCCGCCGCGGCGGCTTCGGGCTTGCGCGGCACCATCAGCCGGTGCTCGCCCTCTTGCACGACCTCGCCACGCTGGTTGAGGAGCTCGATGGCGATGGTGAGTATCCCCATGTCGCCGCGGCTCTTCGGAATGCGCATGTCGGCGACGCGAAACTTCACCTGCAGCGTGTCGCCGATCCGGATCGGCTTCCTGAAATTCCAGGTCCAGCCCAGCGCGATGCCGTCATGGAAGAAGCCGGACTGCACCTTCATGCCGTCGGTGAGCGACAACCCCATCAGCCCGTGCGCGATGCGGCCCCCGAAGACGGTCGATTGCGCGTAGATCTCGTCCATGTGGATCGGCGAGAAATCGCCGGCGACGCCCGCATAGGCCAGGACATGGCTCTCGGTGACGGTGACGCGCGGTGTCAGGCGCTCGTCACCGATCTCAATCTCGTCGAAGAACTTGCCCGGAAGCATGATGGGTCCTTTAGGAAACGGACGTCACGTGGGCGCGGTCGCGCCGGCAACGCGTCAGTGCAGGAGCTGCCCGAGGAAGACCTGCGTACGGGGGTTTTGCGGGTTGGCGAAGAAGGGCTCGGGTCTGCCGACCTCGATGATCTCGCCGCGATCCATGAAGATGACGCGGTCGGCGACCTTGCGTGCGAAGCCCATCTCGTGCGTGACGCAGAGCATCGTCATGCCGTCCTCGGCGAGGCCGACCATGGTGTCGAGCACCTCCTTGACCATCTCGGGATCGAGGGACGAGGTCGGCTCGTCGAACAGCATGATCTTCGGCGTCATGCAGAGGGCACGTGCGATCGCGACGCGCTGCTGCTGGCCGCCGGAAAGCTGCGCCGGGTATTTCTGCGCCTGGTCCCCGATGCGCACGCGGGTGAGAAAGCGCATCGCCAGCTCTTGCGCCTCCCCCTTCGACAGGCCGCGCACCTTCATCGGCGCGAGCATGCAGTTCTGCATCACCGTCAGATGCGGGAAGAGATTGAATTGCTGAAACACCATGCCGACTTCGGCGCGCACGGCGTCGATGTTCTTCTGCCCGGCGCCGAGGTCGTACCCATCGACGACGAGGCGTCCCTGCTGATAGCGCTCGAGGCTGTTGATGCAGCGGATCAGCGTCGATTTTCCGGAGCCCGAGGGCCCGCAGATGACGATGCGCTCGCCGCGAGCGACGGTCAGCATGATGTCCTTCAGGACATGGAACGTGCCGAACCACTTCTGGAGGCCTTCGATCTCGACGATCGGGGCTTCGGCGGACGGTGCCGCACGAGGGTGCTGGTCGGACATGGGGGTTTCCATTCGAGATGGGGGCGGGCGACTCGACGTAGCCCGCCCGCCGATCACTGCACCATGGTAATCGGCAGCGCGGCCTCGCCCTCGCCGGTTGCCGGCATCTTGGCGAGATCGCCGCCGATCCACTTCTTGTAGAGGGCCGGCAACTCGCCGCTCGCGAGCTTGCGGGCGACGAAGTCGCTGAGATAGTCCGCCCATTCGCGCGACCCTGGCCGCACCGCGAAGGCATTGTAGGCGCGCGCGACGACGAACTTCTCCTCGAACTTGCCCGGCCCGGCGACCCGGTCGATGTTCGGAACCTGCGTCGCGGCACCGCCGATCATGTCCACCTGCCCGGCGATCAGCGCCTGCACGGTGCTCGCGTCGTCATCGAAGCGTTGGATCGTCGCGCCCGCCGGAGCGGCCTTGGTGATGGCGATGTCCTGCGGCGTGCCGCGCGGAACGCCGACGCGGACGCCCTTCAGGTCGTTCCAGCCTTTGATGTCGGCGCCCACCTTGCCGATATAGATCGTGTCGTTGGTGGTATAGGGCCGCGAGAACAGGACCACCTTCTGCCGATCGGCGAAAATCCCCATGACGGCCGCCAGCACGTCGACCTGTCCCGTGAGCAGGGCGGCGACGCGGTTGCTCGACGTGACCGGCGAGACCTCGAGCTTCACGCCGAGATCCTTGGCCAGCATCTCGCCGAGCTCGATGTCGAAGCCGGTCAGCTTGCCGGAGGCATCGCTGAAGCCCCAGGGAACCTGGGAGACCTGCGAGCCGATCTTGAGCACGCCGCCCTTCTTGATCTGGTCGACGGTCTGGGCGGCAGCCGTGCCTGCCAGAGCCGTAGCCCCGGCGAGGAGCATGGCCGAGGCCAGCGCGGTGCGACGGAACGAATGAACCCATGCCATTGGTATTTCCTCCGGTTGAACGTTGTTGATGTCAGGTCTTCACGGCGAGGCGCTTCTCGAGGCGCATGCTCAGGCGAGACAGCGGAAAGCAAAGGGCGAAGTAGATGATCCCGGCACAGCCATAGGCGAGCAGCGGCTTGTAGGTCACGCTGGCGACGATCTGGGCGGCACGGGACAATTCGACGAAGCCGATGATCGCGGCGAGCGAGGTGCCCTTGATGAGCTGCACCATGAAGCCGACGGTCGGCGCGATCGAAATGCGCATCGCCTGCGGCAGCACGACGTCGCGCATGCGCGAGACGTAGCCGAGGCCGAGAGCATAGGCGGCTTCCGTCTGCCCGCGCGGCACGGCCTGGATGCAGCCGCGCCAGATTTCGCCGAGGAAGGCACTGGCATGCAGGGTGAAGCCGATCGCGACGGCGACCCAGGGGTTGACCTTGTAGCCCAGTACCGGCAGGCCGTAGAATACCAGGAAGAGCTGCATCAGCAGCGGCGTGCCCTGGAAGAAGTCGATGTAGAAACCGGCGCAGCGCCGCAGCCAGGGCCACGTCGAGGTGCGCATCAGCGCGATGGCGAGGCCGACGACACCGCCGCCGACGAAGGCGATCAGGGAGAGCAGGATCGTCGCTTGGACTCCGGAGAGGATGGCGAGCGCTTCCGGCAGACCGAATTGCCTGATCATGCCGCCCTCATTTCACCGGATACGAGAAATAGAAGCGGTCGATAAGCTTGAACAGCGTCGCGAATCCGAACGACATCAGGAGGTATAGAATCGTCGCGACGATGTAGATCTCGAAACTACGGAATGTCAGCGTGTCTATCGACTGGGCAACCGAAGTCAGTTCCTCCGCCGAGATCGACGAGACGATGCTGGTGGTCAGCAGCGCGAGGACGAACTGGCCGGAAAGCGCGGGGAAGATGATGCGCAACGCCGGCTTCAGGACGATGTAGCGAAACACCTGCAGGGGCTTCAGGCCGAGCGCGGTGCCGGCCTCGTACTGGCCGCGTGCGATCGCGTCGATGCCGCCGCGGATGACCTCGGCCGAGAACGCTCCGCAATTGAGGCCCAGCGCCAGGATCGCGGCGCTCCAGGGCTGGAGACTGAGGCCGAGCGTCGGCAGGCCGAAGAAGATGAAGAAGACCTGCACCAGGAAGGGCGTGTTGCGGATGATCTCGATGTAGCTGCTGGCCGCGATCCGTGCCGCCGCGAAGCGGCTCTGCTTGGCGAGCGCGGTCAGGATGCCGATGACCAGCCCCGCCGCGATCGAGATGGCCGACAGCAGGATCGTCAGCCAGCAACCCCACCGCAACTGCGACCAATAGGGCAGCAAGGCCCAGAAATCGAACTGATACGTCAAGCGTTCCTCCAGGCGCCCCGGTCTTCCGCCGGGGTCGTAGCTTCAGGGAATGCGAAAAAACTCCTGGTAGAGCGGGATCTGCTCGCTCAGCATCGGAAGCCCCGGATGCGTGGCGAACCCGCGCGCGGCGGCTTCCCGGAGCAGCCGGGTCATCGCCGGCTTCATGATGATGTCGGCGATGACGGCGCCGGCCCGGAGCCCGTCCAGCGCGAAGGGCAGCGGATCGTCTTCCCGCAAGCCGAGCGGGGTTGCGTTCACCACCACCTCGCTCGCCGGATCGGGAACATCGGCGAACCGCGCGCGATCCGGCCAGCGCTCGTCGAGGCGGGCGCAGAGCATGTCCACCCGCGAGCGGTCGATATCGACGATCGACAATGCCGCCGCTCCGGCTTGCAGAACCGCAGCTGCGATCGCGCCTCCCGCGCCTCCCGCGCCGACGAGGGTGAAGCGTCTGCCGACGACGGGTTGACCGGCTCCGACAAGGCCGCGCACGAAACCCTCGCCGTCGAAATTATCTCCCGACCACGTGCCGTCGGCCTCGCGACGCATCGCGTTGACTGAGCCGGCGAGCCTCGCGGCCTCGCTCAGTCGATCCGCCTTTCGGCAGAGCGCGGGCTTGTGGGGCACCGTGACGAGGAAGCCGTCGTGATTGCCGATCCGCTTCAACCCGTCGACGACGGTGTCGAGGTCATCCGGCACCACGGCCATCGGGACGAGCACGGCATCGACGCCCCGCGCGCAGAAAAGCCGGTTCATCATCGCCGGCGCCATCACCTGGGAGACCGGGTCTCCGAGCACGGCGAACAGGCGTGTCCGGCCGCCGATGTCCCGCCCGGTCACCTCGGGGACAACGTCGGCGTCTCCAGCCTTTTGACGCGCCGTTGCCACGTGCTCTCCTCTACAAGAAATGGAATGGGTTCCATAAAGATCATAATTCCATTCTCGTCAAGGAAAGTGACACTGCGTTCCAATTTGAATATCGTCCAATTGGAACGAGGGGCTCATGGACCGGGCTATCGCGATCATCGAGCTGTTGTCCCGTCATGCCGGCGGTCTGCCGCTGATGACGATCGCCGACACGCTGGCTATTCCGCGCAGCGCGACGCACCGGCTGCTCGCCGACCTCAAGGACGAAGGCTATGTCCGCCAGGAATTCGACGGCGGGGCCTATCGCCTGACGGCCAAGATCGTGGCGCTCGGCTTCAGTCACTTGGCTGCCGCCGGAGTGACGGCCAGGATCCAGCCGCTTCTGGATCGCCTTGCCGACCGGACCGGCGAGTTGGTCACGATGGCCGTGATCCACGACCGCAAGCTGATCCGCGTCGCCAAGGCGCAAGGAGCGCGGCGCGGCCTGCTCTACAATCCGGACGAAGGCGCGGAGGTCTATCTCGCCGCGACCTCGAACGGCCATGCCTGGCTGTCGTGCCTGGACGAGGACGAGGTGCTGCAGCTGGTGGCCGCGCAGGGGCTGAAGCGCGACGGGTACGGCCCCAACGCACCCCGGACGATGCGCGAGCTCCTGGCCTTCGTCGAAACCGCGCGGGTTCTCGGCTACGCAAAGATCTTCGAGACCTACGAACCCGGAACCTCGGCTATCGCCATGGCTGTCCTGGGCGCGCGCTCCGACCGCCCGATCGGCACGATCAGCGTCGCCGGCCCCGTCATTCGCATGACGAGCGAAGCGATGGACCGGATCCTGCCTTCGCTCCGCGAGACGGTCGCGGCGGTCGCCGAGGCGAGCGAGGAGCTGCCGATATTTCCCGCAGCGGTGCACTGACATGTCCAGCCGCATCCGAGCCTTGGGCATGCTGGAGACGCTGGCTCGACATCCGGCCGGTCTCGCACCGCGCAAGCTGGCCGAACTCTTGGGTATCCCCCGCGCCGCCGCGGAACGGACGGTGCAGGGCCTGATCGAAAGCGGCTTCGTGTTCGGCACGCCGGACGGAACGGTGCGCCTCAGCGTCAAGCTCGCGGCATTGGGGCTCGCCTATCTCGGAACGAGCGGCATTACCGATCTCGTCCAGCCGATTCTCGACGATCTCGCCAAGCGAACCGGTGAGCTGGTGAGGCTCGCCGTCGTCGAGAGCGATCACCTGACCTGGGTCGCCAAATCTCAGAGCGCGCAAAGCGGCCTGTTCTACGTGCCGCATGCCGAGACGGAGGTTTACCTCGCCGCCACCGCAAACGGGCAAGCCTGGCTCGCCAGCCTCGGCGACACCGAGGTCCAGGCCGTGGTGGAGAAGCAGGGTCTCCACCGCCCCGGTCTCGGACCGAATGCTCCGAAGACGATGAAGCAGCTATTCGGCCAGATTCAGCGGGCGCGCGAGTTGGGCTATGCGTGCGTCACGGAGGCCTACGAGGCCGGGACCTCCGCCATGGCCGCTGCGATTCTCAAACGGGGCGTGGGCACCCCGGTCGGGACGGTCAGCGTCGCGGGGCCGACGATAAGGATGACGCCGGAGCGCATGGCCGAGATCGCCCCCTGGCTTCAGGCGAGTGCGAACGAGCTCGGCGCTGCTGCGGCCTCGTCCCCCTTGTTCAGCTTGAACTGAACTCGAATGCTGGAAGGCAGCTCGAACCTCCCCCGATGCCGCTCGAACGCCGGGACACAGGCAGGCCCCGGATCACTGCGGTCCGATCAGTCTGCAAAAGCGCAGAAGGACGCGCTTCTTCAACAGCCTGCTAGTTGGAACTCTCGCGCCTCGTCTGCACGTGAGGCGCATTTCCGGCTCGGCTCGAAGGTCGAATCTCGATCTCTGGAGCACGAGCGGAACCGACGTGGCCGAGCCGCTTCACTGCCGTCGATCGAGAGAGAGCGTGCGCCAGCTCCTGCCTGTCCCGCTATTCATCGCGCTGATCCATTTCGAGATCCAACCTGCGACTTGAAGCGGATGGAACGAATTGAGAATGCGGTAGCGGGTGAATGGCTGTAGCGTACTCCGCTACCACGATTCCCTCGTATCGATCGCCATTGCCGGTGAGGGCGGCGCGGCGTCGCGCCTGCGCGGCGATCACGCCGTGCCGACGTGGACCATCAGGCCTGCGGCTCGCCACTCGGGCAGGCCGTCCTCGAGCCGGCGGGCGCGGAATCCCTTCTTCCTGAGCGCCGCCACCGCCTCGAACGACATGATGCACCAGGGGCCGCGACAATAGGCGACGATCTCGCGGCCCGGCTCGAGCCCCCCGAGGCGCGCCTCGAGCTCGGGGAGGGGCACGTTGATCGCGCCCGGCAGATGTCCGAGCGCGTACTCGTCCGCCGGCCGCACATCGATGACGGTGACCTCGTCGAGGCGCGCCGCGAGCTCGGCACGGGAGACGGGCTCCATGTCGTCGCGGCGGTCGAACCAGCCCCTCACGACCCGCTCGACCTCGGCCGAGCGCCGCTCGGCGACCGCGCGGAGGGCGGCGAAGGCGGCTAGCACGCTCGCATCGGCGAGCCGGTAGTTCACGAACTTGCCGTCGCGCTCGGAGGCGACGAGGCCCGCGCGGCGCATCGCCTGCAGATGCTGCGAGACGTTGGCGACCGGCAAGGAGAGCTTGGCGGCGAGCGCTTCCACGCTGCGCGGTCCCTGCGCGAGGTGCTCGACCAGCTCTAGGCGCTGCGGGCTCCCGAACGCCTTCGCCACCTGGGCGAACTGCTCGTACAGCACCTGTTTCGGATGGGAGATTGACACCGGCCGGAGCGCTCGCTAGGTCATTCAATATAGCAATTGAATGTCTTTAACACGCCGCCCTTCGTGCGGACAACAGCGTGATGTCCCGATGCTGTCCCGCATGCACGGCCAGGTGCTGCTGCTTTCCGGCGCGCAGGCGCTGTTCCAGACCACCTCGGTCATGGTGATGACGGTGGGCGGGCTGGCGGGCGGCATGATCGCCGCGCGCCCCGAGCTGGCGACGATGCCGATCGCGGCGATGTTCCTCGGCACCGCCACGGCGACTTTCCCGGCCTCGATGTGGATGACGCGGGCCGGCAGGCGGGCCGGCTTCGTCGCCGGTGCCCTTCTCGGCGCGAGCGGGGGCGTGGCGGCGGCCGCCGGCATCTGGGCCGGCTCGCTGCTTCTCTTGTCGTTCGGCACCTTTCTCGTGGGCACCTACCAGGCCTTTGCGCAGTTCTACCGCTTCGCGGCCGGCGAGGTGGCCGACGCGGTGTTCCGGCCGCGCGCGATCTCGCTGGTGCTCGCCGGAGGCATCGTCGCGGCCTTCGCCGGACCGACGGTCGGCCGCGTCGGCGCCGACCTCCTCGGCCCGGCCTATGCGGGGTCCTTCGTCCTGCTCGCGATCGTCTCGCTCGTGGCGGCGATGCTGCTTCTCGGCCTGCGCGTGCCAAAGCCCCCGCTCGCCGCGGGCGCAGCGGAAGCCGGGCGCCCGCTTTCGGCGATCCTCTCGCAGCCGGCCTACCTCGTGGCGCTGTTCGGCGCGGCGACCGGCTTCGGGGTCATGATCCTCGCCATGACGGCGACGCCGCTCGCGATGGCCCACCATCAGCACGACCTGTCGGCCGCCGCCACCGTGATCCAGCTGCACGTGCTCGGCATGTTCCTGCCGTCCTTCTTCACCGGCTCGCTGATCGCCCGCTTCGGCGTGCTGCGGGTGATGCTCGCCGGCATCCTCGTTCTCGCCGGCCACGTCGTCATGACGCTGACGGGAACCCGCTTCGAGTCCTTCGCCGGCGCGCTCATCCTGCTCGGGATCGGCTGGAACTTCCTCTACATCGGCGGGACGACGCTGCTGACGACGACCTACACCGCCGCCGAGCGCGGGCGTGCCCAGGCGACCAACGACATGACCATCTTCGCGGTCGGCCTCGCCTGCTCGTTCATGTCCGCCGCGCTGCTGCAGGTTCTCGGGTGGCAGCTGCTCAACCTCCTCTTGCTTCCCTGGCTCGCGCTCGCCGGCGCGTCACTGGTCTGGCTCGGGATGAGGCGCGGGCGCCGGGCGTCGCTTTCTCCCCTCGAGGCGTCGAGATGAGCGAGCCGGCCCTCTCCAGTTGACGACCTCGGTCGCCGCGGCTTGCAGGACACCTCATTCAGGGCGGGTGATCACGAAGTCCGTCGGCGGCACCCGGGCCGCGCAGCTCGTGTCCACCGCATCGAGAATCTCGAAGAAGTCACGGACGATGGCCTGCGCACATGCTTGGGCGGCGGGCGAGGGGCTCCCGAAGGCAACATGCGCGATGTTCGGGATATCGACGACGGTCGCGTTCGGCAGCGTCCGCGCCACCAGGGGACCGAACGAGGGCGCGGTCTGGGCATCGTATTGCGAGGCGATGACGAGCGTCGGGATGGAGCTCGCCGTGGCCTCGCGGATGCTGCGCTCGACCGGCGGCACGCCCCACGCCTCGCAGTTGGAGCGCATGAACTGCAGGTTCGGCGCATTCCTGTAGATCGAGCGCGGAAAGCCCGGGAACGCGCGTTCTCCCGCCGCCTCGACATCCTGTTCGGTCTCGTAGGGGACCCACTCGCCGCAGGAGACGCCGTAGAAGAGGCCGTTGCCGAGGACGCCGATGCCGGCTTGATCGAGCCGCGGCGCTGCCCAGCCCGCCGCGATGCGCGTCGCGTCCCCCCGATCGAGGGCATCGATGGCCGCGGGAACCTCCGCGGCCATGTGCGTTCCCGGCGACACCGCCCACTGCATGAGCATGCCGCCGCTGATCGTCACGTTCACCGGCCCGGCGACCCCAGGCACGCTCACCGCGACGGTTCGCGGGCTCGCCTCGAACCGCTGCACGAGACGCCGGAACGTGGCGCCGATGTCGCCATAGCGCTCGCGGCACGGAGGCTGTGCGCCGCAGGCGCGGAACACCGCCCCGATCCCCTCGCCGGCGCTCGTCCACGCCGCGACGCCGCCGGCGAGCGGAGGCGGGAAGACGCCGTCGAGGCCGACCGCGCGGATGCCGTCCGGGTGCCGCCGCATATAGGTGAGGGCGAGATCGGTCCCGTAGGAGATCGCGAAGAGGTTCCACTGCGGGATGCCGAGCGCGAGGCGCAGATCCTCGAGATCGTCGGCGCTCTCGAGCGTGTTGAAGGCCCCGAGATCGGCACCGAGCGCATCCAGCCGGCGCCGGCAGTCACGGGTCGCCTCGGCGTAGAGGCGCCCGGTCTCGGCCGCGTTGAAGGGCCTGTCGAGCGTCTCTTCCGCGAAACGATCGACCTGCGGGCAGCCGAGGCTCGGCCGAGCCTTGTAGGTCCCTCGTTGCGACATGAAGACGACGTCGCGATCGCGGTTCAGGGCGCCGGCCAGCGCCATCGGGATCTCGATGATCGCGTCGTCGCCCGGGCCGCCGGCCAGCCAGACGATCGGATCGGCCTTCTTGTTCGGGGAGGCCGCCGGGACGATCGCCACCGAGAGCGCGATCGTGCGCCCGCTCGGCCGTCTGCGGTTCTCGGGCACGGTGAGCAGCCCGCAGCGCGCCGTCTCGAGCTCGGGGATCGGGGCCGGCGTCTTCGGGCAAGGGCCGCTCTGGAAGCGGGAGGCAGGCTCGGCGGCTGCGGCGGGAAGGCTCGCGAGCAGTCCGGCGAGGGCGAGCGGAGCCAGTCCGATGGCGACGCGGGATAACGGCCCGCCTGTCCAGCGATTCGATCGCGCCGATCGCATCGACAGATCCGCCTCCGACTTTTCGAGATCGTTGGGATAGGGGAGTGCCGCGTCGAACAAGCGGAGCCCGGCCGAGCGAGCGGCCGGGCGCCTTTCAGCGGCAGAACAAGTCCGTTGGCGGGCGGCGCAGACCGCCCGGAGCCGGCTAGACCGCGCGCAGATTGGTCGCGTTCGGCTTGCCCTTCCTCGGGTCCATCTTGGTCTCGAACGAGACCTTCTGGCCCTCCTGCAGGCCGCGCATTCCCGAGCGCTCGACTTCCGAGATGTGCACGAAGACGTCGGCGCCGCCCCCGTCGGGCGCGATGAAGCCAAACCCCTTGTCAGTGGCGAAGAATTTCACTGTTCCGGTAGGCATGCTGGCGTCCTTGGATGATGGCCAACCCAGAAGAGGTGGCTTCTCGCACTCTAACACATATGGCGGAAGAAAGTCCGCCTGCGGCGCCCGGGTGTCGACAATGCGTTCGACCGGCGCCGGAAGCTCTCCCATAGACCGCCGACCGCCGCTCGGGGCCGGACGCAACAGGCGCATCCGGAGGCGGCCCACATGTCCGCGCGCAAGCGCTACCTTGGCGCGCGGCGCGCGGCCCGTATATCGTCCCGAACGCGTGGCGCGGCCAACGCGCCGCCGAACACCCGGGAGGAATCGATGACGCGTATCGGCAGGACGACGACCGCCTTTTCGGCCGCCCTGGTCCTCTCCACCGCCATGGCCCTCTGGTCGGCGTCGGCGCGGGCGGACTCCAACGGCCTGCCCGGCAAGCTCGTCGGCTTCGAGCATAATGACGACTCCTCCGACGATTTCGGCCTGCGCGAGGGACGCGTGTTCGTCGAGGAGGAGGGCGGCACGATCCGCGGCTATTCCTGGGGTTCGTCGCTGTGCCCGAACCGGACGCTGAGCACTGCGCAGCTCGAGTTCCTGCTCCGCGCCATGGAGGCGAAGTGGGTGGTGCTGCCCTATTTCAAGGTCGGCAACGGCGCCACCCGCTGCCTGGTGTCGTTCGGGTTCGCGCGCAAGGGCTATGTGGACGACGTGAGCAAATAGCGGCCCGAGAGGGCGAAGCAACCGCCGGCTCGGGTGACGAGCCGGCGCCGGGGCGCATCCGAGCCGCCGCCGACGGTCCGGCCGGACATCGATCGGAGCACTGGAATCGCGCCGCGGCCGGGCGGCGCGCGAGCGTGCGCATTCTCCCTCCGTCGACGAAGCCACTGTTACGCTCGAGGTGTATATCGATGCGCGTCGACCGCGCCGCAACCGCCGGCGCGGCGCACCGCGACCATGCGGAACACGGGAGAAAAACTTGAGGGACAAGCTCATCGCCCTGGGCCTCGCCGCGACCGCGTCGCTCATGACGGCGGCGGCAATGCCGGCCATGTCGGCCGACAGGCCGAATATCGTCGTCCTGATGACCGACGATACCGGCTGGAACGATTTCGGCGCCTATTCGGGCGGCGGGGTGGCGCTCGGCCATCCGACGCCGAGCGTCGACCGCATGGCGAAGGAGGGCGCCACCTTCACGAGCTGGTACGGCCAGGCGAGCTGCACGGCCGGCCGCGCCTCGTTCATCACCGGCCGCATCCCGATCCGCTCGGCGCTTTCCATCGTCGTCACGCCGGGCGACCGGAACTATCTGCGCAAGGAGACGCCGACGATCGCCGAGTTCTTCCAGAAGAACGGCTATTCGACCTATTTCTCCGGCAAGTGGCACCTCGGGGACAAGCCGGATTCCTACCCGATCGAGCACGGCTTCGACGAGATGAAGCATTTCGCCGCCTATTATGCCGGCGTCTATGCCTACACCGACACCTCGAACGCCTTCCACCCCTGGTTCCCGGACTACAATCCCGAGTTCAAGAAGCTCTACGACAACATCGTCAATGTCGGCGAATGGGAGGGCGTCGCCGGCCAGCCGGCCAAGCGCACCGGCACCATCGACTACGCCTACATGGCGACCTTCGATGTCCGCCAGACGGATTCGGCCATCGACTACATCAAGAAGAACGCCAAGGCGGCAAAGCCTTTCTTCATGGATGTCAACTTCCTGAAGATGCACAATCCGACAAACCCGTCGCCGGAGTTCAAGGGCAAGTCGCGGCTCGGCAACTATTCCGACTCGCTGATGGAGCTCGACCACAATATCGGCCGCATCATGGAGGCGATCCGCGCCGAGGCGCCGAACACGATCGTCATCCTGACGGCCGACAACGGCGCCTGGCAGGACGCCTATCCGGACGCCGGCACGACGCCCTTCCGCGGCGAGAAGGGGTCCGCTTTCGAGGGCGGCTGGCGGGTGCCCGGCATCATGTGGTGGCCCGGCAAGATCGCCGCCGACTCCCGCTACCACGAGATGATGTCACACATCGACCTGTGGGCGACGCTCGCCAAGATGGTCGGCCTCACGCCGCCGCCGCACGAATGGGTCGGCGACGACGGCAAGCCGATCTACTTCGACAGCATCGACAACAGCGCCTACATCCTCGGCCAGTCGCCGCATTCGGCCCGCACCTCGTGGGTCTATATCGACGGCGAGGTCTATCAGGGCATCCGCGCCGACGTCGGCGGCGATCCCGACGCGCCGTGGCGCAACATCGCCTGGAAGTACCTCTACACGGCCAAGGACTCCTGGCTCGGGCCGGAGCAGAACCTCGGCTCGATCGGCGCCCTCTACAACCTCACCATGGACCCGTTCGAGAAGTACGACATGATCTTCAACGGGGCGCAGGCGATGCGGGCGCTGACGACCTCGCCGGGCCGCTATTCCGGGCAGGACAATGGCTGGGCGGCGGCCTTGATCGGCGCGGCGCAGCTCGCCTTCAACGAGACAATCATCAAGTTCCCGAGCATCACCCGCGTGCCGGGCGGCGCCTCGACCGATCTCGTGCCAAACCTGCAATATCCGGACAACCCGCTGCCGCTCCTGAAGAACCTCCCGGCGCTGCCGCCGGGCTCCACCGGCGGCTAGCCGTAGCGGGGGGACCGCCCTAGCTTTCGAGCCGAACTCTTGGCGGGCGCGTCCGCGCGTCCGCCGGCGCCGAACGAAGGGCGAGCCGCGCATGCGACCCCGAACCATCGCCACCGCCTGCGCCATGCTGGCGCTACCGGGCCTCGCGGCCGCCGAATGCGCGCCGGCGCGGATCGCCGGCGACTGGCTGCTCCTCAGCGACTGGGACCTCGCCTGCCGGATCGCGGTCGATGCCGAGGGTGCCTTCACCTCCACGAGGAACTGCCGCGGCTCGGCCGCCAGCTATAGCGGGCGCCTCACGGCCGCCGCCGACTGCGCGGTGGATTTGAGCTTTTCGCGCGAGGAGGGCGGCCGGCTCGAGCGGCTGCGCGGCACCGGCTGGCTCGCGGCCGACCAGAGCCGCATCGACGGCTACTACATCGAGCCCGGCGCCGGCGCGGTGGGCCTCAGCCTCCTCCGCGTGCGCGGGTCACCCTGAGAGCGGATATCCGGCCGCGCGCCTCGGTGTGGATCGTGCGGCGGGCCGCCGCGCCCGCCCGTGTCGCTCAGCCCGGCAGGCTCACTGCACGAAGCAACTGCTCGCCTTCTCGGTCGCCTTGGCCGAGTTGCCGTTCTTCGGCCCGACGATGCATTTCACGCGGCCCGACAGGCCCTCGATGATCGCGGTCTCCTCGCACTTGGCCCGCTTCTCCCCCTTCTTGATGACGGCTCTGCAGCGGGCGACTTCGGTGTCGCCGCATTTGCCGATGATCCGGAATCCGTCCTTCGGCTCGCCGGAGATGCTCAGCTTCACCGTCATCGTGGTGAAACCCTTGCAATTCTCGGCCGAGGCCGCCGAGGGCAACAGGCCGAGGCCGATCACGGCAAGTGCTGCGGCGGCGATGTTTTTCGGAATACTTCTCGTCACGGTATTCCTCCCTGGAGTGGAGCAGGAACTGCCCTCCCGAGCGGATGCTAGACCTTGACGGCAGCACGCACAATCCAGGGGAGATCGGCCGAAGTCACGCGCCCGCGATATCTCTCCGGCATCCGGGCGAGCCTTCGGTGGCGAGCCGGGCTCCCCGAGCTTCGGCGGCGATTTGACTCCCCGACGCATCCCTTCTAGGTCGCGCGGCGACCCATCCGGACCTCATCCATGCCGCCAGAGAACCTCCGTGCGACCATCGACGCCGCCTGGGAGCGGCGCACCGACATCCGCCCGGGCGCCGATCCCGAGCTCGAGCGCGCCGTCGAGACGGTGCTCGACCAGCTCGACGCCGGCGCCCTGCGCGTCGCCGAGCCCAAGGACGGCGGCTGGGTCGTCAACGAATGGCTGAAGAAGGCGGTGCTGCTGTCCTTCCGGCTCGCCGACCAAGCCGAGATCACCGGCGCGCCGGGCGGCACCGCCTGGTGGGACAAGGTGCCGCTGAAGGCGGCCGGCTGGGATGCGGCGCGCTTCCGCCAGGCCGGCTTCCGCTCCGTGCCGGGCAGCATCGTCCGCCGCGGCGCCTATATCGCGCCGGGCGTCGTGCTGATGCCCTCCTTCGTCAATATCGGCGCCTTCGTCGGCGAGGGGACGATGGTCGACACCTGGGCGACCGTCGGCTCCTGCGCGCAGATCGGCAAGGGCGTGCACATCTCCGGCGGCGCCGGCATCGGCGGCGTGCTGGAGCCGCTACAGGCGAGCCCGGTCATTATCGAGGACAACTGCTTCGTCGGCGCGCGCTCGGAAGTCGCCGAGGGCGTGATCGTGCGTACAGGCGCGGTGCTGTCGATGGGCGTCTTCCTCGGCGCCTCGACGAAGATCATCGACCGCGCGACCGGCGAGGTCTTCGTCGGCGAGGTGCCTGCCTATTCGGTGGTCGTGCCCGGCACGGTGCCCGGCAAGCCGCTGCCGGACGGATCGCCGGGACCTGCGACCTATTGCGCGGTGATCATGAAGCGCGTCGACGAGCGCACGCGCGCGAAAGTGTCGATCAACGAGCTGCTGCGGGATTGATCGCCGCGGCCGGCGGCTGCTCGTTCGCCGCGCCTTCGGCCTCGTCCACCGGGGCTCGCGCCTCGTCGCCCTCGCGAAGCGTCTCCGCTCGTCATCCTCCGCGAAGGCGGAGGATCCAGCCTTTTTCTCTCCGTTTCGCCGAGAAAAACTGAGTCCTCCGCCTTCGCGGAGGATGACGA
>JAEZCD010000035.1 GCA_023430145.1 Pseudomonadota bacterium
CTCGGTTATTTGTATAAGAGACAGCAAGCATAAAGAGAAGGACTGGATCCTCCGCCTTCGCGGAGGATGACGAGCGGAGAGGCTGAGGATGACGAACGGATAGGCTGCCGAGGATGACAAGCTGAAGGAGGGGACGACGCCGGCCTAATACTGTCCCCGCGCGCCGATCTGCTGCGAGATGACGGTCGCGGTGTGCTGGAGCGCCGTCACCATGCTCTCCACCTGGCCGTCCTGGAAGCGGAAGGCCGGCACCTGGAAGGCGACGCTGCCGACGACCGCGCCGTCCGGGCCGAAGAACGGCACCGCGATGCCGACCGAGTTCAGCGTCCGGTGCGATCTCGACATCGCGTATCCCCGGCTCAGCACCGCGGCAAGCGCGCCGCGCAGCTCGCCCTCCTCCAGCGTCTCGCCATTCGCGTTAGGACCCGCGCCCATGCCGATCACCGCGTCGATCTCCTCGGGGCGCAGATGCGCGAGCAGGGCCCGGCCCGAGGCGCCCCAGACGAGCGGATCGCGCCGGTTCAGCTCGATGATGTAGCGCATCGGATCCTGCGGCGAGGCGGCGAAGGCGGTGTACATGCGCAGCTGCCGCCGCTCGAGGATCGACAGCAGCGAGGTCTCGCCGAACTGCTGCGAGAGCGAGACGAGCAGCGGCTCGGCGATCTCGACGAAGGGCACCTTCGCCGCGAGCCGCCCGACGATCCGGAACAGCTCCATGCCGGCGGCGAAGCTGCCGCGGTCGGTCTGCGTCGCGAACTCGGCCTCGGCCAGCTTGCGCAGCAGTCGATGGGTGCTGCTGACCGGCCAGCCCAGAATCGCCGCCGCCTGCTTGGCGGTTAGGTGCGGATGGTCGGAGAGGAGGCTTACCAGGCGGAGGACGCGATTGATGGCGCCGACGTCATCACTCATGCCGGCAACCTAGCCGAGCAGCCGGGAAACGACAATCCGATCAAGGGGGTGTGCTGATCCGCCGGCCTGCGGGAGGCGGATTTGACCCATATCGGCAAGGGTGGCATATGTCATCCAATTGGTTCGTGAACTCACTCAGTGAGATTTAGCGCTTCGCCCGTTCGTTCCCCTCATCCCCGCAAAGGCGGGATTCGTCGGTCGCGCACGAAAGCTGGATCCCCGCTTTCGCGGGGATGAGCGGAGCGAGCGGCGAGGGCCGCGGACTAAAGGCAAGCCCCGTGAAGGACCGCATGCAGACCATCGAACGGAACATCGTGCTCGGCACCGGCCGCTTCCGCTACGAGCCGCAGGCCGACTTCGCCAGGCTTCCGCCGGGCCTCGTCCTCGGCGAGGTGGCAGCCGTCGCCGTCGACGACCGCGACCGGGTCTACGTCTTCAACCGCGGCGACCATCCGATGGTCGTGCTCGATCGCGACGGCAACTTCCTCTCCTCCTGGGGACAGGATCTGTTCGGCCGCGCGCACGGGCTGCATATCGGGCCGGACCAGTCGATCTGGTGCACCGACGAGGGGACGCACACGGTCTGCAAGTGCTCGCTCGACGGCAAGCTCCTGATGCGCATCGGCACGCCGAACAGCCCCGCGCCGCGCATGAGCGGCAAGCCGTTCAACCGCTGTACGCACACCGCGCTCTCGCCGAACGGCGACATCTACGTCTCCGACGGCTACGGCAATGCCGCCGTGCACAAGTTCGCCCCCGACGGCAAGTATCTCATGTCCTGGGGCGGCTCGGGCTCGGACCGCGGCCAGTTCAACCTGCCGCACAACATCCATTGCGACGCCGACGGCTGGGTCTACGTGGCCGACCGCGAGAACCATCGCATCCAAATCTTCGACGGCAACGGCCGCTACGAGACGCAGTGGAACAATCTGCACCGGCCGAGCGCCATGCACTTCACGCCGGGCCCGTGTCCGCTCTGCTTCGTCGGCGAGATCGGGCCCTACATGTCGCACATCCGCGAGAACCCCAATCTCGGGCCTCGCGTGAGCATTCTCGAGAACGGCGAGGTGGTCGGCCGGCTCGACAGTTTTGGCGGTCCCGGCACGGGCATCGGCCAGTTCACCTCGCCGCACGGCATCGCCGTCGACAGCCGCGGCGACCTCTATGTCGGCGAGGTCACGGTGTCGTCCTGGCCGTCCCTGTTCCCCGGCGCGCCGCTGCCGAGCCCGCTCAATTCGCTCCGCAAGCTGCGCCGGCTGCCGCAAGCCTGAGACGTCTGCGCGGAGGCTTCGCCGAGCGCGCGCAACCAGAAGCATTTCAAACTGGGAGGAGAGAGATCATGAAAACGTCCGTGCTTCTTTCGTTCGCCGGGCTCATCGCGCTCGGCGGCGCGGCGATGGCCCAGGATTTCCCGCAGAAGGGCCGTCCCATCACCACCATCGTGCCCTCGACGGCCGGCGGCGGCACCGACGTCGCCGCGCGGCTGATCGCGCCGCTGCTGGAGAAGGACCTCGGCGTGCCGGTCGAGGTCGTCAACAAGCCCGGCGCCTCGATGCAGATCGGCCTCACCGAGGTGGCCCGCGCAAAGCCGGACGGCCACACGCTCGTCTGGTCGGTGCTGCCGACGGCGGCCAGCATCTATCTCGACGAGGATCGGAAATCGCCCTTCAAGCGCGACAGCATCACGCCGATCGGCATGTATTACGGCGCGCCGTTCGGCATCGTCGTGCTGGCGTCCAGCCCTCACAAGACACTGAAGGACGTGGTGGACGCCGCCAAGGCCGATCCCGGCAAGCTGAAGGGCGGCACGACCGGCTTCATGTCGACCGGCCACTTCGCCAACCTCGCCTTCCAGCAGGGCTCGGGCGCGAAGATGGCGACCGTGAACTTTCAAGGCGGCGGGCCGCAGCTGACGGCGCTGCTCGGCGGCCATATCGACGTCGGCTTCAACTCGATCGGCGAGCTGCTGACGCACCAGAAGAACGGCGCCGTGCGCGTGCTCGCGGTGATGGACGAGAGCCGCTCCGAGCTGATGCCGGACGTGCCGACGCTCGCCGAGGCGGGCTTTGCCGAGGTGGCGCCGATCGGCTCCGATATCGGCCTTTCCGCGCCGGCCGGCACGCCGCAGGCGGTCATCGACCGCCTCACCAAGGCGCTCGAGACGGCGATGCAGGATCCGGGCCTCAAGGCGAAGATGCTGGAGCAGGGCAACACCATCAACTATCTGCCGCCGGCCGAATACGCCAAGTTCTGGGACGCGGTCGACGCCCGCTTCAAGCCGCTGATCGACGAGGCGAAGAAGCAGAGCAAGTAGGCACCCGCTGCTCGCTCCGGAGGCTCCCCGCCCCGTCGCCTCGCATGGCGGAGCGGGAGCTCTCCTCGGGCTCTGGGCGAGGATGCCGGGCGAAGCTCCTCGTCATTGCGAGCGAAGCGAAGCAATCCAGCTTCTTCTCTGACGCGCCAAAGCTGGATTGCTTCGTCGCTTCGCTCCTCGCAATGACGACGCGCTCGTCGCTTCGCTCCTCGCAATGACGGCGAGGCCGGCGCGTCCGACATGCATTCGAAAGAGACAGGCGGACACGATCCCATGACCATGCGGCGGGTCCACCAGGTCGCGGCGCTCGCGATCCTCGCGCTCGGCGCGTTCCTGCTGCAGGGCGCGCTCGAGCTGCACTACTTCACTTCGATCGGGCCGGGGCCGGGCTTCTTCCCGGTCTGGCTCGCCGTCATCCTCTGCGGGCTCGCGGTCGCGATGTTCCTCGGCGCCAGCTTCGGCAAGAGCGAAGCCGTGCCCGCCGACCTCTTCCCGAGCCGCAGCGGGGCACTGCGGGTCGGCGCAGTCATCGCCGCGCTCGCCGGCGCGGCGCTGTTGCTCGGCCGCATCGGCTTTTCGCCGACCATGCTGCTCGTGAACCTGTTCGTCCTCTCCGCGCTCGGGCGGCACCGCCTCGCCACCGTGCTGATCGTCTCGATCATCGGCAGCTTCGGCATCGGCTACGTCTTCACCGAGTGGCTCGACGTGCCGTTGCCGGCGACCGAGCTCGGGGCGCTGTGCCCGACGCGCATCTGCGGGGAGTAGAGCGTGGAGACGGTGCAGCTCCTGCTCGGCGGCTTTGCCGAGGTGTTCCAGCCGCACAATCTCGCCTACGCATTCCTCGGCTGCATGCTCGGTACGCTGATCGGCATCCTGCCGGGCATCGGGCCGGCGGCCGGCACGGCGATCCTCATCCCGATCACCGCCGGGCTCGATCCGACCGGGTCGATCATCATGCTGGCGGCGATCTATTACGGCGCCATGTATGGCGGCACCATCACCTCGGTGCTGATCAACACGCCCGGCGAGGCGGCCTCCGCCGTCACCTGCCTCGACGGCTACGCCATGGCCAAGCGCGGCAGAGCGGGGCCGGCGCTGTCGATCGCCGCCATCGGCTCGTTCATCGGCGGCACCATCGCCACCGCCGGCCTCGTCTTCCTCGCACTGCCGCTGACGCGCCTCGCGCTGACCTTCGGGCCGCCGGAGATCTTCGGCCTGCTGCTGATCGGCCTCGCCCTCGTCACCGCGCTCGCCAGCGCCTCGATCGTCCGGGCGCTGATCGCCGCCGTGCTCGGCCTGCTCCTCGCCCAGGTCGGCATCGACCCGGTGATGGGCGCCGAGCGCTACACCTTCGGCCAGATGGAGCTGCTCGACGGGCTCGCCATCGTGCCGGTGGTCATGGGCCTCTTCGGCATCTCCGAGATCATGCTGACGGTCGAGAAGCGCGCCAAGGACGTTTTTGCCGCGCCGGTCGGCTCGCTCTATCTGTCGCGCGCCGACATCCGGCGATCCGCCGGGCCGGTGGCACGGGGCACGGTGGTCGGCTTCTTCCTCGGCCTCGTGCCGGGGCTCGGCTCGATGATCCCGGCCTTCCTCTCCTATGCGATCGAGAGGCGCGTCTCGCGCCATCCGCAGGAGTTCGGCGTGGGCGCCATCGAGGGCGTCGCCGGGCCGGAGACGGCGAACAATTCCTATGCCAACGCCGCGCTGATCCCGCTCTTCACGCTCGGCATCCCGGGCTCGCCGACGACGGCGATCCTGATGGGCGCCTTCATGATGAACGGGCTTGTCCCGGGGCCGAGCCTGTTCGTCGAGCACCCGCAGTTCGTCTGGGCGGTGATCGCGAGCCTCGTCGTCGGCAACGCGATCCTGCTGGTGCTCAACCTGCCGCTGATCCCACTCTGGGTACGGCTCCTGCGCATCCCCTACACGATCCTCGTCGTCATCGTGCTCGGCTTCTGCATCGTCGGTGCCTACAGCCTCAACAACACCACCTTCGACATCTGGGTGATGCTGGTCTTCGGCAACGTCGGCTATCTGATGAAGAAGGCCGAGATACCGACGGCGCCGATGATTCTGACGCTGATCCTCGGCCCGCTGCTCGAGCGGGCGCTCCGGCAGTCGCTGGAAATGTCGGTCGGCGATCCCTGGATCTTCTTCGAGCGGCCGCTGTCGGCGACGCTGATCCTGCTCGCGGCGCTGGTGCTTCTGTCGTCCGCCTTGCAGATTTTTCGCCGCGTGCAGGCGGACAGTGAGGTGTGATGGCTCGTCATTGCGGACCTCGGCGTCCTCGCGAGGCTTCGCCGTCATTGCGAGGAGCGCAGCGACGACGCAATCCGGGCTCTGGGGCGGACGAGAAAGGTCTGGATTGCTTCGCTTCGCTCGCAATGACGAGGAGTTTCCGTCACGAGCGAGGCTTCGCCGTCATTGGGAGGAGTGGAGCGACGAAGCAATCCAGGCTTTCGGGCGCTGCAAGAGAAGCCTGGATTGCTTCGCTGCGCTCGCAATGACGAGGAGGCCCAGCTCGCAATGACCGGCGCATGCGGCACCTGACACGGGAGAAATAGCTTGGACCTCGGACTTCACGGCAAAGTCGCGATCGTCACCGGCGGGGGCGAGGGGATCGGCCGCGCCGCGGCGCACCGCATCGCGCAGGAGGGCGGGAAGGTGATCATCGTCGGCCGCCGGCTCGAGGTGCTCGCGGCGGCGGCGGAGGCCTATCCCGAAAGCATCGTGCCGGTCGCCGCCGACGTCGGCGCCGCCGGGACGGCCGAGCGCGTCGTCGGCGCGGCGCTGGAGCGCTTCGGCCGTGTCGACATCCTCGTCAACAATGCCGG
>JAEZCD010000093.1 GCA_023430145.1 Pseudomonadota bacterium
GCCGCGCTCGGCCGGCCTTCGCCGATCGGCGCCTGGCGCTTCGGCGTCAACGGCACCTTCATGGCCGCGGCCGGCATTCCGACCGTCGGCCTCGGCCCGGGCGACGAGGCGTGGGCGCACACGCCCGACGAGCACATCCTGATCGCCGACCTCGTCGAGGCATGCCGCATCTGGACGCGCCTCATCGTCAACCTGTGCGGCAGAGCCGACGACATGGAAGGGCAGAAGTCATGAGCCGCCTGCTGCAGACGGGCCTCAATGCCGGCCGGGAGCCGCTCGTCAAGATCGTCGGCGGCCAAGGCGTCCGCTTCCATCTCGCCGACGGCCGCAAGGTCATCGACGGGAGCAACACGGGCGGAGCCCTCGGGCACGCCCATCCCGACATGGTTCAAGCGGTGCGGGACGCGGCGGCGACGCCGGTCGTCAACGAAGGCTGGTTCTGGGCTGAGCGTGAGAAGGCGGCAGAGGACCTGATCGCGACCGCGTTCGACGGCGAGCACGACTGGGTCGGCGCGGTCCGCTTCTTTCTCAGCGGCAGCGAGGCGAACGACCTCGCCCTCACCCTGGCGCAGGCGATGACGGGGCGGACGGCCCTGGCGACCCGCGAGCGCGCCTATCACGGCATGACCGGGCTCGCGCGGCAGATGACCGTGCAGCCGCATTGGCATGGTGGCCTAGCGCTGAGGGACGGCGGCTCGCGACTGGTGCCGAACCCGGTCCCCGTGCGGACGATCCCGGCTCCGGTCGGCGCGAAATACGGGCTGCTCGACGACACCCGCTCCAATGCCGAGCGGCTGTCGGGCCTCGATACCACGCTCGCCGACATCGCCGCCACGCTGATCGACTACACGCAGGGCGGCGTCTACTACGACGCCGACTATCAGGACCTCGTCGCCGAGGCCTGCCGCCGCTCCGGATCGCTCTGGATCGCCGACGAGGTCGTCACCGGCCTCGGCCGCAGCGGTCGCTGGTTCGCCTTCCAGGGAGGGAGTAGCCGTCCCGACATGGTGACGCTCGGCAAGACGCTCGCCGGCGGAGCGGCGCCCGCCGGCGCGGTCGTCCTATCCAAGGAGCTCGTCGCGGAGCTCGGCGACAAGAGCTGGCAGACCTACAGCACGTTCCGGGCGCATCCCGTCGCGGTGGCGGCCATGCGCGCCAATCTGCGCGTTGTCGTCCGCGACGGGCTGATTGAACGCGCCGCCGAGCTGTCGGCGCAGCTCGAGCGGGGCCTCGTGGCGATCGCTCAGCGCCACCCGTCGGTCGCCCGCGTCGACGGCTTCGGCATGCATTGGACGATCGAGCTGCACGGGCCCGACTGGCGCGAATGGCGTGCCGACACGTCGGAGCCGCCGATCGCGTCTCGGGTGGCCGGGCGGGCGCTCGACGCCGGCGCCCTGATCGGCACCAGCGGCGAGCAGACCTCGCTGTTCCTGTGCCCGGCAATGGTCATCGCGGACTCCGAGCTCGACGAGCTCCTCGCCGCTCTCGATCACGGTCTCGACATCGCCGATCGCGAGTATTCAGCCGATTCCTAGCTGGCCAGATCATGCACGAGCAGGAAGCCCTGAGCGCCGTCGTCGGGCGCTATCTCGACGCCCTCTACGACGGCGACATCGCCGCCTTTCGCGAGGTTCTCCACCCCGAGGCACGTCTGTTCTCGGCAACCGAAGGCATACTGGTGGCGCTGGACCGCGAGCAGTACCTCGAGATCGTCGCCGGGCGGCCGTCGCCCGCTGCCCGCCGCGATCCACGCCACGACGAAATCCTGAGCGTTACGCTCGGCAGCCCGACCACCGCCCATGCGCGCGTCAAAAATGCCTACCTTCCGAAGTGCTTCACCGACGAGCTGACGCTCGTCCGGCTCGATGGCGCCTGGCGCGTCGTCGCCAAGGTCTGGCATTTCGATATCGCCGCCGCGACCGAGCCGGCGGCGCCGGCCCCCGTATGAAGCCCGCCTTGCTAACGCTTCGGTAGCGCGACCTTGGATGGCCGCCCCGACGTCCCCCGGCGCGAAGCTGTCGCGGCCGCCGGGTCCCGAAGCCCGCCCTCGTTCTCGCCGAGCACGGGCTGCGAATGCGAGAGCACGTTGGCGAAGTCGCGCGCCGCCTCCTGAAGTGCGGCGACGTACTGCGCGATCTCGAAGCCACTCAGCATTTGTTCCTTCAATCCGACGAGACCAACCGCGTGGAGAACGCCGGCACGGGGAACCTTGACCGGACAAGCAACGGCGAACACGCCCTTGTTGAGCTCGGAGTCGATTACCGCGAAGCCGCTTTCCCTGACGCGTGCGAGCTCGGCCCGCAGTGCGGGGGCGTCGACGATCGTCCCGGGTTGAAAGCGCTCGAGCGGCTCGGCCAGCTTGGCTGCGATCACGTCGTCGCTCTGGAAGGCGAAGATCGCCTTGCCGGCGGCCGTCGCATGGACGGGGAACAGATTGCCCGGATAAACCAGCGCCGAGCTGGCGGCACGAGGCAGCACATGCGCCTGAAGCTCGACACTGTCTCCGGCAAGCCCCGTAATGTAGGCGACCTGCGCGAATTTTTCCGCGAGCGACCGCAAGACGGGCTCGGCGAGCGCCGCGAGCGTCGCTGACCCCGAGCTCATGACGAGCAGTCTTTGCAGGCGGGCGCCGCCGGTGTAGAGCCGCGACTCTGCTTCGAGCTCGACATAGCCGACGGCGATCAGGCTCTGCAGAAGACGATGGGTCGTGGATAGGGGAAGATCGACGCTGTCAGCGATGACCTGGAGAGGCAGCCCCCTTCTGCTTGCCACCACGACGTCGAGGACGGCCGCAGCCCTGCGCAGGGGCGCCGACCCCACGACCTGATCCACCCGAACCGCTCCTTCTCCCGTGCTCAATCGGCCCTCTCACACGCAACCAGGCGCTGGTGTAGGGCGTGAGTTGGCCGAAGCGCAACCTCACAGGGGTCGTGTGCGAGGGCGCGTCAGGCAGAAGTCGCACCCCCAGGGGGCAGCGGTAAAGCGCACCGCGTTCCGGACCGCGACGCGGATGTTCATGCGGCGCACTCCGCTCGATCGCTACCGGCCAAGTTGAGGAAGGGCTTCGTCAGGCTGCGCAGCCGGGGCCGACGCGTTGCGAAGCTCTCGCCATTGCCTTCCCATACCTGCGTCGGGGCGAAGATCTTGCCCGCGCCCTTCTCGGCCGCGTCGGCGACCAGCCTGAGAAGCCCTTCGGCAAAGGCGCGGTCGGCGCATTCATCCCATGACAGTTCCGGGGCGAGACTGGCGTCGTAGCGGTAAGCCTAAGGTGCCTTCTTGTTCCTGAATTGAGCTTCGACGCCGGCATCGGGGCGTTGCGGAGCCTCCTCGTTGTGCTTGTAGGCAGGGCGTCCGGGGGAGTGATTGCGGCCCGTGGACTTGACGTGAGAGGCCCTTTTTCCTGCGGTCGGTTTCCTCGTGCTCGAAGTAGCGTCACTCGGAGTTGCATTCCGTCATTGCACGCGCAGCCGACAGCGACGGCGCGGGTTCGAGCCAGCCATCACGCTTCGGCGACATATGGTATGGCTTCGCGGTGCGCTCGATTCAGCAGACGCTCCAGCCTGTCGGGCATCAGTCGGCGTCGACCGTCGTCGGCGCGCTCCGATCGCAGTCGCGCAAACCCGATAGGTTTCGCCCTGCCTGTGGGCTGCCACCGCGCCATAGCTCGTGAGGTGGTATCGTCGTTGGACGTTCCGAAACACGAGCTTGGTGCCCAGGAGAGGACTCGAACCTCCACGGCTTGCACCACTGGTACCTGAAACCAGCGCGTCTACCAATTCCGCCACCTGGGCCCGGCGCCGTCATACGCGCTGCGCTTTCGCCGTGTCAATCGCGAGCCGCGGCCCGGCTCGCCGCCGCTGCGCTGCAGCATCCGGCGCCGTTTGCTGTGCGGGGCCCGTCGGATGCGCTGGACGGAACGCCGCCCTTGGACTAGCAGTCTCGAAACGTTCGAGGTTCGGAGACAGCCGGGTGAGCACGGCCATCGCCATGCGCGACGAGATCGTAACCGTCTTCGGCGGCTCGGGCTTCCTCGGCCGGCACATCGTGCAGGCGCTCGCCAGGCGCGGCTGGCGGATCCGTGTTGCAGTGCGAAATCCCGACCTCGCCGGTTTCCTGCAGCCGCTCGGCCGCGTCGGCCAGATCCACGCCGTCGCCGCCAATCTGCGGGTCAAGCCGTCCGTCATCGCCGCCGCGCACGGCTCGGCGGCGATCGTCAACCTCGTCGGCGTGCTCGCCGAATCCGGCCGACAGAGTTTTGACGCCGTGCACGCGTTCGGTGCCGGTGCCGTCGCCGACGCCGCCCGCGAGCTCGGCGCCGGGCTGATCCACGTGTCGGCGATCGGCGCCGACCCCGAGTCCCCTTCGGCCTATGGCCGCAGCAAGGCGGCCGGCGAGGCCGCGGTACGCGAGCGGGTGCCGCCGGCGGTGATCTTGCGCCCCTCGGTGGTGTTCGGGCCGGAGGACGGCTTCTTCAACCGCTTCGCCGAGATCGCCCGCCTCTCCCCGGTGATGCCGGTGTTCGCGGCCTCGATGCGGCTGCAGCCGGTCTTCGTCGGCGACGTCGCCGAAGCCGTCGCGCGGGTCCTCGACGGCGGCGGCCGGCCGGCCACGACCTACGAGCTCGGCGGCCCGGACATCAAGACGATGCGCGAGATCCTCGCCTATGTGCTGGCCGTCACGGGCCGCAGGCGGCCGCTCGTCGACGTGCCGATGCCGATCGCCCGCCTGCTCGGCTCGACGCTCGGCATGCTGCCCGGAGCGCCGCTGACGGCCGACCAGGTGCGGATGCTGGAGGCCGACAACGTCGTCGCCAGCGCCGCTGTGGCCGAAGGCCGCACGCTCGAAGGCCTCGGCATCGACCCCGTCGCAATCGAGGCGGTGGTGCCGACCTATCTGTGGCGCTACCGCAAGACTGGCCAGTTCGACCGGCAGCGGCTCGCCTGATCCGCGCCATATTCGCGCAGGATGATCGCCAGTAGCGGGAAATGCTGCACTGCAATCGAGAAGTCCTTGCATTCGTTCTTGAATCTTTCCCGTCCCCTCACTAGTTTGCGCGCTTTCCGCCGGCCAGCGACAACGAACGCCGAATGAGGTCGGCCCTCAGGGGGAGAGTGACGTGCAGGCATCGGCTGTCCGCAGCGGCAAGGGGATGGAGGAGCTCGGGCTCGCGGCGCCGCGTTCGCTGCTCTGGAACGCGCTCCCGCCGGTTCTCGTCGAGGAGGCTCTGCGCCGGCGCGAGGCCGAGCTCGCCTTCGGCGGCGCCCTCGCGGCCGACACCGGAACCCACACCGGCCGCAGCCCGCGCGACAAGTTCATCGTTCGCGACATCTCGACCGAGCGCGAGATCTGGTGGGACAACAATCACGCCATCTCGCCGGAGAACTTCGCCACGCTGCTCGCCGATTTCCGCGCCCACGCCGCCGGCAAGGACCTGTTCGTGCAGGACCTCTATGGCGGCGCCGATCCGACCTACCGGGTGCGTGTCCGCGTCATCACCGAGTTCGCCTGGCACTCGCTGTTCATCCGCACCATGCTGGTGCGGCCGCCGGTCGAGGACCTCGCCGACTTCGAGCCGGAGCTGACGATCGTCGACTTCCCGTCCTTCAAGTCGGACCCCGCTCGCCACGGCGTCCGCAGCACGACGGTGATTGCCGGCGATCTGTCGAAGGGCATCATCCTCATCGGCAACTCCGCCTATGCGGGCGAGATGAAGAAGTCGGTGTTCGGCATCCTCAACTACTTCCTGCCGCCGCAGGGCGTGATGCCGATGCACTGCTCGGCCAATGTCGGCCCGAAAGGCGACGCGGCGGTGTTCTTCGGCCTCTCCGGCACCGGCAAGACCACCCTGTCGGCCGACCCGGCGCGGACCCTGCTCGGCGACGACGAGCACGGCTGGGGCCCGACCGGCATCTTCAACTTCGAGGGCGGCTGCTACGCGAAAACCATCCGCCTGTCGGCCGAGGCCGAGCCGGAGATTTACGCCACGACGCACCGCTTCGGCACGGTGCTCGAGAACGTCGCCATCGATCCGGTCACGCGCGTCCCCGATTTCGACGACGCCAGCAAGACCGAGAACGGCCGCTGCGCCTATCCGCTCGACTTCATCCCGAACGCGAGCGAGACCGGCCGCGCCGGGCATCCGAAGAACATCGTCATGCTGACGGCGGATGCGTTCGGCGTCATGCCGCCGATCGCCCGGCTGACCCCGGCGCAGGCGGAGTACCACTTCCTCTCCGGCTACACGGCCAAGGTGGCCGGCACCGAGCAGGGCCTCGGCAAGGAGCCGCAGGCGACCTTCTCGACCTGCTTCGGCGCTCCCTTCATGCCGCGCCATCCTTCCGTCTACGGCAACCTGCTGCGCGAAAAGATCGCCCGCCACGGCGCCACCTGCTGGCTCGTCAACACCGGCTGGACGGGCGGCATCTTCGGCGTCGGCCATCGGATGCCGATCCGGGCGACGCGCGCGCTCCTCGCAGCCGCCCTGTCGGGCGAGCTCGACAAGGTCGAGTTCCGGACCGACCCGAATTTCGGCTTCGACGTTCCGGTCGACGTGCCGGGCGTCGACAAGAAGCTGCTCGACCCGCGGCAGACCTGGGCCGACAAGGCCGCCTACGACACGACCGCACGCAAGCTCGTGGAGATGTTCCAGAAGAACTTTTCGCGCTTCGAGAGCCACGTCGACGCCGACGTGCGGGCCGCCCAGCCGGAAGCCCGGGTGGCGGCGGAGTAATCCCTCGAGCCGAGCTCGCCTCCGGACGGGGCCCGGCAGCGGACCGCCGAGCCCTGGCGGTAGCAACGCCCCATCGAGAGTGGGGCGTGCGCCGGGTGGGTGCAGCCGAAGCGCACCTTCACGAAGCCGCGCGCCGGCGCGTCGCGGGGTAGCGTACAGCCGCGGTTCAGATAGGCTTTGCGACGATGCGGCAACCGTTGGGGGGCCACATGCGCCGTGCGATCCTCGCCGTCCTCGGCCTTCTTCTCGTCGCGACGACCGGCGCCGTGGCCGAGCCGCGGCTCGCGCTCGTCGTCGGCAACTCCGCCTACCGGCAGCTCCCGGCGCTGAGGAACCCCGGCAACGACGCCGGCCTCGTCGCCGCGACGCTGGAGAAGGTCGGCTTCAGGGTCACGACCGCGATGAACGTCACGCGGGCCGATTTCCTGCGCGCGGTGCGAACGTTCGCCGGCGAGATCGAGGAGGCCGGCCGCGACACCGTCGCCGTGCTGTTCTTCGCCGGGCACGGCATCCAGTTCCACGGCGAGAACTACCTGATCCCGGTCGGCTCGGACATGCGCACGCAGCGCGACCTGCCGATCGAGGCCATCCGCGTCGACGACATCCTGCGGACGATCGAGGAGGCGCGGCCGAAGATGACCTTCGCCATCCTCGACGCCTGCCGCGACAATCCGCTGCCGGCCGGCCCGAGCGGCACGCGCTCGGCGAGGCGCGGCCTCGCCGCCGTGGCCGAGAGCCGCGGCGTCATCATCGCCTTCTCGACCGGGCCGAACAGCGTCGCCAAGGATGGCGAGGGCGATCACAGTCCCTATAGCCGCGCCCTCGCCGAGGCGATCCCGCTGCCGGGCGTCGAGGTCGAGCAGATGTTCAAGAGGGTGCGGGTGGCGGTCAGCGAAGCCACCAATGGCGAGCAGATTCCCTGGGAGAACAGCAAGCTCACGACGAGCTTCTACTTCGTGCCGCCGGCGAAGGACGGCGCGCCGCCGCCGGCGACCGTGCGGGCGCCCGAGACGGCGCTCCCCGCCACCGCCGCCCACGACCCGGCCGTCGCCTATCACCAGGCGGTGCAGAAGGACACGCTCGAGGCCTATCACGACGTGCTCGCCCGGTTCCCGAACCATCCGAAGCGGGACCTGCTCGACCGCCTCCTGCAGCGCAAGAACGAGGAGCGGCTGATCACCGAGGCGGACGGCGCGAAGACCCCGGAGGAGGAGGCGAGGGCGCTGCAGAGGCTGCTGATCGCCTATCCGGACGGCGTCTACAATCAGCGGGCGCGGGATCGCCTCGCCTATCTCAACCGGGCATCCGCCCCGGTCGCGCAATCGGAGCTGTCGACGACGGTCTCCCCTCCGCCGCCGACCGTCGAGCCCGCGCCCCCTCCGACCGTGGAGGAGGTGCGGCGCTTCCATGATTTCGACGCGCCCGGCAACGACCTCTCGCAGTTCGGCGGCGCCGACCTCGCGACCTGCGAGCAGGCGTGCCTGCTGGACCGCACCTGCGCGGTCTATACGCTGAACCGCGACGCCGCGGTCTGCTTTCTCAAGGCGCCGGGCGGCCGGCTCATCGCCTTCTCCGGCGCGACGACCGGGGTCCTCGCGAGCCGCGGGCCGTTGCCGGCACAACCCCCGATCCGCAGCCGCATGAGCCGGCTCGACCGCATGGACGTGCAGGGCTTCGACTATCGCGACCAGCGCGACATCGACCTCGGCGGCTGCGAAGAGATGTGCGCCGCCGATGCCCGCTGCCGCGCCTATTCGTGGGTCGAGGCCAAGCGCTGGTGCTGGCTGAAGGACAACGTCTCGGGCCCGCGCCGCGCCTCCGGCATCGTCAGCGGCATCAAGCGGTAGCTACCGCCGGCTCGCCAGCCGTCGGCCGCCTTCGGCGGCGATGATGCGGCGATAGCTCTCGAGGAGGCGCTCCCGGCTGATGCGGCCGCTGTCGACCGCGGCGCGGATCACCGCCGCGACCCGGTCCGGCAGGTTCGTGTCCGCCCATTCGCGATTGGAGAAGACGAGCAGGTCGTTGCCGGCCTCGACCGCGAGCAGGACGGCCTGCTCGAAGCTGAAATTGCCGCGAACGGCGCCCATGTGCATGTCGTCGGTGACGATCAGGCCCTGGAAGCCGAGCTTGTCGCGCAGCAGCGCCGTCACCGCCTTGCGCGACAGCGAGGCGGGGGTGCCCGCGCCCGTCATCCCGCGATGCACGAGATGGCCGACCATGATCATCGGCACCAGCCCATCGCTGGTGAGATCGGCGAAGGGTGCGAGCTCCTCCGACCGCCACTCCGCGGTGATGTCCGGCAGCGTGTCGTGGCTGTCGAGAGCGGTCGAGCCATGCCCCGGGAAGTGCTTGGCGGCCGTCATCACGCCCGCCTCCCGATGCGCGGCGATGAAGACCCGCGCATAGTTCGAGACGGTCGCCGGATCGGTACCGAAGCTGCGGCCGAGGCCGGAGATGATGCGGCTGCCCCGGTTCAGGTCGAGGTCGACGACCGGACCGAAATTGACGTTGAAGCCGAGCCTGGAAAGCTCCCGGGCGAGATCCTCGTAGCGCGCGAAGGCCTCGCCGACGCCCTCCCGCGCGGCCACCTCGCGCGCCGCCGGAAGCGCCTTGAAGCCGCGCTCGGGCCGCAGCCTCGCCACCGCACCGCCCTCCTGGTCGATGGCCAGCAACGGCGTCCGCCGCGGTCCGGCGGCCTGGCGGAAGGCCCGCGTCAGCCGTAGCGCCGCGGCCGGCGACGCGAGATTGTCCTCGAAGAAGATCACGCCGCCGACCTTGCCGGCGGCGAGCCAGCCGCGCACCGCCTCGGCGCCCGGCGTATCCGGCTCGTCGCCGCGGAAGCCGACCACGAGCATCTGGCCGACGAGCGCTTCGACCGGCAGGCCTTCGCCCGAGCCGCCGGCGCGCGCGATCGAGCCGGTCGTCCCCGGGCCCGCCGCGATCGCCGAGCCGACCCCGCTCGAGACGACCAGGCCTGCGATCAACACGCTGCGTCGACTCAACGGCACCGAGATCGCCTCCTGCGCGCTATACCCTGCGCGTCCGCCGTGAACACTCCGTTAACCGAGAACGATGGCGTCTCCGAGGCCGGCGCCGACTCCGGCCTACGCCTATCCTGCGAGCTGGGCGGTCGCGCAGGCCGTCCGGCTCGTTCGCATATACTCGGCCGGCGAGATGCCGAGCCGCTCGGAGAACGCCGCGGTGAAGGAGGGAATGCTGGCGAAGCCGACCGCCTCCGCCACCGCCTGGATGGATGCCTCGCGGCCGGCCAGAAGCTCCATCGCCCGCATCATCCGCACCTCCCGGATCAGCGTGCGCAGGCCGAGGCCGAGCTCCTGCTGGCAGCGGCGGTGGAGCGTGCGCTGGGGAACGCCGGCGGCCTCGCAGGCGCCGGCGACGGTCGCTTCGGCGAGGTTGTCGCGCACATAGGCGATCACGGCGCGCAGCTCGGCCGATCGCACGGCGGGAACGAACAGCATCCGCGGATTGGCGAACCAGTCGAAGCACATGTGCGACAGGGTGCGGAAGACCTGGCGCGCCGAGGGGCGCGCGGCGTCCATCGACAGCACGTAGGCGATCATCTCGTGCGCCAGCGTCGAGGCCGCCGTCACCCAGCAGCCCTCGTGCCGCCAGGGCCCGTCGGCCGGATCGAGATGCACGACGTCGGCGACCGTGCCGTCGGCGGTCCGCAGGTTGAACTGGCGGCCGGCCGGGATGAGGATCAGATGGTTCGGCAGCACGAGCCAGCCGCCCGATCCGCCCTCGACGTCGACCTGCCCGGCGAGCACCAGGATCAGCTTGTGCATCGGGTCGCCGAGCGATCCCTCGTGCCACTCGTCGAGGCTCAGCCGGATGGCGGACGGTTGTCCGGACGGCGAGGACAGAAACCTCCGCCGACGGCGAGCCGTAGGCCGAAAGGCCCTCGACGCCCGCTCGAGCCGTGCCGCCGTGCCGCTGCGCTCCAGGCTCACCTCAGACCGAGCCGCTGCTCGTCCCAAATGGAGTATCGCATGCAGAAGCGCCAGCTGATAGGTATTCCTTCCTTCGCCATCTGCATGGCTGATTGACTAAAGTATTGCATCTCTTATTCCGACTGGCTAGCCTCTGCGTGCAGACGCGACCGGGACTCGAAGCAGGCCGCGCGGCGTGAGGAAACGACCCCTTGTCCCTCTCCCCGGCCACCGCCGAGGCCGTCGAGGCGTACCAGACCTCGCCGGTGCTCTCGCTCCGCGGAATGACCAAGGCGTTCGGCGCGACGCTGGCGATCGACCGCGTCGACCTCGACCTGCATCGCGGCGAGATCCTCGCGCTGCTCGGCCAGAACGGCGCGGGCAAGTCGACCCTCATCAAGATTCTCGCCGGCGTCTACCAGGCGGATGCGGGCGAGATGGCGCTCGGCGGCGCCCCGTACGAGCCCGGTAGCCCCGGCATCGCCTTCATCCACCAGGATCTCGGCCTGTTCGAATGGATGACCGTGGCCGAGAACATCGCTCTGGCGCAGGGCTATCCGCGCCGCCGCGGCGTCATCGACTGGAAGACCGTCGAGGCGATGGCCCGGCGGTCGCTGTCGCTGATCGCACACGACATCGACCCGCGGCACCGGGTGAGCGATCTGACGCGCACCGAGAAGTCGGTCGTCGCCATCGCCCGCGCGCTCGGGGTCGAGGCGCGCGTGCTGGTGCTCGACGAGCCGACGGCCAGCCTGCCGCAGGACGAGGTCGAGATCCTCTTCCGGGTGCTGCGCGGGCTGAAGGCGAGCGGCGTCGGCATGATCTACGTGTCGCACCGCCTCGACGAGATTTTTGCCATCTCGGACAGCCTGGTCGTGCTGCGCGACGGCAAGGTGGTGGATGCCCGCCGCACGGCCGAGGCGACGCCGGCGGGGCTGATCCGGGCGATCATCGGCCGCCCGCCGGAAAGCGTGTTCGTGCGGCCGCCGGCACCCGGCCGCGACCCGGTGCTGGTCTGCACCGATCTCGTCAGCGGCGACGTCGGCCCCCTCACCTTCCATGTCGACCGCGGCGAGATGATCGCCCTCGTCGGGCTGCGCGGCGCCGGCCAGGAGACGGTCGGGCGGGCGCTGATCGGCGTCGAGCCGATCGACGGCGGCAGCGTGCGGCTCGGCAAAGAGAGCCTCGCCTGCTCCTCGCCGGAGACCGTCATCGACGCCGGCCTCGGCTTCGTCGCCGCCGACCGCATCGCCGATTCCGTCGCGCACGGTATGTCGGTGCGCGAGAACATGTTCATCAATCCGCACGCTTCCGGCCGCGGCCTCCTCGCGTGGCGCTCGCCGGCCGCCGAGATCGAGGAGACGGCGGCGCTCGGGCGCACCGTCGGCCTGTCGCCCAACGCGCCGGAGGCGCCGATCGAGACCCTGTCGGGCGGCAATCAGCAAAAAGTCGTCGTCGCCCGGTGGATGCGGATCGGGCCGCAGGCGCTGGTGCTCGAGGACCCGACCGCGGGGGTCGACGTCGGGGCGAAGGCGGAGATCTACCGCCTGCTGGCCGCCGCGCTCGGCAAGGGCCAGGCGATCCTCCTGATCTCGACCGATTTCGAGGAGGTGGCGGCGATCTGCCATCGCGCGCTGGTGTTTCGCGGCGGCCGCATCGTCGCCGAGCTCGCCGCCGACCAGCTGTCGATCGAGGCCATCACGCGGGCGACGTCGCTCGCCGGCGAAGCGGATGCGGGGCGCGGCGATGCAGTCCATTAGGTCGACGGCGATCGAGCCGACCGCGGTGGAGCTCGAGCGGCTGTCGCCGCTGCGCCGGATCGGGCGGCTGATCCCCGTCTACGGGCTCCTGATCGGCATGGTGCTGCTGATCGTCGTCTTCTCGATCGCCCTGCCGAACACCTTTCCGACCATGCTGAATCTCAGGTCGATCCTCGGCGACAAGGCGATCATCGCCATCCTGTCGCTGGCGGCGATGATCCCGATGATGGCCGGACGGATCGATCTGACGGTCGGCTACGGCATCGTCCTCTGGCACATCCTCGCCATCGCGCTGCAGACCCAGTTCGGCCTGCCCTGGCCCATGGCGGTGCTGATCGTGCTGCTCGGCGGCTGCCTGCTCGGGCTGATCAACGGCTTCCTCGTCGAGCTGGCGCGGATCGACTCCTTCATCGCCACGCTCGGCACCGGCACCATCCTCTACGCCATCGCCCTCTGGTACACGGAAGGGCGGCAGGTGATCGGCGTCCTGCCGCGCGGCTTCACCGGCATCTACACGACGCAGCTGCTCGGCATCCCCATCGCCGCCTATTACGTGCTGGTGATCAGCCTCGTCCTCTGGGTGGTCACGCAATACCTGCCGGTCGGCCGCTACCTCTATGCGATCGGCGCCAACCCGCGCGCCGCCGACCTCAACGGCATCCCGAGCCGCCGCTACGTCATCGGCGCCTTCATCGCCTCCGGCCTGCTCGGCGCCATCGCCGGCGTGGTGCTGGCCGCCCGCCTGCGCATCGGCCAGGCGAGCGTCGGCCTCGAATATTTGCTGCCGGCGCTGGTCGGCGCCTTCCTCGGCTCCACTACCATCAAGCCGGGGCGGGTCAATGTCTGGGGGACGATCGTCGGCGTCGCCATTCTCGCGGTCGGCATCTCCGGCATCCAGCAGCTCGGCGGCGAGTTCTACGTCGAGCCGCTGTTCAACGGCGTGACGCTGCTGATCGCCATCGGCCTCGCCGGCTATGCGCAGCGCAAGAGCCAGCAGGTCCGCCACACGCGGGCGACGCGAACCGCGGACGCGAAGACGACACCGGATTCGACCTGAGCCATCGGCGCAGGCCGCAAAGAAACCTCGCGGAAGCTCAGCGAAGGTGAAGGCAAACACGATGGGAGGAAATCGGACGATGAAAACAGCAAGAACACTGTCGGCTCTGGCGATCGGTGCCTCGATCTTCGCGCTGGCGGCCTCGGCGGCGCTCGCCGACGCGGTGTCCGACGCAAAAGCCTTCATGGAGAAGGCGAGCAAGCCGAACCCCCCTTGGGACGGGCCGACCACCGGGCCGAAGGCGCTGCCGGGCAAGACGATCGTCTACGTCTCGACCGACCAGCGCAACGGCGGCGCCCGTGGCGCCGGCGAGGGCGTCCGGGAAGCGGCGGGGAAGATCGGCTGGACGTTCCGGCTGATCGACGGCCAGGGCTCCGTGTCGGCGCGCTCCAGCGGCCTGCAGCAGGCGATCGCCTCCAAGCCCGACGTCATCGTGCTCGGCGGCATCGACGCCACCGAGCAGGCGACGGTGATCGAGGATGCGGCCAAGCAGGGCATCGTCGTCGTCGGCTGGCACTCCTATGCCAAGTCCGGCCCGCACGACAAGCTGCCGATCTTCTCCAACATCACCACCGATCCGCTCGAGGTGGCGCGGGCAGCGGCCTCCTATCCGTGCGCGCTGACCGGCGGCAAGGCCGGCGCGGTGATCTTCACCGACTCGACCTACGAGATCGCCGTCGCCAAGTCGAACGCCATGGCCGAGGTGATCAAGGCATGCGGCGACAGCAAGGTGCTCGAGATCGTCGACACCCCACTCGCCGATGCCTCGAACCGCATGCCGCCGCTGACCACCGCCCTCCTGCAGCGGCACGGCAAGAACTGGACGCATGCGCTCAGCATCAACGACCTCACCTTCGACTTCATGGCGCCGGCGCTCGCCGCGGCGGGCCTGAAGGGCGAGGGGCCGCCGGTCAACATCTCGGCGGGCGACGGCAGCGAGGTGGCCTTCCAGCGCATCCGCGAGGGCGAGTACCAGGCCGGCACCGTCGCCGAGCCGCTGCGCCTGCAGGGCTGGCAGATCGTCGACGAGGCGAACCGTGCCCTCAACAAGCAGAAGGACAGCGGCTACGTCGCCCCTGCCCATCTCTTCATCCCCGCCAACATCAAGTTCGACGGCGGACCGAAGAACACTTATGACCCGGACAACGGATACACAGACGCCTATCTGAAGATCTGGGGCGTGAAGTAACTTTCTACGTCGGCCGGCAGGACACCCAGTCCTGCCG
>JAEZCD010000123.1 GCA_023430145.1 Pseudomonadota bacterium
CGCCGCCTCTCCACCATGCTGCGCATGGTCCCCCTCCCCGGCAAAAGCCGGGGAGGATTGAGCAGTTACTGGTTGTTCTGCCGGTTGAGGAAGCGCGGGATGTCGAGCGGGTCGCGCTCGCGGCGCATGCGCGGGCCTTCATCCTCGACCTGCGCCTTGGCCGCGCCGCGGGCGATGTTGGACATGCGCTCGAACAAGGTGCCGCCCTCGCTGCGTGCCGCAGTCCGCTCGGGAGCACGCGGCCCCTCCTGCTCCTGAGTGACCCACGAGCGGGTTTCGGGCTCGGGAGCCGGCTCGTCGGCCACCATGTCGACTTCGCCGAGCAGCAGCTCGTCGCCGACCTCGGCCTCGGCCGGGAGCTCCAGCGTCTCTTCTTCCTCAGCCTCGGCCGCGATCCGCTCGGGCGAAGCCGGCGCGGCAGGCTCGGAAGCCGGCTGAGCGGGAATCGCAGGCGTCTTCTGGCTGTCCGTCGAGCGGCTGCCCGGGAAAGCGAAGACCTTGGCCGGCTGAACCGGCGCCTGGGTCACCGCCTCGGCATCGATTCCGGTGGCGACGACCGACACCCGGATCTTGCCTTCGAGGTCGTTGTTGAACGCCGAGCCCCAGATGATGTTGGCGTCCGGATCGACCAGATCCTTGATGTGGTTGGCGGCCTCGTCGACCTCCATCAGGCGCATGTCCTCGCCGCCGGTGATCGAGATGATCACGCCCTTGGCGCCCTTCATCGACACGCCGTCGAGCAGCGGGTTGGCGATCGCCTGCTCGGCGGCGGCGATGGCGCGGTTGTCGCCGTCGGCCTCGCCGGTGCCCATCATCGCCTTGCCCATCTCGCTCATCACCGAACGGACGTCGGCGAAATCGAGGTTGATGAGGCCGGGCATGACCATCAGGTCGGTGATGCCGCGAACGCCCTGCTGAAGCACCTCGTCCGCCATCATGAACGCTTCCTTGAAGGTCGTGTTCGGGTTGGCGATTCGGAACAGATTCTGGTTCGGGATGACGATCAGCGTGTCGACATGCTGCTGAAGCTCGGTGATCCCGTTCTCGGCGGCGCGGCCGCGGCGATTACCCTCGAAGCTGAACGGCTTGGTCACCACGCCGACGGTGAGGATGCCCTTGTCGCGCGCCGTCTTGGCGATGACCGGAGCCGCGCCGGTGCCGGTGCCGCCGCCCATGCCCGCGGCGATGAAGCACATATGCGCGCCCTCGAGCGCCGCCTCGATCTCGTGGATGGCCTCCTCGGCCGCCGCCTTGCCGATCTCCGGCCGGGCGCCGGCGCCAAGGCCCTGGGTGATCTTGTGGCCGAGCTGGATCTTGCGGTCGGCGAGGCTGTGGTTGAGCGCCTGCGCATCGGTGTTGGCGACGACGAAATCGACGCCCTGAACATCGGAGTGGATCATGTTGGCGATGGCGTTGCCGCCGGCACCGCCCACGCCGATCACACTGATCCGTGGCCGGAGCTCCTCAACTTCCGGACGGATGAAATCGATGCTCATTCACTTCTCCCCTGTTCCTCGCTCGCGGGCGTGAAAAACGGTGTTAAGTCTTTTTGCACCATGCGATTCGGCGTTTCGAGCAAAAAAGGCATGGCGGTGGATAAAGCTGTTAATAACCACTCCTGAAGGCTGTGATCAGCCTCTGCAAAACATTGCCCGACGCGGTGCGCCCGCCGGCCTTCGAGGTTCGGACCATTCGAACGCGCAGGTCAAGCTCATCCGATCCAGCAAACTGCGCAAGGCCCGCCAAGGTTGCGAAAGCCGGGCCGCTATGTGCTTCAGGCAAGCCAGGCAGACGCGGACGCCCCACCCGGACGGTGCGCCCGAGCGCGCCCTGGAGATAGTCGGCGATGCCTTTCAGCTCCGCGCCGCCGCCGGTGATCACCACCTGGCGGCCGAGCGGGCCCGAGAAGCCGAGCTGCTTCAGCGCCTCCGCAATCTCGCCGGTGAGCATGTCGAGCCGGCGGCGGATCACCGCGACCAGCTCGGCGCGGGTGATCCGGGCGGATTCGACCCCGTCGCCGCCGCCGGCGATCGGCGCCAGCTCGATCATGTCGTGATTGTCGCGCGGCGTGGTCGAGGCCGAGCCGTAGAAGCATTTGATCCGCTCGGCCTCGGCGCGGCGGGTGCCGAAGGTGGACGCAATGTCGTCGGTGATGTCGCCCGCGCCCATCGGGATCGACTTGAGGCCAGCCAGAGTGCCGACCGCGAACACCGACACGTTGGTCACGCCCGCGCCGAGCTCGACCAGAGCGACGCCAAGCTCGCGCTCTTCGTCGCTGAGGCACGACTTGCCGGTCGCGACGGGCGAGGCGACGATGGCCGCGACCCCGAGATGGGCCGAGCGCACGCACAGGTCGAGATTGGCGGCCGGCGCCGGCTCGGCGGCGACGAGATGGATGTCGACGGCGAGCTTGTCGGCATGGAGGCCGAGCGGCTTCCTGACCCCCTCGAGGCCGTCCAGCGTGTAGAAAGCCGGCACGGCGTGGAGGATGGTGCGGTCCTTGGGATCGATCGCGTCGCGCCCGGCGTCGAGCAGGGCGTCTATGTCCGACTGGCCGATCTGGCGACCGCCGATCGCCACCTCGACATTGGCGACGTCGCTGACCATGCCGCCCGCCGAGAAGCCGACGAAGACCTGCTCGAGCCGGGTCGCGGCGATCCGCTCGGCCTGCTCGACCGCCTCGCGGATCGCAGCCTCGCACGCCTCCATGTCGGAGATGAAGCCGCGCTTGACGCCGCGACTGGCGCGCTGGCCGGTCCCGAGAATGTTGAGCGCCCCGTCCTCGCCGGGCTCGGCGATCAGCGCGCACACTTTCGACGAGCCGACGTCGAGAGCGCCGACCAGGGTACGTTGGACGGGGGGCGACGGACGCTTCACGCCTAGATGGTCCTCGCCATTTGTTCGGGGGACTGGCCGGCGGCGACCGGCGGCGCCACCGCCGGCAGCTCGCCATTCTCGCCCGGCTTCAGCCGCACGATCATGCGGCCCTCGATGCGCATGTCGAAGCGTACGAAATTGCCGCCGAGCAGCTGGCGGCGCTGGTCCATGTCGGCGAAACGGCGAAGCGCGCGCTGCGCCGGCTCCATGCCTTCGGGGAGCGCCAGCGTCTCGCCGGTGTGGAACCTGAGATCCCAGCGCCGGTCGCCGATCCAGGTGGCGCCGGCGAGCAGCGGCCGAAGCCGCGGCGCCGCCTCGATCAGGCCGCCAAGCTCGTCCACGCGCCGCTCGGCGCCCGCGCCCGCGACCAGCGGCAGGGTCGGCACCGCTTCGGGATGCACTTCGCGTAGCGCCACACCGTCGGCGTCGATCAGGAACAGGCGCCGCCCATTCTGCCACACCGCCGCCGGCGTGCGCTCGACGACGTCGACCACGAGAGTGTCCGGCAGGCGGCGCGACACGCGCGCGTCCTTGATCCACGGGAACGCCATCAGCCGCGCCCGGATCGCGTCGAGGTCGACCAGCGGCATCGCCCGCGACGGCTGGTCGAGCACGGCGTTGTAGACGATGTTGTGGTCCATCCGGTTGAGGCCGCGCAGCTCGACCCGGCGGACCTCGAAGCCGGTGGCGCCGATCTGCTCGCCGATCGCAGTGCCGGCCATCTGCGGCAGGCGCAGCGCCACCGCGGCCGCGGCTCCGACGATCAGCAGAACGATCGCGACTCCCCACATGACCAGCCGGCGCATCGTCGCCTGCGAGACCGGCAGGCTCTCGAGCAGGCCGGGCTGCTTCTTTTTCTTCGCGCCGCTGCGCTTGCGGGCCGGCGCCGAGCGGGTGCCGGAGCGGCTCGCCGGACGGCGGGCCGAGGATTGCGAGCCGCGGGCGATGCGGGCGGCGGTCATGGCGAGATGCCCAAGGCTTCGGCGACGATGCGCTCGACGAGGTCGGCGTAGCTGATGCCGCGATATTTGGCCTGCTCCGGCACCAGGCTGAGCGGAGTCATGCCCGGCTGGGTGTTGACCTCGAGCAAATAGAGGCCCTCGACGCCCTTCTCGTCGTCCCAGCGGAAGTCGGAGCGCGACGTGCCCTTGCAGCCGAGCACTCGATGCGCCTTCAGCGCCATCGCCATCGCGGCGTCGCGGACCTCGTCCGGAATCTGCGCCGGGCAGACATGGGTGGTGAGCCCGTCGGTATATTTGGCGTCGTAATCGTAGAAGCCCTGGGCCGGCTTCAACTCGGTCACCGCCAGCGCCTCGTTGCCGAGCACTGCGACGGTGAGCTCGTGGCCCTTGATGAAGGGCTCGGCGAGGAGGTGGTCGAATTCCTGCCACGGCCCCTTCACGTCGCGGCCGATCGGGTTGCCGTAATTGCCGCTGTCGGTGACGATGGCGACTCCGACCGACGAGCCTTCGTTGACCGGCTTCAGCACATAAGGCCGAGCCATCGGGTCCTCGCGGTGGAGGCTCTCGCTCTCGACGATCTTGCCGTCCGGCATCCGGATCCCGGCTGGCACAAGGACCTTCTTGGTCAGCTCCTTGTCGATCGCGACGACCGAGGTCTCCAGGCCGCTATGGGTGTAGGGGACCTGCATCAGGTCGAGCATGCCCTGCACGGTGCCGTCCTCGCCCGGCGTCCCGTGAAGGGCGTTGAACACCACGTCGGGGCGAACCCCGGCGATGACCTGGGCGAGGTTGCGGTCCATGTCGATGCGCGTAACCTGGTGGCCGCGGCTTTCGAGCGCGTCGGCGACTCCGTTGCCGGAGGTGAGCGACACGTCCCGCTCGGCCGACCAGCCGCCCATCAGGACCGCGATGTGCAGCTTCTTCATTACGCACTCACTCCGACACGCTGAATTTCCCATTCGAGCTCGACGCCCGAACGCGCCTTGACCCTGCGGCGCACTTCCTCGCCCAGCGCCTCGATGTCGGCGGCCGTGGCCGAGCCGAGGTTCAGTAGGAAATTGCAATGCTTCTCCGACACCTGCGCGTCGCCGATGCGAAGCCCGCGGCAGCCCGCCGCGTCGACTTCCTTCCACGCCTTGGTGCCGGGCGGGTTCTTGAACGTCGATCCGCCGGTCTTCGAGCGCAAAGGCTGCGACGCCTCGCGCTCGGACGCGATCCGGTCCATCTCGGCCTGGATCGCCGCCGGCTCGCCCGGCTCGCCGCGGAACACGGCGCCGACGACGATCGCGCCCTCGGGCAGCTCGCTGTGGCGATAGGTGTAGCCGAGCGCGTCGACCGGCAGCGTTCGCCGCTCGCCGGAACGCAGCACCAGCTCCGCCTCGACCAGCACGTCCTTCACTTCGCGGCCATAGGCGCCGCCGTTCATTCGCACGAAGCCGCCGACGGTGCCGGGAATGGAGCGAAGGAATTCGAGGCCGGCAATTCCTGCGTCGCGCGCGGTCGATGAGACGAGGATGCCCGACGCGCCGCCGCCGCAGCGAACGGTCGTGTCGTCGAGCCGCTCGACCTTGGCGAACGGCTTGCCGAGCCGCACCACGACACCCGGGACTCCGCCGTCGCGGACGATCAGATTGGAACCGAGGCCGAGGCCCATCACCGGCACGTCCGGCTCCAGGCCCGCCAGGAATTCCGACAGGTCCTCGACGTCCTTCGGCTCGAACAGCCACTGCGCCGGCCCGCCCGCCTTGAACCAGACGAGCGGCGCCAGCGGCGCCTGCTCGGTCAGCCGCCCGCGCACGCGAGGGAGAGTGGCCAGGTTCATCTCCGTACTCCAATCCTCCCCGGGATTTCCCGGGGACGGAGACCGCCGAATGCGGTGGAGGGGCGGCGCCGCCGGGGCGGGGTTCTTATAGAGAG
>JAEZCD010000201.1 GCA_023430145.1 Pseudomonadota bacterium
GCACCTCTTCGGCTCGCTTCAAGCCCAGTCGCGCGTAAGCTTCCGCTTCCCGAGAGCGCCCGAGCGACCGCAAGACGTTCAGAACAAGGACGGGCGAGATATAGTCGTCCGGTTTCAACTCGAGAGAGCGGATGTAGTGCTCCGCGGCCTGGTCGAAGTCGCCGGCGGTCACGCAGCACTCTCAAATCTAACGCGGCGGGACGGCGACGTAGCCGACGTTCGAGCCGTAATACTGCGCCTGGTACCAGCTCCCGCCGCAGTCCCAATACTTGATGCCGCCGGAATAGACCGTGCGGCAGCCGGCCGGCAGCGAATAGATGACGCTGCCGATCGCCGCCGCCGTCACGCCCGCCGCCACGGCTCCTGCGCCCCAGCGGCCGTAATAATTGTAGCGGCCGTGATTGTAGTAGTTGCGGTGCCAGTTGTCGTTGCCGTGGTGGTGGTGCCGGTTGCCGTGATGGCCGCCGCCACCACCGCCGCCGCGCTTGAAGTTGTGCGCGTTATTGCCGCCGCCGCCGCCCCGGCCGCCGCCACCGCCGCGTCGTGCGTCCGCCTCGTCGATCGCCACGGCGCACAGAGAGGCCACGAACAACCCTGCCGCCAGCAGCCCGAGGGACCGCTGGGCCGTCGATTTCAGTCTCAACATCATCGCCTCCCTTGGTCCTGGTTCACTGGCTCGGCGCCTGCTCGATCTTGCTGGCTCCCGCCGGCGGCGAGAACGAGAAGATCGAGTCGCCGAGCGCCGCCTCCGGCTCCCACTGCAAGGTCGCCGCATAGCGGGCGCGGGCCGGAGTATCGGTGTCGATGACGACTAGCCGGCAGGGCAGCGGGTCGCCGCTCTTGCGGATCCAGACCTGGAAGTCCGCGCCCGGCGCCCTGTAGGCATAGTGCTCGCAGACATTGCCGCCGATCCGGCTCTCGCCGACGAAATAGGCCGAGGTGAGCTCCTTCACGTTGCTTCGCTCGGTCCCCCAGTAGAAGAGGTCGGCCAGCGGGAAGGAGACGTCGTAGCGGACCTCGGTCTCCTCCAGCATCTTTGCGATGGTGTCCGGCGCAGGAAACACCGAATAGAGGTCGAGCGCGGGCGCGTAGTGCGAGACGGTCTTGCCGTCGTAGTAGAGCTCGCGCTCCTTGGAGTCGGTGATCACTTCGAGCTTCAGGCGATCCGGCCGACGGACCTCGTAGATCGCGCGGCCGGCGATCTCCACCGTCTGCCCGTCCTCGAGCTCCTCGTCGTCGACGGTGTCGGCGACGAGCCGGAACTCCTTCAGCGTGCGCAGATAGGCGCCCATCTCGTCGAGCGCCTGCACCGCCTCCTGCTGGACGGCGGCGTCGGCCTCCGACTCCGGCTTCGGCGCGTCGCCCGTCTGGGCATGCGCTCCGGCGACGATGACGAGGCCGCCGACGGCGGCAAGCATCGTCCGCTTCCATGCTTTCAGCGACATGGCCTCGTGTCCTCCCTCGTCGAGATCGTTCGACGTTCTGCGTCGTTCGCGTCGGCGGCGCGCTTCTCGTGGGACGAAGAGCCGACCCGCAGATCCGAGGCCGCCAGCGAGAGACAGCGTTCCTTTTCCGGAACATAACCAAGGATACCCCTAGAGATTTCCGGAGGACACCGCTTGATCTGGATCAACCGGCGGAGAGCCCGACGCGGCCGACTGGCGGGCGCGCTCGCGGCCGGGATATGAGAACGAGCCCGGCCGTCACGGGCCACCGGAGATGCGAACAAATGCCGCCGATCGGCGATTCCGACATTCTCGTCGTCGTGGATGTGCAGAACGATTTCTGCCCGGACGGCGCGCTCGCCGTGCCGGGCGGCGACGAGGTTCCGACCATCGTCAACGGGCTGGCGCGAAAGTTCCGACACGTGGCGCTGACGCAGGACTGGCATCCGCCGGGCCATATGAGCTTCGCCTCGTCGCATCCGGGCCGGGAGCCGTACGAAAGGATCCGTGCACCCTATGGCGACCAGATTCTTTGGCCCGACCACTGCGTGCAGGGCAGCGGAGGCGCCGCGTTCCATCCGGCGCTCGACATTCCGCACGCCGCGCTCGTTCTGCGCAAAGGGTTCCACGCCGCCATCGATTCCTACTCGGCCTTCTACGAGAACGACCGCACGACGCCGACCGGGCTCAACGGCTATCTGCGCGAGCGCGGCTTTCGACGAATCTTTCTCGCCGGCCTCGCCTTCGATTTCTGCGTCCTCTGGTCCGCGGAGGACGCGCGCCGGCACGGCTTCGAAGTGGTGGTGATCGAGGACGCCTGCCGCAGCATCGACCTTTCGGGCTCGCACGCCGCCGCGCATCGCCGGCTCCGTGAGGCCGGCGTCGGCCTGATGCAGAGCGAGGAGATTTCAGGCTCTCGGTAGCGATTCCGCCCCTCCGTCGTCGTCCTCCGCGAAGGCGGAGGACCCAGTCTTTCCGCTGAAGAAAGCCTGGATCCTCCGCCTTCGCGGAGGATGACGAGCAGGGAAGGACGGGAATGGCGCCGGGAATTCGGACCCCTCCTCACCCGAGCGCCAGAATCTTCTCCCTGAGCAGCGCGTAAAAGGGCTCGGCCTCGACGTGCCGGAGCACGTGGCAATTCGGCGGCTCCTTGGTGACGTTCCACCAGTCGACCACCGTCATGCCGGCCGTCAGCGGAGAGGCGATCTCGATCGCCACCTTGCAGATGCGCCCCTCGAACAGCTCCGGCCGCAGCAGCCAGCCGATCACGCAAGGATCGTGCAGCGGGTAGCGGTCGGTGGAGAATTTCTCGTTGCCGTAGCGCTGGTAGAAGGCGGCCATGCCGGCGGCCTGTACGGCGACATGGCTGCCGTGATCGCGCAAGGCCGCGATCCACTCCGGCGTCATCAGCGCCCGATAGGTGCAGTCGATCGGCACCATGGTCAGCTTCACGCCCGACTCGAAGACGACGTGCGCGGCGTGCGGGTCGACCAGAATGTTGAACTCGGCGGCGGGGGTTGTGTTGCCGCCCTCGAAGAAGCCGCCGCCCATCAGCACGACCTCGCGGATCCGCGGCACGATCGCCGGCTCCTTGACCATGGCCATTGCGAGGTTGGTCATCGGCCCGAGGGTGCAGACGGTGATCTCGCCCGACGCCGCCGCCATGATCGTGTCGACGATGAAGTCGACGCCGTGCCTCTCCTGGAGAGGGATGCGCGGCGGCGGCAGCTCGCAGCCGTCGAGGCCGGAATCGCCGTGCACGTACTCGGCCGTGCGCGGCGGAAAGATCATCGGCCGCGGGCAGCCGGCGAACACCGGCACCTCTGGCCGCCCCGCCAGCTCGACGACCTGGCGCGCGTTGAACGCGGCCTTCTCGAGCGGCACGTTGCCGTGGACGACGGTGATGCCGAGAACCTCGAGCTCGTCGGGCGCCCCGAGCGCCATCAGCAGCGCGAAGGCGTCGTCCTGCCCGGGATCGGTGTCGATGATGAGTTTTCGCGGGGCCATTCGACTTTCAGTTGGCTGCGGCTTTCGGCGCGCCGAGCTCGGCGTCGACCTGGTCCTCGAAGGCGCGCTTCTTGCCGGCGATGAAGCGCCGATAGCCTTCCGGATCGATCCAGGCTTCGACGCCTTCGGTCGCGGCGCGCCGGCGCTTGCCCTCGAGGTCGTAATACTCGTTGTGCTGGGCGAGCCAGATGTCCGGCTTCAGCATCTCGAGGAAATGGTGCGTGCGGCGATAGTCCTCGGCGATGCCGGGGTAGGACGGATCCCTGGCCAGCCGGTAGCCCGGATTGAAGCCGGCGCCGTCGGGGAAGGCGACGACATAGGGCTTGCCGTCGGCGACGACGTTCGCCACCCACGTGGTCGCGCCGCGGGTATGACCGGGCGTGTGATAGGCGGTGAGCAGCACATTGCCCATCCTGATCGTGTCGCCGTCGCGCAGCACCCGGTCGACCTTGGCGGGCGGATAGGCGAAGTCGTCGGCGTATTTGAAGTCGCCCTTGTCGCCGCTCTCCATCGCCGGAACGTCGTCCTTCATGACGGCCAGCCCGGCGCCGAACCGCCGCTTCAGCTCGGCGAACGCGCCGGCATGATCGATGTGCGCGTGGCCGTTGATCATCAGCCTGATGTCCTCGGGCCGGAAGCCCAGCTTGCGGATCGAATCGACGATCAGCGGGCCGGAGGACGGCATCCCCGTGTTCATCAGGATGTGGCCCTCGGCCGTCGTGAACAGGAAGACGCCGAGTCCCTTGGTGCCGACGAAGTAGATCGGACCGAGGATCCTGACGGGCTCCGCCGGCTCCTCCCACTTCAGCGCCTTGCGGGCGACCGCGAGGAAGAGGTTGTTGTCGCTCGCGAGCTGCTCCTTCGTCGGCAGGTTCGGCGGCAGCGCCTGCGCGTCGGCGTCCGTTGCGACATGGCTCGCCCCGGCGAGCGCGAGACCGGCCAGCATCAGAGAGCGAAAACCGCGCATCGCATCATCCTCCCTCGGTAGCCCGGATGAAGCGCAGCGAAATCCGGGATGGCGGCGCACTCCGGTGACCCGGATTGCGCTCCGCTCCATCCGGGCTACGTCCTTCTATCCCGCCGCCTTGCGATACGAATAGTTCTTGTCGATCCGCTCCATCAGGTACTCGCCGTAGTTCACCGGCGGAAAGCGCGGCTCCTCGCCGGCGGTGAGGCAGCCAGGCAGGCACTCGACGGTGACGTCCATGCCGGGGTCGTAGAAGAACGGCACCGAGTAGCGGTCGACATTGGAGGTGTTGCGCACCCCGTGCGGGGTGGACTGCCAGCGGCCGTTGGTCCAGCGCGAAAGGATGTCGCCGACATTCACGACGAAGGTGCCGGGCACGGGCGTCGCCTTGATCCAGCCGCCGCCGCGCTTGCGGACCTGCAGCCCTCCCACCTGGTCCTGGAGCAGGATGGTGATAAAGCCGTAATCGGTGTGCGGCGCCGAGCCGAACTCGTCGTCGGCCGCACCCGGGTTCGGCGGATAGTGCAGGAGGCGCAGGAAGGTGGTCGGCTCCTCGAAATAGCCGTCGAGCGCGTCCTCCGGCATCCCGAGCGCGCGCGCGATCAGCTTCGTCAGCCGCCGAGCGAGCTGCTCGAGCGCGGCGTTGTAGGCCGAGACGGTCTCCTTGAAGCCCGGCACCTCGCGCGGCCATTGGTTCGGGCCCTGCAGCGGCCCACCGAGGCGCGGGCTGTCCTCCGGCACCTCGTGCATGATCATCAGCGACTCGCTGTTGTTCGGCTTCTTCACCTCGGCGACCGAGGAGGTGACGATCAGCGAGGTCTTCGGCGCCATGTAGCCGCGGTGATAGGCGTTGATGGCCAGCTCCTGCTTCTTCTCCATCGGCTGCGCGTGGAAATCGGCCGAGGCCTTGAAGACGGCGTCCATCAGCGCCTTCGGCACGCCGGTATTGGCGATGTAGCAAAAGCCGACGGTCGAGAAGACGCGGTCGATCTCGGCGGCGATCTCATTGGCGCCCGCCTCGTCGAACGCGAAGTTCTTCAGATCGATCACCGGGAGCTGCTCGGCCTCCTCCGAGAAGGCGCCCGCATTCGCCGCTTCCAAAGTCTGAGCCATGCCGAAAATCCCTTCGTCGCGCCGCTCGCGGGTGCCGCCGCGCTATGCCTTGACACCCGTCCTTTCCGTCGATTGTATACCGAATAAGAGCGGTTTCCCCCGGTGATGTCCAGATGACTCCGAGCGCCGCGCGCGGCCTGGCGAACGAAATTCGAAGGCCGCGACGCGAGGTCGCTCGCAGGGGCTCGGCCGGTCTTCGGGCGCCGCGCCGTCGGGTCGTCGCCCGATGATGCACGCCGGCGCTGCCGCCGTCTCCGACGCAGCCTTGCCCGGATCGCTCGGGCCGGAGCTCGCCCGCCTGCTCGAGAGGGAGATCACCGAGCTGAGGCTCGCTCCCGGCGCCAAGCTGGTCGAGGAGGAGCTGTGCGTGCGCTTCGGCATCAGCCGCTCGCCGGTGCGCGAGGCGCTGCAGATCCTCGCCGGCCACGGGCTCGTCGAGCGCCTGCCGCGGCGCGGCATGGTGGTGGCGCCGCTGAGCCTGTCGCTGCTCGACGAGATCTATGCCTGCAGGAAGCCGCTCGAGGCGCTCGCCGCTGCCGGCGTCACCGCCAACGCGACGCCGAAGCTGGTTGACGATCTCGCCGCCCTCGTCCGGGCCATGGCGACGGCGGACCGGAGGCGGCGTCTCGACGAGGCTTTTTCCGCCAATGTCGCGCTGACCGATCTGCTGCACCGGCACTGCGGCAACGAGACCTTGATGCGCATCCTGCAGCGCCTCGACAAGCAGGCGCTGCGCTACCGCTTCTACTGCTATCGGGAAAGCCGAGAAATCCTCGCCGCCAGCATCGAGGCGAACGAGGAGCTCGTGCAGGCGATCGGTGCCCGCGATCCCGCACGGGCCGCGGCGGTGACGGAAAGGCTCATCGGCCGGAGCTGGGAGCTGGTCCGCTCCTTGCTCGAGGCGAGCAGCCGCTTCGGCGCCGGAGAGAAAATGAAGGCCACACGAGACGGCCGCAAGTGAGAGGGAGGACCTTCGATCGTGAGCGCGACCCGCGAGCAAGGCCTTAGTCTGTTGTCGCACACGCAGCCATAGGGATCAGAGATGGACGGGATCAGACGCGCCCTCTGCGGCGCATTCGCCTTAGGCGTTCTTCTGGCAGGATCGATCGCCGCGCAGGCGCAGAGCAATCCGATCCCGGTCGGGGTGATCGCCAACCTCACCGGCACCGACGTGAAATCGAGCACCGAGCTCGTCAAGGGCATCGAACTCGCGGCCGCCGACATCAACGCCGCCGGCGGCGTCAACGGCCGGCCGATCAAGCTGATCATCGAGGATTCGCAGTACAAGGCGCAGGAGGCGCTGAACGCCGCCACCAAGCTCTACGACGTCGACAAGGTCGACGCGGCGCTGATGTTCGGCGGCTCGAGCCTGATGCTGGCGGTGGCGCCGATCGTCAAGGCGAAGGGCAAGGTGCTGGTCAACACCTCGTCGAGCTCGCCCAAGCTCGGCGGCTTCCCGGGCAACCTCTACTCGATCCTGCCGCTCGACGACATCGTCGGCAAAGCGCTCGGCGAATGGGTCGCCAAGCAGGGCGTGAAGACGGTCGCCTTCGTCGTGCCCAACAACACGTTCGGCACCGGCCTCATGGACGCCTCGGCGGCCGCCTTCACCGCCGCCGGCGGCAAGGTGGTGGCGAAGATCGCCTATACCGAGGGCCAGCCGGACTATCGCGCCGACCTGCAGCAGCTCGTGGCGGCCAAGCCCGACGCGATCATCACCGCCGGCTATGGCGATGACTCGCGTACAGTCTTCAAGAACGCGCAGGGCCTCGGCCTCGACCAGAAATGGTACGCCGCCTACCCCTCGATCCTCTCCGTCGCCGACCCGGCCTGGATGAACGGCCGCCTGCTCGGCGTCGACAATGGCGGCACCACGGGCGCCAAGGCGCAGGCCGTGAAGGCGGCCTATGCCGCGAAGCATCCGGGCGGCACGCCGACGCCGCACGTCTTCTACGGCTATGACGGGCTGATGCTGGTCGCCAAGGCGATGGCCAAGGGCGGCGAGCTCGGCAAGGCGCTGCCGGAGGTCGTGAAGGGCTATGACGGCGCCACCGGCACGATCGTCTGGGACGACCGCGGCCAGCGGATCGACCCGCCGATCGCGATCGTCACCTACACGGACGGCAAGTTCGTCACCTCGAACTGAGCCACCCAGTCGAGGCCGACAGGCTCCGCCCGGCGAGACGGGCGGGGCCTTTCGCCCGCGCGGACGCCGTCCTTGCTGCAGCTCCTCGTCAACTCGGCGATCTACGCCGGCGAGATCGCGATGATCGCGGTCGGCCTTGCGCTGACCTATTCGATCCTGCGCTTCGCCAACTTCGCGCACATCCAGCTCGCCGTGCTCGGCGGCTATGTCAGCTATGCCCTGCACGAGGCCGGGATGTGGCTGCCGGCGGCGGTCGTGCTGAGCTGCATCGTCACCGGGTTTGTCGCGGTGGCCATCGACCGCATCGTCTTTCACCCGCTGCGCGACCTGTCGCCCGAGGGCAAGATGATCGTCTCCTGGGGCGTCGCGCTCGTGCTACGCTCCCTGCTCGCGGCGGCCTTCGGCGGCGCGGCGCGCGTCTTCGACATCGCGCCGACCACCTTCGTCGTCGGCGGCGCGTTCGTCTCGACGCTCGATCTCACCGTGATCGGCACGGCGATCCTCGCCATGCTGGCGCTGCACGCGCTGCTCTTCCGCACCCGGCTAGGCACGGGCTTGCGGGCGCTCGCCGACAATCGCGATCTGGCGCGGACGCGCGGCCTGCCGCCGGAGCGGCTCACGGGCATCATGTGGTTCGTCGCCGGCGCCTATGCCGCGCTCGGCGGCACGCTGTTCGCGCTCGAGACGCGGCTGCAGCCGGACATGGACCTCGTCATCCTGCTGCCGGTGTTCGCCAGCGTCACGCTCGGCGGCCTCGGCAGCGTGTTCGGGGCCGCGATCGGCGCCTGCGTGCTGTCGCTCGCCCAAAATCTCGCCATCGGCATCGATTTCGGCTCGCTGCTGTCCGGCGGCGCCTGGTTCCTGCCCTCGCAGCTCCGCGACGTCATCGCCGTGCTCGTCATGGTGACGGTGCTCTGCCTGCGCCAGCGTGTGTCGACGGGCGGAGCCCGCTAGACTTGGCCCGATGATCGACTTCCTCGTCTTCTCGGTCACCGTGATCTCGATCTGGTCGGTCGTGGCGCTCAGCCTCAACCTGCAGTTCGGGCTCGCCGGGCTCGTCAATTTCGGCCAGGTGCTGCCGTTCGCGCTCGGCGCCTACGGCGTCGCGATCGCCGCGACGCACGGCCTGCCGATGTGGTCCGGGATCGCGCTCGGGCTTCTCGCCGCCCTCGCCGCCTCCGTCCTCGTGCTCCTTCCGGTCCGACGCCTGGCGCAGGATTACTGGGCGCTGGTGACCCTCGGCGCGGCCGAGCTGTTCCGCCTCGCCATGATCAACCTGCCGGCCGTCGCGGGCGGCAATGACGGGGCGACCGTGGCGCGCATCGGCAGCCCGATCGAGGCCATGGCGATCTCGCTGGTCCTACTCGCCGCCGCGGTGGCGCTGACCTGGCGCATCGACCGCTCGCCGTTCGGGCGCATGCTGCGCATCATCCGCGAGGACGAGGTCTTGGCCGCCTCGCTCGGCCGTAGCCCGTTCCGCTTCCAGCTCGTCGTCACCGCCGTCGCCTGGCTGATGGCGGCCGCGGCCGGGATCGTCTTCGCCCACTTCGTCGGCTACGTGGCGCCGGCCGCGTTCGGGGTCGCGGAAACCTTCATGGTGTGGACGGCGCTGATCGTCGGCGGCCCGGGCTCGATTCTCGGTGCCATCGTCGGCACCGCCTTTATCCAGATCGTCAGCGTCGGCACGCGCTTCGTCGCCCAGTGGAGCGGCCTCCCGTTCGAGCTCGTCGCCAATCTCCGCCTCGCCGTGTTCGGCCTCATGCTCGTGCTCGCCTTCCTGTTCCGACCGCAGGGCCTCTTGCCCGAGCGCAGAGTGGTCACCGATGCTGGCGATCGCTGACCTGTCCGTCTCATTCGCCGGCGTCCGGGCGCTCTCCGAGGTCAGCCTCGAGGCGGTACCGGGAAAGATTCTCGGCCTGATCGGGCCGAACGGCTCGGGAAAATCGACGCTGCTCAACGTCGTCGCCGGCGTGATTCTGCCGGAGGCCGGCGAGGTCCAACTCGACGGCCGAAAACTGCCGCTGGGCCGGCCGGACGCGATCGCCCGGCTTGGCATCGCCCGCACCTTCCAGATGCCCCGCCTCGCCCGCCGCCTCACCGTCGTGCAGAACATGATCGCCGGCCGCCGCGGCCAGCCCGGCGAGGCGCTGTGGCGCGTGCTGTTCGCCCCGGGCGCGGTGCGCACCGCCGAGCGGGCCACCACGGCCGACGCCTTCGCGATGCTCGACCGGCTCGGCTTGCGCCACCTCGCCGATCATCCGGCCGGCGGGCTTTCGGGCGGGCAGCAAAAACTGCTGTCGATCGGCATGGCGATGATGGCCGATCCGAAGACGATCCTGCTCGACGAGCCGGCGGCGGGCGTCAACCCGGTGCTGGTCCGCCAGCAGGTGGAGCTGCTCCGCTCGCTCGCCGATCAGGGGCGTACCGTCGTGCTCATCGAGCACAACATGGACATGATCGCCGACCTCTGCGACGAGGTCGTGGTGCTCGACACCGGCTGCGTCATCGCCCGCGGCACGCCGGCGGAGATCCGCCGCGATGCGCGGGTGATGCGCTCCTATCTCGGGCAGGCGGCATGAGCGCCGCGCTGACCCTGGCCCATGTCACCGCCGGCTACGGCCCGCTGACCATCCTCGACGATCTGTCGCTGGAGCTGCGGTCGGACGAGGTTCTGCTGGTTCTGGGCGCCAACGGCTCCGGCAAGTCGACCGTGCTGAAGACCATCATGGGCCTCACGCGCCGCACCGCCGGCTCGGTCGCCATCGCGGGCACCGATATCACCGGCTGGCCGGCGCATCGGCGGGCGGGCGCCGGGATCGGCTACGTGCCGCAGACCGGCAACGTGTTCTCCGACCTCACGGTGACGGAGAACCTTCGCATGGGCGCCTGGCTGCGCCCGGAAGGCCCCGAGCCGATGCTGCCAAGGATCTTCGAGCTGTTCCCGCGGCTCGCCGAGCGGCTCGAGGCGAAGGCCGGCGCGCTCAGCGGCGGCGAGCGGCGGATGCTGTCGATAGCCCTCACGCTGGCCGCCTCGCCGACGGTGCTGCTGCTCGACGAGCCGTCGAGCGATCTCGCGCCCGTCATGATCGACCAGGTTTTTTCCGCCATCGCCGCGATCCGTGCGGCCGGGATCCCGGTCCTGCTCGTCGAGCAGAATGTCGCCCGCGGCCTCGGCCTCGCCACGCGCGTGCTCGTGATGGTGCGCGGAAGGATCGCCGCCGAGATGGCGGCCGACGCGGTGCGCGACGACGACTTGCACGCCCTCTTCCTGCACGGCACGCACGCCCCCGCCTGACCAAGGAGTCTCTCGCCATGCGCACGCTCATCGAAGGCGGCTATCTCATCCCGATGTCCGGCGATGGCACCGCGATCATCCCCGACGGCGCCGTGCTGATCGAGGACGACCGCATCGTCGCCGTGGGCTCGGCCGCGAACCTGAAGAAGCAGCCCGCCGACAAGATCGTTTCGGCGAAGGGCCGCGCCATCCTGCCCGGCTTCGTCAACACCCACACCCATCTCGCCGGCGCCCTCACCAAGGCGATGACCGAGGACGTGCCGACCTTCGGCGGGCCGTTCCGGATCGCGCTCGGCATGCACGAGAACGTCATCCGCTTCGACGATGTCTATCTGCCCGGCATGGTGCACGGCATCGAGATGCTGAAGACCGGCACCACCACCATCAACGAATGCTGGTGGCACCAGCCGCAGTCGGCGAAGATCGTCGAGGTGGTGGGCCTGCGGGGCATCGTCGCCGCCGAGGTGCGGGAGGTCGATTCCTCGCAGATCGGCTTCGGCCGCTTCGACCGCGAGTGGGACCGCAAGCTGTTCGAGGAGGGCGTCGACGAGGCGATCGACCTTCTGGAGAACTGGCACGGCAAGGCGGGCGGCCGCATCACCTGCCGCATCGCCCCGGACGGACCGGACCGGCTGCGCCCGGAAAGCATGGGCGAGCTCGGCATGCTGGCGAAGAAGTACGGCGTCGGCCTGCACACCCATCTCTGCGCCGTGCCGGGCGAGAACGAGTTCATGCTGAAGCTCTGGGGCAAGAAGTCGATCCCGCTCCTGAAGGAGCTCGACATGCTCGGCCCGGGCTTCATCGGCGCGCACTGCGTCTACATGGACGACGAGGACATCGGCATGATGGTCGAGACCGGCTCGGCCATGTCGCACACGGCCTTTCTCGTCGGCAAGCGCGGCTACTACCCGCCGATGGACAGGATTTATGCCGCCGGCATGAAGGTCGGCCTCGGCTCGGACTGGCTGTCGAACGACATGTTCAACGTCATGCGCTCGGCGATCGTCATCGCCCGCGTGCTCTACGGCAAGGTTTCGGTGCGCACCGCGGCCGACGCGCTGCGCATGGCGACCATCGACGCCGCCCGGGCGCTCGACATGGCGCAAGAAATCGGCTCGCTGGAGCCCGGCAAGAAGGCCGACATCATGCTGGTCGACGTGACGACCTCATGGGCCAATCCGCTACGCACCGAGAACCTGATCTCGAACCTCGTCTACAACGCCTGCGGCCGCGACGTGACCGACGTCTTCGTCGACGGCGAGCGGGTGGTGAAGGACGGCGCGCTGACCAAGCTCGACGAGAAGGAGATCATCGCCGACGCGCAGAAGGTCGCCGAGGAGGTGTGGGGGCGCTCGAAGCATCTGTTCGAGGCCGAGGGGATGTGGTGAGAGAGCTTCTCTTCCTTCTCCCGAGGGGAGAAGGTGGCCGCGAAGCGGCCGGATGAGGGATTACGGCGCTCGTTCTGAGGCCCCGTAACCCCTCACCCGCCCGCTTCGCGGGCACCCTCTCCCGATGGGAGAGGGAAGAGGAGCACGCCGGAGATGCCGAGCCCACCCCTGAGCTTCCTGCTCGACAACGCGGCGATCGTCGCACTCGTGCTGCTCGTTCTCGTGCCGCTCGTCTGGCTCGCCTTCGACCGTGGCGAGGCGCTGAAATCGGCCATCGGCCTGCTCGGCATCATGGCCTCCGTCTTCGTCGGCATCTCGGTCGCCGACTGGCGCGCGCGCGACCTCGCCGCCCGTCAGCTCGATGCCACCTTCGAGGCGGCGATGAACGATGTCGGCCGCCACGAGACCGGCATGTTCGCCCAGTCCCTGAAGCCGCGGCTGCGCGTCCCGCCTCTCGACGATGACGATATGCGCTATGCCGAGCCGATCTTTTCGCGCATGCGGCTGCCGGCCATCGATGCGGTCGGCTTCATGGCCCGCAACGACGCCTTTCTCGACGCCATGAGGCAGCGCCCGGCCGTCTATGCGAACCTGCTCGGCGACCAGCAATACGCCAACGACGCCGCCTTCGCCTTCAACCAGCAGGTCAATGCGTTGCGTACGAGCCCCGAATCGGATCCCGGCCGGCTGTCGATCGCCAGATCCATGGCGGCGGACTATCTCGACTACATGAGGTACGCCGGCAACCTCTACCTGCGCCTCTGCCTGCTGCGGAACGACGTGGATGGGAGCGGCACCCGGCTCGCCGGCGTCGAAGCCTACGAGGCCCATTACGACGACAGAGGCGACCGCGAGTTCCGCCTCGGCATCGGCGGATGCGAGCGCGTCCCGAGCCTCGGCGGTTGAGCGGCCGACGACAGGGCCTGTCGCTTCGTGCATGATCGACGCATGATCGATCCTGCCATCCGTGACCGCGCTCTCGGCGCCCTGCTCGGACTCGCCGTCGGCGACGCGCTTGGAACGACGCTCGAGTTCAAGGCACGAGACCTGCTGCCGCACCACACCGAGATGACCGGCGGCGGCACCTTTCGGCTCCAGCCCGGTCAGTGGACCGACGACACGGCAATGGCGCTGGCGCTCGCCGCCAGTCTCGACGAACGCGGCCGTCTGGACCCGCAGGACCTGATGGAGCGCTTCGTCGCGTGGCGGCAGCGCGGCGAGTATTCCTGCACGGGCGACTGCTTCGACATCGGCAACGCCACGAGCGCCGCCCTCGATCGCTTCCTCCGCACTGGCGAGCCCTTCGCTGGCTCGACCAGTGAGCGAAGTGCCGGCAACGGCTCCATCATGCGGCTCGCGCCGGCCATTCTGTTCGCGATCGGGGATGCCGAGATGACGACGCGCCTGGCGATCGACCAGGGCCGCACGACGCATGCGGCGCCGCAGGCGGTCGAAGCCTGCGCGTTCATGGCCGGGCTGATGCGGGAGACCATCCTCGGTGGCAATCGAACGAGCCTCGACACGTCGACCTGGGCGGGGCATGCCGACTGGAAGCCTTTCGCCCACCAGGCCTGGCGGTCGAAGGAGCGGCACGAGATCCATTCTTCGGGCTTTGTCGTCGCCACTCTGGAGGCGGCGCTCTGGTCCGTCTGGCGAACGGAGACCTTCGAGGACGCCGTCGTCCTCGCGGTGAACCTCGGCGACGACGCCGACACCGTCGGCGCGGTGACGGGGCAGATCGCCGGCGCGCTGTACGGCCTGTCGGCCATCCCGGAGCGCTGGCTGAGGCCGCTGGCGTGGCGCGACAGGCTCGAAGCGCTGGGGGACCGGCTGCTCGAAGCTCCGGCCCGAGCGGGCGGCACTGCATAGGTCGGAGCCGGCTTTCCGGAGCCGACTCCCCTATCCCGTCCCGTAAAGCAGCCGCGGCAGCCAGGTGGCGAGGCCGGGGAACAGCCACAGGACGCCGAGGCCGACGAGCTGGATGGCGATGAAAGGCCAGGCGCCGCGATAGATGTCGGCGGCGCGCACCTCGGGCGGCGCGATCCCTTGCAGGTAGAACAGCGAGGGGCCGAGCGGCGGCGTCAGGAACGAGGTTTGAAGATTCATCGCCAGCATGACGCCGAGCCAGATCGGATCGACCCCGTCCATCATCAGAAGGATCGGCGCGACGATCGGCACGACGATGTAGCTGATCTCGATGAAGTCGAGCGGAAAGCCGAGGATGAACACCGCCAGCATGACGACGGCGATGGCCGTCGTCGTGCCGCCCGGCAGGCTGGACAGCGCGCCGCGGACCAGCTCCTCGCCGCCGAGCGCGATGAAGACGAGGCTGAACAGCGAGGAGCCGATGACGATGGTGAAGATCATCGCCGTCAGCTCGGCGGTGATGCGCAGCGACGGGCCGAGCAGCTTTGCGCGCGCCATGGCGAGCGCGGCCCGGAACACGCCCCAGGCGATCACCGCCAGCAGCAGCCCGGCGAGACCGATCGCCGCTTGCACCAGCAGGCCCTGGTCGGCGCGGCCGAGGCGGAGGTCGGCGACGCCGTTGAGCACCAGCAGCGCCGCCGCCGCGAGCGCTGCCGCATCGACGGCGCGGCGGGCGCCGCCGACC
>JAEZCD010000217.1 GCA_023430145.1 Pseudomonadota bacterium
GGCGATCGCCTGCATGATCTGCACGACCTCGGCCGCGCTCGCCGACGCCGCCTCGCTGCGGCTGAGACTCTGGTCGCGCAGCAGCGAGACTTTCGCTCGCAGCCGCGCCAGCTCGGCGCCGAGCGGCTCGTTGAAGCAGCCGACCGCCAGCACCTCGTAGAACTGCGCCTTGGCGGCATAAAGCACCGGCAGATCGAGCGTGCGGCTCGCCGCCTCGATCCGCTCCACGGTGCGGGCGAGCCGCCTGACGACCGACTTCGGCGCCCGCTCGGTGAACCAGCGTGCCGCGAGGCCCTCGAGCACGGCGCGGTATTCGTAGATCTGCGCCACTTGCTCGGGCGGCGGCTTGGCGACCACCGGGCCCGCGTTCGGGATGATGGTGACGAGGCCTTCCGCCTCGAGCTGCCGCAGTGCCTCGCGGACCGAGCTGCGGCTGACGCCGAGCATCTCGCACAGCGCCCGCTCGACGAGCCGCCCGCCGGGCTCGAAGCGGCACTCGACGATCGCCCGGCGCAGGAGCTCGACCGTCTGCTCGCGCACCGGCGCCACGGCCGGCACGACGCGCATCGGCGCCTTGCCGGGGCGGGACGGCCGGGAGCTCTTGCGCGGGCGGGAGGGCTGGGCGGTCATCGACATGATCGAGCCGAATGAAAGCCGATGCGCCGCATCTCGACAAGAGCGATGGGGAAGGCCGGGAGCCGCGTGGCAGCGTCCTCTTCCGCAGCACCTAGACCCACGACGCCGCATCACCGACAACGTCATCGCGCCCGGCGGCGGGCTGAAGGAGACCTGGGTCTACACCTATGACGACATGGACCGGCTCGTTCGCGCCAAGGACAACGAGCCGGGCGGCGTCGACAGGACCTTCAGCTACAACAAGGCCGGCAACCTCGAGCAGGCGAGCGGCGTCGGCAGCTACACCTATCCGGCCCCGACCGCCCGCCGGCCGCATGCGCCGCTGACGATCGGCGGCAATCCGCTGACCTGGGATGCGGCGGGCAATCTCCGGCTCGGCCGCGGCCGCGATTTTTCCTGGGACGGCCAGAACCGCCCGGCGTCGATCAAGATGGTCGCGCCGGACGTGACCACCACCTTCGCCTACGGCCCGGACGGCGAGCGGATCTCGAAATCGACGCCGACGCCGGCCGCCGGCGGCTGCTCGGGCACGCCCGCCCCGAAAGTGACGCTGACGCTGACCGGCGACATCCAGCGCGAGACCAAATGGGCCTGCGTGAGCGGCTCCCGGACCAGCACCGTCACCTGGACGATCAACCCGCACATGGATGCGAAAATCGTCCGCATCAACGGGACGGCGCAGACCGCCTTCCTGCACCGCGACCACCTGTCGACGGTGAGGCTCGTCACCGGCGCTGCCGGGGCCGTGCAGGAGCGCTCGGTCTACCAACCCTATGGCAAGCGCACGAGCTCGGTCACGTCCGGCGCACCGGCCGAGCCAAAGGGCTTCATCGGCGAGCGTCACAATCCCGAGACGGGCTTGATGTACCTGCATGCCCGCTACTACGATCCGGAGATCGGACGTTTCGTTTCCGCTGACACCCTCGACCCAATTCTCTCCGGCGTCGGCACCAACCGCTACGCCTACGCCGACAATGACCCGGTCAACAAGAGCGATCCGAACGGACACTATGTGCCCGGCGGCTCCGACGACCATACGCTCGGTGGAGACGATCTAGGTAGCAGCAGCGCATCAGACTATACCAATAATCTCGCCGGCTTCGCGGACACTTTTGCGAATTCGAGGCGGCGCCCACCCAGTCGGCCAGGCCATCCGTCAGCTGTTCCGGAGCAAAATCGCGTCGCCTAATTCAAGGGACTTCGAGAAGAAATACGAGAGCGCAGGCCAAACCTGCAGTTTTTCGAGATGCCGAGAGGGCCTATTACTCAAGAAGCAATCAATCGAGAGTATGCATTCCTCCAGCAGATTCGACGGGAGGATCGCCTTGGCCTTAATTATCGTGCAAATTTCTTCGCCGCTCACCCTGAGCAGCTTCCGAACCAGCGATCGCTATATGTCCACCATGCGGTGGAACAGCAGGTGCTGTCGCTATATCCAGGGCACTTCACCGCTGTCGAGATTAACGCTGCACCAAACCTTCGCGGCATTCCAGCGACAGAGAATCGGGGATTGCACCTGAGTACGATCAGGCGAGAGTGGAACGACTTTTATAACAGGAACCCAAACGCAACCCGACAGGAAATAATTGAAAAGGCAGGTCAAATTGATGCTAGGTATGGATCGCAATTCACTCCTCCATGGTAGGTGACTTATGCAATACTTTTACGTCGAACCCGAAGTTGCTGGAGGTATTGGCAGGAATACGATCATGGATCGCAGTGTTCACCCACCTATTGTAAAGCGGCTCCATTATCAATTCGAAGGTTGGATGGGCGATGCAATCGTTGAGAGTTTTTCGTTATTCCTTGTTACGGAGCGCGCCCAGCAAGCGCTTCTCAATATAGGAGCCACGGGAGTTTCGTTCGGAGACGTAGAAGTGACGGTCAGTGATCAATTCCACATGCTATATCCTGCAATGTTGCCTCGATTCGTTTGGTTGAAGCCAGAAGGTATAGCCGGTCGAGACGATATTGGAGTAGCTGCCGATGGTCGCCTCGTTCTCTCGCAGCGTGCCATTGATATGCTCCGTGCGCTTGGCATCTCCAACGCGATTGTGAAACCGTTCGAGGGTAAAGGTACCTGATTTAGCGAAAGGTAGACGAAGGCAGCAAGCGTAGCCCGGATGGAGCGTAGCGCAATCCGCGTCTCCTGATCTCCCGCCTCGGCCAGCATCTCGAGGCCGACGACCCCGACCTCGGCGTCTGGGAATACGAGTACGATTCCGCCGGCCAGCTGACGCGCCAGGAAGATGCCCGCGGCACCGTCACGCGGCTCGACTACGACGCGCTGAGCCGCGTCGTCGAGAAGCGCGTCAACCCGACCAGCGGGCCGACCGAGACTATCACCTCGACCTATGACGAGGTGCGCAGCAACGCCTTCAACATCGGCAAGCCGACGCAGCAGGCGAACGGCGTCGCCCGGACCTGCCTCGATTACAACCAGCAGGGCCTTCTGCAGCGCCAGCGCTGGTTCGTGCCGCCCGGCACCGGGCCGGGCTGCGGCAGCCCGACCTTCGATGCCACCACCACCTACGACCTCTCCGGCCGCATCGTCTGGCGCACCTATCCGGACGGCTCCTCGGTCGGCACCTCGTCGAGCAAATGGACCTATGACCGCGCCGGCCGGCTCTACACCATCCCGGGCTTCATCAACGAGCTGACCTACCTCGCCTCCGGCAAGACGCTGAAAGCCCACTACAGCAACGGCATCAGGGCCGGCAGCGTTTTGAACGGGTCCTCAATAGCCGAGCGCGATGCCGTCCTTGCGCGGGTCGGAGCCGCCGACGAGGAAGCCGCGCGGATCGATGAAGATCGCCTGGCCGCCGCCGTGCGGCTTGACGATGTCGGCGAGGCGATGGCCGCGGGCGAGGAGACCCTGCCGGGTCGCCTGCGGGATGCCGCGCTCGGTCTCCACCGCGCCGTTCTGCAGGAACAGCCGCGGCGCGTCGAGGGCCTGCTGCACGTCGAGCCCGTGCTCGAAGAAATTGCTGAGGAACAGGGTCTGGCCCATCGGCTGGAAGTGGCCGCCCATGACGCCGTAGGGCATCACCGCCCGGCCGCCGAGCGTGACCATGCCGGGGATGATGGTGTGCATCGGCCGCTTGTTCGGGGCGATGCAGTTCGGATGGCCGCGCTCGAGGCGGAAGCCGAAGCCGCGGTTCTGCAACAGGACGCCGGAGCCCTCGGCCAAAATGCCGCTGCCGAAGGGCTGGAACAGCGAGTTGATGAAGCTGCAGGCATTGCCGTCGCGGTCGACGACGCAGAGATAGACGGTGTCGGTGTGCGCCGGCAAAAAAGCCTCGCCGGCGGCCGGCAGCGGCTCGAGCATGCGGTCGTCGTCGATGAGGCGGGCGAGGTCGGCGAGATAGGCGTCGCCGATGAGCTTCTCGACCGGCACCTCGACCTGCGAGGGGTCGGCGAGGAAGGCGTCGCGGTCGCGATAGGCGAGCCGTGCCGCCTCGACGTGGCGGTGCAGGCGCACTGGCCCCATCGGCCCGTCCGGCGCCTTGCCGAGCCTCTCCAGGAGCCCGAGGATTTCCAGCACGACCATGCCGGAGCCGTTCGGCGGGCACTGCCAGACGTCGTAGCCGTTCCAGGCGCGGGTGATCGGCGTCACGAACTCGGCGACGGTCTTGCCCCGGGAAAAATCCTCCTCGGTGTGCAGGCCGCCCTTCTCGCGCAGCGTCGCCACCATGTCGGCGGCGACCGGCCCCTCGTAGAAGGCGGCCGCGCCCGAGCGGCCGATGGCGCGCAGCGTGGCGGCGAGCTCCTGCTGCACGAACAGCGTGCCCTGCGCGGGCGCCGCTCCGCCCGGCAGGAATCTCTTGTTGCCGGCGCGCTCGAGCTTCTCGACCTCGAAGGTCCAGTCGTGCGCGACGCGCTGGTGGACCGGAAAGCCCTCTGCCGCATAGCGCGCGGCAGGCTCCAGAAGCTCATCGAAGCCCTTCGTGCCAAAACGGTCGAGCAGGAGCTGCCAGGCCGAGATCGCCCCGGGAACGGTGACGGTGTGCGGCGAGGTGTTGTCGAGCGCCGAAATGCCGGCGTCCTCGAAGAAGTCGATCGTCGCCGCCGCCGGTGCACGGCCGGAGCCGTTGACGGCGAAAACCTCGCCGCTGCCCGCCGGCACATAGAGGCAGAAGCAGTCGCCGCCGATGCCGGTCGAGGCCGGCTCGACGACGCCGAGCACCGCGCAGGCGGCGATGGCGGCGTCGACCGCATTGCCGCCGGCGCGCAGCACGTCGAGCGCGGTGAGGGTGGCGATCGGCATCGAGGTCGCAGCCATGCCGCTCGTGGCGAAGACGGCGCTGCGGCCGGGGAAATGGAAGTCGCGCATGTTGGTTCTCGTCGCCGCGGCAGAGAGGGGGATCGCCGGAGGGGCCGGGCTATCTCCCAGATAGCATCGCCACCGCGCCGGGGCAGCGATTTGTTGCTTCATATCAATCGGACGAGGAATGGGCTGTCGCGCGCCCGACCCTGCGCGGATGACCGCCCGGTCTCCGGCCCGAGCACAAGTCCTTCGCCTGCGCGGACGGCGGCGGCGGAGGGAGCCAGGCCCTCCCCTCTCGCCGGAAACCCGACGTGAAGGCTTTTCGGGTCAGGTGGCTTCCGCGCAGCAACAGAAAGGCCATCCGATGTACCGCAAGCTGATCGCCGCGAGCCTTGCCGGCTCGCTCGCCTTTCTGCCGGCCGCCGAGGCCTGCACCGGTATCCAGCTCACCGCTAGGGACGGCGGCGTCGTCGCCGCGCGCACGCTGGAGTTCGGCATCGACCTGAAATCGGAGGTGGTCGTCATCCCGGCCGGCACCAGCGTCACCACGACGCTGCCCGGCGGCGCCAAGGGCTTCACCTACACGACGAAATACGGGACCGTCGGCGCCAACGCCTTCGGCCTGAACGTCTACCTCGACGCGGTGAACGACCAGGGCCTCTATGTCGGCCTGTTCTATTTCCCCGGCTCGGCCGACTACGCCGATCCGACACCGGAGAACGCCAAGGTCGGCATGTCGCCGATCGAATACGGCGCCTGGCTGCTCGCCAACTTCGCCTCGGTCGAGGAGGTCAGGGCGAACTACGACAAGGTGGCGCTGCTGCCCGTCGTGCTGCCGGAGCTCGGCATCGCCCCGCCGGTGCATTTCGTGGTGCACGACAGGACGGGCAAGGCGGTGGTCGTCGAGCCGGTCGAGAAGCGGCTGAAGATCCACGACAACCCGCTCGGCGTGCTGACCAATTCGCCGACCTTCGACTGGCACATGACCAATCTCAGCAACTACGCCAATCTCAGCGCGGTGAACGTGCCGCCGCTGACGCTGCAGGGGCTGAAGGTCACCTCCTTCGGGCAGGGCTCGGGCATGCGCGGCATCCCCGGCGACTTCACCCCGCCCTCGCGCTTCGTGCGTGCGGTCGCCTATTCGCAGGCCGCCGTCCCCTCCGCCACCGCGCCCGAGAGCGTGCTGCAGGCGTTCCACCTGCTCAACAATTTCGACATCCCGGTCGGCGCCGTGCGCGCCAAGGACGGCGACAAGACCGTCGACGAATACACCCTGTGGACCGCAGCGGCGGATCTGAAGACGCTGAAATGGCACTTCCGCACCTTCGAGGACCAGTCCATCCGTAGCGTCGACGTGAAGGCGGCGCTCGCGGCCGCGGGCAACCAGATCCGCCGCATCAGCATGACCTCGACGCAGTCCGTCGAAAACGTGTCGACGAAGTTCGTCGGCAAGTAGAGGGCTGGCGTCGGCGTCGCGAGACGTCGGCGCCGGCCGCCCGCGCTCGGCGAGAAGGCGCCGAGGATATCGAGCCGGCTTGTAAGCCCGCGGGCGAACGGCACGCCGCGTTTCCCGCCCGGCGACGACGGGGAAGCCGTCCTGTCGATCGCGCGTCCGGGGTACCGGCTTGCCTTCGACTTGCTGACCGGTCGCGGCGGGGAGTAGGCTGGAATTCGATAAATGAGAAAAGGCTAGGGGAGACGCCATGCGCCATGGCCTGTCCCGGCGCGCCTTCGTCAAAAGCGTCGGCGGTGCCGGCGTCGCTGCCGCTTCCCCCGCCGTCGCCTCCGAGCGCAGCGACGAGCTTCGCTTCGGCCTGACGCCGGTCCTCCTCACCTCCGACCTCGAGCTGCTCGCGCGGCTCCGGCTCTATCTCGACCGTACGGTCGGCATGCCGGTGCGGCTCGTCACGCGCCGGAGCTACCAAGAGGTGACGCTGCTCCTCCTTTCCGGCGAGCTCGACGCGGCCTGGATCTGCGGCTTTCCGTTCGTTGCCTACCAGCCGCAGCTGGCGCTGGTCGCGGTGCCCGTCTGGCAGGGCAAGCCGCTCTACCGCTCCTACGTCATCACCGGCGCCGACCGCGCCGCAGCGCGCCTCGAGGACCTTCGCGGCGACATCCACGCCTTCTCCGACCCCGACAGCAATTCCGGCTGGCTCGTCACCGCGACGGCGCTCGCCGAGATGGGGCTGACGCCGGAAAAGTTCTTCCGGCAGACGATCTTCACCTGGGCGCATCGCAACGTCGTGCGGGCGGTCGCCTCCGGCCTCGCCATGAGCGGCAGCGTCGACGGCTATGTCTACGAGGTGCTGCGGGAGACCGAGCCCGAGCTCGTGGCCGGAACCCGCATCGTCCGCAAGTCCGAGCTGCTCGGCTTTCCGCCGGTCGCCTGCTCGGCGGCGCTCGCCGACGCGCCGAAGACGCGGCGCCTGCAGCGCGCCCTCGTCGACATGCGCGAGGACGAGGAGGGCCGCGCCTTGCTGCACATGCTGCGTCTCGACGGCTTCAGCATCGAGCAGCCGAGCCTTTTCGACACGATCGCTGCAGAGGTGGCGATCGTGCGCGGAGCGGGCGGTTGACCGCCGGCCGTCTGCCGCTGTCGGTCAAGATACCGGCGGTCGTGATCGTCTTCATGGCGGCGGTGGCGGTGTTCGTCTCCGAGCGGGTGCTGACGCGGCTCGCCGAGGCGCAGACGCGCCATCTCGGCGACCTCGCCACCGTCTACCTCGACGGGCTCGCCTCCGCCCTCGCGGGCCCCGTGGTGCGCGAGGACGTCTGGGAGGTGTTCGACATCCTCGACCGGGCGGGCCGCACGGACGCGCTCCTGAAGCCGACGCAGACGGTGGTGGCGGATGCCGGCGGGCGCGTCGTCGCCGCCTCCGATCCTCGTGCGGTGCCGTCCTGGTCGACGCTGCCGGCGCCGCTCCGCGCCGTCCCGCAGGGCGGCACGCGCATTGCCGAGCGCGCCGGCACGACGCTCACCGACGCGCGGCGCGAGATATCCTCCGGCGGCACCCTCGTCGGCTCGGTCTACGCAACCTTCGACATCGCTCCACTGCTCGCGGAGCGGCGCTCCGTACTGGTGGCCCTCGTCGCCACCAATGCGCTGCTGACGCTGATCCTCGCTGCCACCGCCTGGCTCACCGTGACGCGCATGATGCGGCCGCTCGGCGTGCTCTCGGCGCATCTGCGGGCGGGCGCCGCAATCCGCATCGAGCCGATTCCGGCAGCTACCGTCGAGGCCGCGCCTCCGGAGTTCAGGCGACTGTTCGGCGCCTTCAACGAGATGGCCGGCGCCGTGCGCGAGCGCGAGGCGCTGTCGCGACGGCTCGCCGACGAGGAGCGGCTCGCGAGCCTCGGGCGGCTCGCCTCGGGCATGGCGCACGAGATCAACAACCCGCTCGGTGGCCTGTTCAACGCGATCGACACGCTGAAGGCGCACGGCGCCAGGACCGACGTCCGTCAGCGGACCCTCGCCCTCATCGAGCGCGGCCTGAAGGGGATTCGCGACGTCGTGCGCGCCACCCTCGTCACTTATCGCACGGACGGCGACGCGCGCGCGCTGAAGGCGGCCGACCTCGACGATCTCCGGCTGCTCGTCGCGCCGGAGATCGGCCGCAAGCGGCTCGTGCTGGATTGGTGCAACGCCGGCTACGACGAGGTCGCGGCGCCGGCCTCGGCGGTACGCCAGATCGTCCTCAACCTGCTGCTCAATGCCTGCGCGGCGACGCCCGAGGGCGGTACGGTCGCCGTCGAGGCGCGGGTCGAAGGGCGACGGCTCGTCGTCACCATCGCCGATGCGGGAACCGGCATGTCGGCATCGGCTCGCGCCGTTCTGCTCGGCCCCGAGGCGGATGCCCCTGCCGGCGGCGGTCTCGGCCTGTGGCTCGTGCGGCGGCTCGTTCGCGAGATCGCCGGCACGATCTCGGTGGACGCCGCCGAGCCGACCGGCACCCTCGTCCGGGTCACGGTGCCGCTCGCAACGGAGGAGGCACTCGCCGATGTCGCTTGAAGGCCGCCTGGTCGTCCTTGTCGAGGACGATCCGATCATGGGCGAGTCGCTCTCCGACCGTCTGTCGCTCGAAGGGGCGCGGGTGGAATGGTGGCCCGACTGTCGGACGGCGACGCGCTCGCTGCGCGCCGCCTCGCCCGACCTCGTGGTCTGCGACATGCGGCTGCCGGACGGCACCGGCGAGGATCTGTTCCGGGCCGCGAGCGCCGGGCCGCACACGCCGCCCTTCCTCTTCGTCACCGGCTATGGCGACATCGATCAGGCCGTGCGGCTGATGCGCAACGGCGCCGGCGACTACATGACGAAGCCATTCGACATGGCCGGCTTTCTGCGCCGCGCCGAGCAGCTTCTGCGGCCCGCCGGCGAGCCTGCGACGGTCCTCGGCCTCAGCGCGGAGATCGCAGCCGTCGAGAAGCTGCTGCGCCGCATCGGCGGCCTCGCGGCCCCCGTCCTGCTGCTCGGCGAGACCGGCGTCGGCAAGGAGGTCTGCGCCCGCTTCCTGCACGGCCTCGGGCGCGACCAGCAGGGGCCTTTCGTCGCCGTGAACTGCGCGGCGCTCCCGAAGGACCTGCTCGAAAGCGAGCTGTTCGGCCATGAGCGCGGCGCCTTCACCGGCGCCTCGTCGAGACATCTCGGCTATGCCGAGCGGGCGCAAGGGGGAACCCTGTTCCTGGACGAGATCGGCGAGCTCGAGCTCAAGCTGCAGGCCAAGCTGCTGCGACTCATCGAGGACCGCTCCTTCCAGCGGGTCGGCGGCGAGGCGCCGATCGACTTCAAGGCACGCCTCGTCTGTGCCACCAATGCCGACCTGCAGCAGCGGGTCGGCGACGGCCGGTTCCGCGGGGATCTGCTCTATCGCATCAACGTGCTCGCCGTCGTCGTGCCGCCGCTGCGCGAGCGGCCGGACGACATCGAGCCTCTGGCGCGCCGCTTCATCGAAGCCTTCGCGGGCGAGATGGGCGTCGACCCGCCGGGCCTGTCCGGCCTCGCCGTCGAGGAACTGCTCGCGCACGACTGGCCGGGCAATGTCCGCGAGCTGCGCAACCGCATCGAGCGCGCGGTGGCGCTCGCGCCCGGTCCCTGGTTGCTGCCGGGCGACCTCTTCCCCGACAGGTGCGCGCCTGCGGAGCAGCCGCCCTCCGGCCGCGAATCCCTCGGCGCCGCCCGGCTCGCCGCCGAGAAGCGCGAGATCGTCCGCGCGCTGCGCGAGACCGGTGGCGCGGTCGGCGCCGCCGCCCAGCAGCTCGGCATCTCGCGCACGACCATGTGGGAGAAGATGCGCCGGCACGGCATCGAGCCGGGCGGCCGGTAGGCGTTCGGATTTCCGGACATTCGGGCGGACGCGGGTTCGGAAATGCCGACATCGGCCGCTCGCGACCCGAGGCTTTTCAATAACTTGGAACGGTTCTGAACTGGCACGCGGCGTGCGTTCCTTCCGGCAACGAGACTCGAGGGAGGAATGCCAGATGAAGCGCTGCGATCTGCTCGTCGACGTCGGCCGCCGCCGGTTCCTGTCCGGCGCCGGCGTCATGGCGGCCGGGGCCGCCGCCGCCACCGTGGTATCGGGGAGCGCTGAGGCCGCGGTGCCGACGGCCCGCGTCACCTATCCGTCCAGCAAGCTCGCCAACCTCAAGGACCTGAAGCCGAACGAGCCGTTCGACGTCGCCTATCCGGACAGCGAGGCGCCCGGCGTGCTGATCAGGCTCGGCAAGGCGGTGCCGGGCGGCGTCGGCCCAGACGGCGACGTGGTCGGCTTCACCACCGTCTGCCCGCACAAGGGCTATCCGCTCGTCTACAACGCGAGCGCCAAGACGCTGAACTGCCCCGGCCACTACTCGATCTTCGACTGCGAGGCCGGCGGCCAGGAAACCTGGGGCCACGCCACCCAGAACCTGCCGCAATACGCGCTGCGCGTCGATGCGAACGGCGACATCTATGCCGAGGGCGTCGACGAGCTGCTCTACGGCCGTCTGTCGAACGTGCTCTGAGGGAGGATCGAAGATGGCCTACAAGCGACAGACCGATCGCCTGCCGATCATCCCGGCGAACGCCAAGCAGCACAACGTCGTCTGCCATTACTGCATCGTCGGCTGCGGTTACAAAGCCTATAGCTGGGACATCGACAAGCAGGGCACCAGCGATCCGGCCGGCAACGTCTTCAAGACCGACCTGTCCAAGCAGCAGCCGGCGGAGACCGACGCCTGGTACGCGCCCTCGATGTACAACATCGTCAGCCAGGGCGGGAAGGACGTCCACCTCGTCATCAAGCCGGACAAGAACTGCGTCGTGAACTCCGGCCTCGGCTCCGTGCGCGGCGCCCGCATGGCCGAGATGTCCTACTCGCAGGTGCGGGGCACCGAGCCGCAGCGCCTGACCGACCCGATGGTCTGGCGCTACGGCCAGATGCAGCCGACGAGCTGGGAGGACGCGCTCGACCTCGTCGCCCGCGTCACCGCGGCGGTGATCGACGAGCAGGGCGAGGACGGACTGTTCGTCTCCGCCTTCGACCATGGCGGCGCCGGCGGCGGCTACGAGAACACCTGGGGCACCGGCAAGCTCTACTTCGGTGCGATGAAGATCAAGAACATCCGCATCCACAACCGCCCGGCCTATAATTCGGAGGTGCATGCGACCCGCGACATGGGCGTCGGCGAGCTGAACAACTGCTACGAGGACGCCGAGCTCGCCGACACGATCGTCGTCGTCGGCGCCAACTCGCTCGAGACGCAGACCAACTACTTCCTGAACCACTGGGTGCCGAACCTGCGCGGCACCTCGCTCGACAAGAAGCGCGCCGAGCTGCCGGGCGAGCCGCACGAGCAGGCGCGGATCGTCATCGTCGACCCGCGCCGTACGGTGACGATCAATGCCTGCGAAGTCGAGGCCGGCGCCGACCGGGTGATGCACCTGCAGATCAATTCGGGCACCGACCTTGCGCTGTTCAACGCCTGGCTGACTTACATCGCCGACCAGGGCTGGACCGACAAGGCGTTCATCGGCGCCTCGACCTCGAACTTCGACGCGGCCCTCGCCGGCAACCGGACGACGCCGGAGGAAGCGGCGGCCATCACCGGCCTCACCGCCGACCAGATCCGCAAGTCGGCCGAGTGGATCGCCCGGCCGAAGGAGGGCGGCGCCCGGCGACGGACGATGTTCGCCTACGAGAAGGGCCTGATCTGGGGCAACGACAACTATCGCACCAACGGTGCACTCGTGAATGTCGCCCTCGCCACCGGCAATATCGGCCGGCCGGGCGGCGGCTGCGTGCGCCTCGGCGGCCACCAGGAGGGCTATTCCCGCCCGTCGGACGCCTTCATCGGCCGGCCAGCGCCCTATGTCGACCAGCTCCTGATCGACGGCAAGGGCGGCGTGCACCACATCTGGGGCTGCGACCACTACAAGACGACGCTGAACGCGCTGAAGTTCAAGCAGGCCTACAAGCGCCGCACCGACATGGTGAAGGAGGCTATGTCGGCGGTGCCGTGGGGCGACCGGCCGGCGATGGTCGCCGCGATCATGGAGGCGATCCGCAAGGGCGGCCTGTTCTCGGTCGACGTCGACATCATCCCGACCCAGATCGGCCAGGCGAGCCAGGTCTGGCTGCCGGCGGCGACGCAGGGCGAGATGAACCTCACCTCGATGAACGGCGAGCGCCGCATGCGCCTCAGCGAGCGCTACATGGACCCGCCCGGCCAAGCGATGCCCGACTGCCTGATCGCCGCCCGCATGGCCAACACTCTCGAGCGGGTGTTCCGCGAGAAGGGCAAGACCGAAATCGCCGACAGGTTCAAGGGCTTCGACTGGAAGACCGAGGAAGACGCCTTCATGGACGGCTACCACGGGCACGAGAAGGGCGGCCAGTTCGTCACCTATGCCCGCCTCAGGACCATGGGCACGAACGGCTTCCAGGAGCCGGCCACCGGCCTCGACACCGCCGGCGGCACGGAAAAGATCGTCGGCACCAAGCGCCTCTACACCGATGGAAAATTCGGCGGCAAGGACGGCAAGGCCACCTTCATGGAGACGAAGTGGCGCGGCCTGCAGGCGCCCGGCAAGGAGGAGGAACGGGCAAAATATCCGTTCCTCGTCAACAACGGCCGTGCCAACCACGTCTGGCAGAGCGCCTATCTCGACCAGCAGAACGACTTCGTGATGGACCGCTGGCCGTTCCCCTTCATCGAGATGAACCCCGAGGACATGGCCGAGCTCGGCATCAAGCAGGGTGATCTCGTCGAGGTCTACAACGACAACGGCTCGACGCAGGCGATGGCGTACCCGACGGCACGGGCGAAGCGGAAGCAGAGCTTCATGCTGTTCGCCTATCCGATGGGCGTGCAGGGCAACGTCGTCTCGGCCGGGGTGAACGAGTTCATCATCCCGAACTACAAGCAGACCTGGGGTAATATCCGCAAGCTCGCCGACGCGCCGCAGTCGGTGAAGGGCCTGTCCTTCAAGTCGAAGGAATATTCGGCCGGCTGATGCGTCCGGCGGCGCCCGTCGCCTGCCGCTCTCCCGCCCGCCTCCCTCGCCGATCCCTGCGACGGCGCGGGCCTGATCGGCATCGACGAAGCACGGGCGATCGCCTGCCGGCTGGTGCGGCCGATCGAGGCCGAAGAGACGGTCGCGCTCGGGGCCGCCCGGGGCCGCGTGCTCGCGGCGCGGGTGCGGGCCGTGACCGACGTGCCCGGCTTCGACCAGGCGGCGATGGACGGCTACGCCATCGCGCTCGGCGCGCCGATGCTGCCGCCGGGCGTCGCCCTGCCCTGCCT
>JAEZCD010000269.1 GCA_023430145.1 Pseudomonadota bacterium
GATCACCGCCGCGAGGCGATCGGCACCGGCCCCGGCGGCGGCAGCCAGCACGTGCCCGAGAAGGCTCCGCCCCGCGACCAGATGCAGCACCTTGGGCCGCTCGGAGCGCATCCGCGTGCCCTCTCCCGCAGCGAGCACGAGGGCGAGGCACGCACGCTGAGCCATGACCGAGATTCCCCCTGGGCCGCGCGGGCATCCGGAATCGGACGCCGGGGCTTGCTGCGGTGCATTAGGATATGCTGCAAGCGGGACGCAACTCCGCCGGAATCGGGTGGTCTGTTAACGGAGCGTCAGAGTCCCGCGTGCGCGTCGATCCGAACCTCGTTACAACGCTGGCTCTGCCCCGAACCCGTGACGAGACCGCTAGCTCAGTGACCTTGAAGCCGCTCGCCGTCTGGGCTGTCCTTGCGCTCTTCTCCGCCGGATGCGCGGTGCTCGCCGTGCTGTTCGGGCCGGCGCCGGCGCCGTCCGTCCTCGAGGCGCTGGCCAGGGACGGCACGCTCGAGACGGGCGACCTCGTCGCTGTCCTGGAGCGCCTCGTCGACGAGAACCAGATCCTCGTGCAGCGCGTCGCCGGGCTCGAGCGGCAGCTCGGCGAGGTCACCGGCACCGCGCCCAAGGACGCCGCAGCGCCGAAGGCCCTGGTGCCGGTGCAGTCGGCCTCCGCAGCACCCGGCGGCGAGCCCGTCCCGACGCTGCGGTTCGCGGCTCCGAACGGCCGCGCCGCCACGCAGACGCCGCCCTCCAACGCCAAGCCCGAGAGCGGCGAGCCTGCGCCGCCGCGGCCGGACTTCGCGGTCGACCTCGGCAGCGAGACGGCGCTCGACGGGCTGCGGCTGCGCTGGGCGGCGCTCACCTCCAAGCACCGGGCGCTGCTCGACGGCCTCGAGCCCCGGGTCGGCATGCGCGAGGGCAATGGCGGCACCGCCGAGCTGCGGCTGATCGTCGGGCCGCTGCCGACCGCCGAGGCGGCGGCGCGGATCTGCGCCGCGCTCGCCGGCCAGGGGGCGGTCTGCCAATCAGCGATCTTCGGCGGCCAGCGCCTCTCGCTCCGCTGACGCAGGAATGACGGCCGCCTCCGAGACCGCGCGGACGAGGACGACGCCGCTCGTCTACGCCGTGCTTCTCGCCATGCCGCTGTTCTATTCGAGCAACATGGTCATCGGCCGGGCGGCGGTGGCCGAGACGGCACCGTGGACGCTCGGCTTCTTCCGCTGGGCGATCGCGTTCGCGATCCTCGCGGTGATCGGCCGCCGGGACATCAGGGCGGCGTGGGGGACGATCCGCGGCGCCTGGCGGCTGTTCGTCCTGCTCGGCTTCCTCGGCATGGTGCTGTGCGGGGGCATGCTCTACTGGGCGCTCGAATACACGACCGCCACCAACGCGACGCTGATCTATACGACCTCGCCGATCGTCATCGTGCTGCTCGAGCGGCTGTTTGGCGACGAGCGCCTCTCGCCCTGGCGCTGGCTCGGCATCGGCCTCGCCTTCCTCGGCGTGGTGATCATCGTCGTCCAGGCCGATCTCGGCCGCCTCCTCGCCCTGCGGCTCAACCCGGGCGACGCCGTCGTCCTGCTCGCGGCGATCTCCTGGGCCGGCTACTCGGTCCTACTCAAGCGCCCGACGCTGCGAGCGATGCCCGTTGCGGCGAGCTTCGCAGCGATCGCCGGCGCGGGCACGCTCCTTCTCCTGCCCTTCATGCTCGCCGAGATCTGGATCACCGGCAGCGGCCTGCCCTCGAGCGCGAGCGCCTGGACCAGCATCGTCGCGCTGGCGATCATCCCCTCGGTGCTCGCGTTCAGCGCCTACCAGTTCGGCGTCGAGCGCGTCGGCGCGACGCGGACCGGGGTGTTCCTCTATCTGCTGCCGCCCTATGGCGTGGTGCTGGCGGTCGTCTTCCTCGGCGAGGGCTTCGAGCCCTACCATGCGCTCGGTTTCGTCTGCATCATGGCCGGCGTTCTCACCGTCACCGCGCCCGGCCTGCAGCTTGCGCGCGGCGGCCAACGAACCGTTTAGTTCCCGAGCGAGTTCCACTAGAGTCGCGGCACGGTCGGAGCGAATAAACCTTTGTCTCGTCAGCGTTCAGAGTTCGAGCGTCCGCAGCGGCGACTCCGGCGCGGTAGCCTCATGAATCGACGGGATCTTCTCGGCGGCGTGGTCGGGATTCCGGCCCTCGTGGCCGGCCGGCCGGCGCTCGCCCAGACGGCGCCCGAGCCCGGCCCCCTCGCCAATGGCGGCAGCTTCACCCGCGAAGCGCTCTACGATTACGCCAAGCTGCTCTCAACCCGACCCTTCGCCGCCCCGCCGACGGTGCCGGCAGCACCCTACGACCAGATCACGGCCGAGCAGTATCGCGCCATCCGCCCGCGCCCCGGCGCCGTGCTCTGGCAGGGCGAGAACCGCGGCTTCACGGTGACCCTTCTGCCCAGCGGCTGGGTCTACCGGGTGCCGGTCTCGATCGCCGCGGTCGAAGACGGCCGCGTCCTGCAGCTCAGGAACGAGGCCTCGCTGTTCGATTTCGGCGCCCTCGCGCCGCCGCCGCCGGCCGATTTCGCCTTCCCGTTCTCCGGCTTCTCGGCCGAGGCGCCGATCGATCGCCCGGACGTCATGCGTGCCTTCGCGATCTTCCAGGGCGCGACGCGCTTCCGGGCCATCGCTCGCGGCCAGAGCTTCGGCATCGCGGCGCGCGGCCTCGCCATCGCCGCGGGCGCCGCCTCGGGCGAGGAGTTCCCGTTCTTCCGGGCATTCTGGATCGAGCGCCCGCCGGCGGGCGCGCGGAGCCTTTCGGTGCATGCCCTGCTCGACAGCGAGAGCCTGTCGGGCGTCTGCCGCATGACGCTGCGGCCCGGCGAGATCACCGTCATCGATGTCGAGATGACCCTCTTTCCGCGCGTGCAGCTGGAGAGTGTCGGCTTCGCGCCGATGACCTCGATGTTCCTGTTCGGGCCCAACGACCGGCGCGGCGCCGACGACGTGCGCGCCGCCGTCCACCGCTCCGACGGCCTGCAGATCTGGAACGGCGCCGGCGAGTGGCTCTGGCGTCCGGTGACGAACCCCGAGCAGCTCCAGGTAAGCGCCTTCGTCGACCGCAACCCGCGCGGCTTCGGCCTCCTGCAGCGGACGCGCGACTTCAACCAGTACGGCGATCTCGACCAGCGCTTCGAGCGGCTGCCGAGCCTCTGGGTCGAGCCGATCGACGACTGGGGCGCCGGCCAGGTGGTGCTGCTCGAGATTCCGACCGATTCGGAGGTCAACGACAACATCGTCGCCTTCTGGCGGCCCGAGGCGCCGCTGCGGCCCGGGCAGGCGACCACCCTCGCCTACCGGCTCTATTGGTGCTGGTCGCCGCCCGACCGGCCGCCGGGTGCGAGCGTCGCCGCAACCCGCATCGGCCGCGGCTCGGGTGGACGCCGCCGCCGCTTCGTGGTGGACTTCGTCGGCGAGCCGGTCGCCGATCCGGCGCGGGCCGCGGGCATCGTCCCGCAGATTTCGGCCTCGCCCGGCACCATCGCCGATATCGTCGCACGGCCGAACCCGGAGATCCGCGGCTACCGCGTGAGCTTCGAGCTCGATCCGGGCAACGAGAACCTGTGCGAGTTGCGCATGGTGCTGCAGGCGGACGGCAAGCCCGTCAGCGAGACATGGCTGTATCGATGGACGCCCTGACGCCGGCGGCGGTCGCCGTCGCCGATGCGGCCGCGTTCCGTCCGCCGGTGCCGCCCGAAAGCCCGCTGTCGATGCCGACGCAGCCGCTGGCGCGCTGGGATCCGGCCGCCGAACGGGCCCGCGTCGCCCCGGAGCTGTGGCGCACCCCCTGGATCTCGCGCACCATCGTCATGGCCGGGGCGATCGCCGTCACCTGGATCGGCAGCCGGCAGATGTACCGCGTCGTCGAGGTCGGCGGCGTCACCGAGCTCGAGTGGATCCTGCTCGTCCTGTTCGTCGTCAACTTCGCCTGGGTGGCGCTCGGCTTCCTGAGCGCCGTCGTGGGATTCGCGGCGCTGCTCTTCCGGCTCGTGCCGCGGCCGCCGGCGGCGCCGCTCCAGCATGCCGCGCTGCGCACGGCGATCGTGATGCCGGTCTACAACGAGGCGCCGAGCCGCATCTTCGCCGCCATGCAGGCGATCTACGAGGACGTGGCGATGCTCGGCCCCGGGCCCGGCTTCGATTTCTTCTTCCTCAGCGACACCACCGACCCGGACGTCTGGATCGCCGAGGAGCGGAGTTTTCTCGCGCTGCGCGAGCGGCTCGGGCCCGACGCCCCGGTCTACTACCGGCACCGGCCGAAGAACGAGCGGCGCAAGGCCGGCAACATCGAGGATTTCGTCAAGCGCTGGGGCGGCGCCTACGACGCCATGATCATCCTCGATGCCGACAGCATCATGAGCGGCGAGGCGATCGTCACGCTGGCGGCGGCGATGGAGGCCGACCCGGACGCGGGCATCATCCAGACGCTGCCCTGCATCATCAACCGCTCGACCTTCTTCGCCCGCCTGCAGCAGTTCGCCTCGCGCGTCTACGGGCCGATCGTCGCCGCCGGCATCGCCGTCTGGCACGGCCGCGACGGCAATTACTGGGGCCACAACGCGATCATCCGGGTGAAAGCCTTCGCCGGCTATGCCGGCCTGCCGGACCTGCCCGGCAGGCCGCCCTTCGGCGGCCTCATCATGAGCCACGACTTCGTCGAGGCGGCGCTGATTCGCCGCGGCGGCTGGGCCGTCTACATGCTGCCGACCATCGACGGCTCCTACGAGGAGAGCCCGCCCTCGCTGATCGATCTGGCCGCCCGCGACCGCCGCTGGTGCCAGGGCAATCTGCAGCACATCGCCCTCCTGGCGACGCGCGGCCTGAAGCCGCTCAGCCGCGAGCACCTCTTGCACGGCATCATGAGCTATCTCGCCTCGCCGTTCTGGCTGTTCATGCTCCTCTGCGGCATCGCCCTCGCCCTGCAGGCGAGCTTCATCCGGCCGGAATATTTCACCGACGAGTTCTCGCTGTTCCCGTCCTGGCCGCGGTTCGACGCCGAACGGGCGCTGACGCTGTTCCTCGCCACCATGGGCATTCTGCTGGCGCCAAAACTGTTCGGCCTCGTCGTGCTGCTGCTCGACGGCCCGCTCCGGCGCGCATCCGGCGGCGGCTTGCGGGCGACGGTGTCGGCGCTGATCGAGATCGTCTTCTCGGCTCTGTTCGCGCCGATGATGATGCTGATCCAGTCCGGCTCGGTGTTTCAGATCCTGCTCGGCCGCGACACGGGCTGGCGACCGCAGCGCCGCGACGATGGCACGATCCCGCTGCGCGACATCGTGCGCCGGCACCGCGTGCACATGGCGCTCGGCCTGCTCACCCTGTTCGCCGGCCTCGCCATCGCCCCATCGCTGGTCGCCTGGATGTCGCCGACCATCGTCGGCCTCATCCTCGCCATCCCCCTCTCCTGGACGAGCGGGCAGCTCGCCCTCGGCGTCCGGCTGCGCGAGTGGGGGCTTCTGCTCGTGCCGGAGGAGACGCGGCCGCCGGCCGTGGTGACGCGTGCGAATACCCTCGCCGCCGAGTTGCGTGCGGCGGGCATGGACGAGGTGGACGCGCTGACGCTGGTCCACAACGACCCGCATTTCCGCGACACGCACGAAAAATTCCTGCCGCCCGCACCGCGCCGCCGGCGCGGCGACATCTTGCCCGAGCGCGCCCTCGCCGAGGCCAAGCTCACCGATGCCGAATCGCTCGAGGATGCCCGTAGCTGGCTGAGTCCGCGCGAGGCGATGGTCGTGCTGCACGACCGGGCGCTGCTCGGCCTGCTGTCGCGCCTGCCCGAGAAGCCGGTCGAGGTGCAGGCCGCCTGATCGGGTGGCCGCTCAGAGGCGCTGCTTGTCGCGGGCGCCGTCGCCGACGATCGACTGCGCCTCGTGCCGCGCCATGTCGAGAAAATAGGCGAGCGCCCCGAGATTGGCGCGTCGGGCGAGCTCGGTCAGCTCCGACGTCAGCGTCGCGACGTAGCTCGCCACCGCGCGCGCATCGCCGGCGGGCGGCCTCCCGTCCTCGGATTGTCCATTGCTGATTGACCCTGGAGACATGCGGCAAGCCTCGAACCTCGAGCGCCGGGATTCTGTATGCATCTTGCGCGAGCATGTCGATAAACTCTGGGTTGCATTTCAAAATATGGCAGGCGGATGGTGCAAGATTTGCCAAATCGGCAGCGATCGCCGCCCCGATTTGACTCGGGGGTGCCGCTTCACCATCTTCCCGGCCGTCGAGGCGCCGCCGCCTGCCGCCTCACCCCTCCGACAAAGCGACATCCATGGACGTTGTCATCGTCGAGTCGCCCGCCAAAGCGAAGACGATCCAGAAGTATCTCGGCCCCGGCCACGAGGTGCTGGCCTCCTACGGTCACGTGCGCGACCTGCCGCCGAAGGACGGCTCGGTGCAGCCGGACGAGGACTTCCGCATGCACTGGCAGGTCGACGCGAAGGCCGGCAAGCGGCTGACCGAGATCGCCAACGCGGTGAAGGGCGCCGATCGCGTCATCCTGGCGACCGACCCCGACCGCGAGGGCGAGGCGATTTCTTGGCACGTGCTCGAGGTCCTGAGGCAGAAGCGCGCGCTGAAGGACCAGGCGGTCGAGCGCGTGGTCTTCAACGCCATCACCCGGCAGGCGGTGCTGGAGGCGATGAAGCGGCCGCGCGAGGTCGACATTGCCCTCGTCGACGCCTATCTCGCCCGCCGCGCGCTCGACTATCTCGTCGGCTTCACCTTGTCGCCGGTCCTCTGGCGCAAGCTGCCCGGCGCCCGCTCCGCCGGCCGCGTCCAGTCGGTGGCGCTGCGCCTCGTCTGCGACCGCGAGCGCGAGATCGAGACCTTCGTCACCCGCGAGTACTGGTCGATCGTGGCGAGCTTGGCGACGCCGCGCGGCGACACCTTCGAGGCGAGCCTCGTCGGCGCCGACGGCAAGCGCATCTCGCGCCTGGACGTCGGCACTGCCGAGGAGGCCGCGGCTTTCCGCAAGGCGCTCGACGAGGCGCGTTTCAGCGTCGCCAGCATCGATTCGCGGCCCGGCAAGCGGCACCCGCAGCCGCCCTTCACGACCTCGACCCTGCAGCAGGAGGCCTCGCGCAAGCTCGGCCTGTCCGCCTCGCGCACCATGCAGGTGGCGCAGAAGCTCTACGAGGGCATCACGCTCGGCGGCGAGACGGTCGGGCTCATCACCTATATGCGGACCGACGGCGTCGGCATGGCCGGCGAGGCGATCACGGCGATCCGCAGCCTCGTCGGCAAGAGCCATGGCGACCGCTACGTGCCGAGCGCACCGCGGATCTACAAGACCAAGGCCAAGAACGCCCAGGAGGCGCACGAGGCGATCCGGCCGACCGATCCGGCGCGCCTGCCGGCCGACATGCGGCGCCATCTGCACGGCGAGGAGGCGGCGCTCTACGAGCTGATCTGGAAGCGCGCGGTGGCGAGCCAAATGGAATCGGCCGAGGTCGAGCGGACGACGGCCGACATCGCCGCCGAGGCCGGCGGCCGCAAGCTCGACCTGCGCGCCACCGGCACGGTGCTCACCTTCGACGGCTTCCTCGCCCTCTACCAGGAGGGCCGCGACGACGAGGAGGGCGACGACGAGTCCCGGCGGCTGCCGAGGATGTCGGCCGGCGAGCCGCTCGACCGCCGCTCGATCGCCACGACGCAGCACTTCACCGAGCCGCCGCCGCGCTACACCGAGGCCTCGCTCGTCAAGCGGATGGAGGAGCTCGGCATCGGCCGCCCCTCCACCTATGCCGCGACCATGTCGGTGCTGCGCGACCGCGGCTACGTCACGATCGACAAGAAGCGCCTCGTGCCCGAGGACAAGGGACGGCTCGTCACCGCGTTCCTGGAGAGCTTCTTCTCGCGCTACGTCGAATACGACTTCACCGCCGACCTCGAGGAGCAGCTCGACCGCATCTCCAACAACGAACTCGACTGGAAGGAGGTGCTGCGCGAGTTCTGGAAGGCTTTTCACGCCGCCGTGGAAGGCACCAAGGAGCTGCGCGTCAAGGAAGTCCTCGATGCGCTCGGCGAGCTGCTCGGCCCGCACATCTTCCCGGCCCGCGCCGACGGCACCGATCCGCGCCTGTGCCCGACCTGTGGCACCGGCCAGCTGTCGCTGAAGCTCGGCAAGTTCGGCGCCTTCGTCGGCTGCTCGAACTATCCGGAATGCCGCTACACGCGGCCGCTCGCGGCCGAGACCGGCAATGGCGAGGGCGCCGCCCCGGGCGAGAGCGGCGACCGCGAGCTCGGCATCGACCCGGCCACCGGCGAGCCGGTGCTGCTGCGCGAGGGCCGCTTCGGCCCCTATGTGCAGCTCGGCCAGGGCGAGAAGCCGAAACGCTCCTCGCTGCCCAAGGAATGGCCGCCGGCCAGCATCGATCTCGACCGCGCGCTGGCACTTCTCTCGTTGCCGCGCCTCGTCGGCAGCCACCCCGAATCCGGCAAGCCGATCAATGCCGGTCTCGGCCGCTACGGCCCCTTCGTCGAGCATGGCGGCGTCTACGCCAACCTCGATTCGATCGAGGAGGTCTTGACGGTCGGTCTCAACCGGGCGGTCGACGCGCTCGCCGCCAAGCTCGAGAAGCGCGGCGGCGGTCGCGGCACGCCTGCCGGCCGGCCGCTCGGCGAGCATCCCGAGCTCGGCGGCCCGGTGACGGTGCGGCCGGGACGCTACGGGCCCTATGTCAACCACGGCAAGGTAAACGCGACGCTGCCGCGCGGCTCCGATCCCGACAAGCTGACGCTCGAGGAGGCGCTCGCCCTGATCGCCGCCAAGGGGCCGCCGAAGCCCTCCGGGCCGAAGCGCGGCGCGGCCAAGGCCGGCAACGGCAAGGCGGCTACGAAGAAGGCGGCCGGAACGAAGAAGGCTGCCGCAGCGAAGAAGTCGGGCGGCGCAAGGAAGGCCGCTCCCAAGAAGCGTGCGGGCGAAAAGCCCGTGCGCCAGGCCTCTTAGGGAGAGGCCGTTGGCGGCACGCCCGAAGAAGGGCAAGAGCGGCGGGCCGGTCGGCCTGCCGACCCGCGAGGCGCTGCTCGCCTTCATCGCGAGCCAGCCCGGAAAGGTCGGCAAGCGCGAGATCGCCCGCGCGTTCAAGCTCGACGCCGCCGCCAAGACCGAGCTGAAATCGCTGCTGCGGGAGCTCGAGGACGAGGGCAAGCTCGATCGCAAGGGCAAGCGCCTGCATCGCCCCGGCATGCTGCCCTCCGTCGTCCTCGCCGAGGTGAAAGCGCTCGACCGCGACGGCGAGCTCCTGGCCGAGCCCGCCGAGTGGGACGAGGAGGAGCACGGCGCCGCGCCGAAGATTCTTCTCACCTTCGCCGCGCGCGGAAAAAAGCCGGGCTTCGTGCCGGGCATCGGCGACCGGGCGCTCGTCCGCGTCGAGCCGACCGGCGAGGAGGAAGGCCCGCCCTATACCGGCCGCATCGTGAAGCTCCTGGAGCGCGACCGCGCGCGGGTGCTCGGCGTCTTCCGCGCGCTGCCCGGCGGCGGCGGCCGGCTCGTCCCGGTCGACAAGCGGCAGGCGGGCCGCGAGATCGCCATTCCCGTCGGCTCCACCGGCGACGCCGAGGAAGGCGACATCGTCTCCGTCGAGGTCGGCCGCACGAGCGGCTACGCGGCGCCGAAGGCGCGCGTCCGCGAGCGGCTCGGCTCGCTGAAGAACGAGCGCGCCGTCAGCATGCTGGCGATCCACGCGCATGGCATTCCGCACGCCTTCCGCGCCGACACGCTGGCCGAGGCCGAGGCGATCGAGCCGGTCGGCATGCGCGGCCGCGAGGACTGGCGCGAGCTGCCGCTCGTCACCATCGATCCGCCCGACGCGAAAGACCATGACGACGCCGTGCATGCCTTGGCCGATACCGATCCGGCCAACGAGGGCGGCTTCGTCATCACCGTCGCCATCGCCGATGTCGCGGCTTACGTGCGGCCGGGCACGCCGCTCGACCGCGAGGCGGCCGAGCGCGGCAACTCGGTCTATTTCCCCGACCGCGTCGTGCCGATGCTGCCCGAGCGGATCTCGAACGACCTCTGCTCGCTGCGCCCGCACGAGGACCGCCCTGCCCTCGCCGTGCGCATGATCGTCGACAGACGCGGCCACAAGCGCAGCCACGGCTTCCACCGCGTGATGATGCGCTCGGCGGCGCGGCTCGCCTACGCCCAGGCGCAGGCCGCCATCGACGGCAGCCCGGACGACGTCACCGGCCCACTCGTCGGGCCGGTTTTGAAGCCGCTCTATGCGGCCTACGAAGCGCTGAAGCGCGCGCGGGAAGAACGCGGGCCGCTCGACCTCGACCTGCCGGAGCGAAAGATTCTTCTCAAGGCCGACGGCACCGTCGACCGGGTGATCGTACCGGAGCGGCTCGACGCGCACCGGCTGATCGAGGAGTTCATGATTCTGGCCAACGTCGCCGCCGCCGAGACGCTGGAGCACAAGCGCACGCCGCTCGTCTACCGCGTGCACGACGCGCCCTCGCCCGAGAAGGTGAACGCGCTGCGCGAGATTCTCGCGAGTCTCGGCCTGTCGGTGATCAAGGGCGGCGAGATGCGGCCCTCGCACTTCAACGGCATCCTCGCCAAGGTCGCCGAGACGCCGAACGCCACGCTCGTCAACGAGGTGGTGCTGCGCAGCCAGGCGCAGGCCGAGTACACGGCCGAGAATTACGGCCATTTCGGCCTCAACCTGAAGCGCTACGCGCACTTCACCTCGCCGATCCGCCGCTATGCGGACCTCGTGGTGCACCGAGCGCTGATCCGCGCCCTAGGCCTCGGCGCCGACGGCCTGCCCGAGCACACCACCCGCGAGCAGCTCGCGGAAGTGGCGGCAAAAATCTCGGTCGCTGAGCGGCGGGCGATGGCCGCCGAGCGCGAAACCGCCGACCGGCTGATCGCGCATTTCCTCGCCGACAGGATCGGCGCCGCCTTCGAGGGCCGCGTCAGCGGCGTCACCCGCTCCGGGCTGTTCGTGAAGCTGAAGGACACCGGCGCCGACGGCTTCGTGCCCGCGGCGACGCTCGGCGACGACTTCTTCGCCCATGACGAGGCGCGGCAGGCGCTGATCGGCTCGCGCACCGGTGAGGCTTTTCAGCTCGGTGATCCGGTCGAAGTGCGGCTGATCGAAGCGGCGCCGGTGGCCGGCGCTTTGCGCTTTGAAGTCCTCTCCGAGGGGCGCCATATGAAGCCCGGGCCGCGCGGCAAGCGCGCCGTGCGGCGGGTCGTCGGCCGCGCCAAGACGACCGAGAAGCGGCGCGGCCCGACGAGGAAGGGAAGATGACGCAGATCGAGATCGCTGCCGCCGGGGACCGCCCACAAGACCGCTCGGTGCCGAACGCCATGCTGCGCGGCGCAATGTGCCGCTGCCCCGCCTGCGGCCAGGGCAAGCTGTTCGGGCGCTACCTGAAGGTCACGCCGAACTGCGCCGCCTGCGGCGCGGCGATGCATCACGAGCAGGCGCACGACGCGCCACCCTATGTGGTGATGTCGATCGTCGGCCACGTCATCGTCGGCGCCATTCTCACCGTGGAGGTCGCCTTCCACCCGGAGGTCTGGGTGCACCTCGCGATCTGGCTGCCGCTGACGATCCTCCTTTCGCTCGCCCTGCTGCAACCCGTGAAGGGCGCGCTCGTCGGCCTGCAATGGGCGCTGCGCATGCACGGCTTCGGCCATGGGGACGACGAGCCCGCCCTCCCGGCTGCGGGAGCCATGCGGCCGCCGGCGTGACGGCCCCAGATCTTCGCATCCTCGACGACGGGCTGAAGCGCTTCCCGCCGCGCCCGGCCGGGCCGCTCAGGGCCCGTGACGCGTCGACCATCATCCTCGTCGACCGCAGCGATGCGGGCGCGCCAAAAATCCTGTTCGGCCGCCGCAATCCTAAGCTCCGCTTTCTGCCGGACAAGTTCGTCTTCCCCGGCGGCGCGCTCGACCGCGCCGATCTCGCGGTCGAATGCGAGGGCGATCTCGATCCCGACTGCGCGCGCCGCCTCGCCGCGCTGACGCGACAGCGATCGGCGGGCCTCGGCCGGGCTCTGGCGCTGGCGGCGGTGCGCGAGCTCGCCGAGGAGACCGGCCTCTATCTCGGCGCGCCCGGCGAGTTTCGGGCGAACGGCAGCTGGGCCGACTTTTCCGCCCGCGGCGTCAGGCCCTCGGTCGCCGGCATCCGCTACGTCGCGCGGGCGATCACCCCGCCGCACGCGCCGCGGCGCTACGACACCCGCTTCTTCGCCGCCGACGCCTCGGCCGTCGCCGCGCGCGACGAGGACGTTGTCGGCCCCGACCGCGAGCTCGTCGAGCTCGCCTGGGCGACGCCCGAGGAGGCGCGAAAGCTCGACCTGCACCAGATGACGGCGGCCGTGCTCGCCAGCCTCGAGCACTCGCTGCACGAGCCGCCGGCACGCGTGCCGTTCTTCCGGGTCAAGCGGGGCCGCTTCGTGCGGGACTGGATCGAGGGGTAGCGGCTACGGCCTCGTCCGAGCGCGCGAAGGCGGGGCTACGGATGCCGAGTACGACGACCGCCATGCGCGTCGCGAAGGCACCGAGCACCGTGAGGCCCACCGTCAGGCGCACGAGGATCGGCTCCTCGGCGCGTAAGAGAAACAGAATCGCCAGCGTGAGCACCGTCCCCCAGATCACGCACACCTCGGCATAGAAGGAGGTGCGCAGCGCCGGGTTGGCGTAGCCGGTGCGCAGCACGTCGCGCAGGATGCCGCCACCGGCGCCGCCGATGGCGGCGGCGAGCGGCCCCCAGAGCCAGAGCGGCTCGGCGCCGGTGCGGACCGCCACCACGACGCCGATCACCGTGAAGGCGGCGAGACCAGCCGCATCGGTGACCTCGAGCGCATGCGCCAGCAGCCGGCCGAGAGGACCGCTCTGCAGCACCGCCCGGGGCTCGGCGGCGCGCATCACGAGATAGGCGACCAGTACCGTGGCGATCACCAGCGTCAGCGGCATCGGGTCGGCCAGAATGCCGATCGGCCGGCGACCGAGGAGAAGATCGCGCACGACGCCGCCGCCGACCGCCGGCAGGGCCGCGAGAACGAACGCGCCGAGGAGCGAGAAACGCTCCGCTCGCGCAATCAGCACGCCCGAGAGCGCGAAGGCGACGGTGCCGATCACGTCGAGCCAGCCGAACCAGGAGGTCGCGATCGCAAAGCCGAGCAGGATCGGCCGGCTCGCCCGCGCCTCGAGCGCCGCCGCCGAGCCATCGGCCCGTTCGGCCAGAATCGCCGAGTCGATGGCGGCGATGGTCTCCACCGCCACCCTGGCCGCATAGCGCAGCCGAAGCTCGACCACCCCCAGCTCGACGCCGCCCCGCGCGACCGCCGAATCCAGTCCGGGCCTGGCCGACAGCGCGCCGAGAATGGCGAGGCGCGAGGCGACGAGGCACTGCGCGCGGCCCGCTGCCACCGCCCCCACCGCCGCACCGGCATCGACGAAGCGGAGCGTATCGGCGGCCCGAGGACCCGTGACCATCGCCGTGACGGCCGCGGAATACGGAACACCGTCCACGACGGCGATGCGCCAGCCGCGCCCGTAAGCCTCCTCGAGCGCGGCGATGCCGGTCGCCGCGAGCGGCGGCAGGTTTCGGGCGCAGAGTATCCCGTCGCGGTCCGACCGGTAGGGAACCGAGGCCGGAGGAGGCGGGTCGACCACCGGAAAGAGGAGATCGATCGTCCCCGCCGCAAGCGCCGCCTCGGCGGCGCCGCGCCCCATGGGCATGACGACGATGCCGACGCCGGCGCGGCGGAAGGCGGCCGCCACGAGCTCGAGATCGACCGGGAGGCCGATGCCGCGTCCGGAAGGATCGGCATCGATGAGCCCGGCGCCCGTCGCGACCCAGCCCGCCCGCAGGAGCGCCCGGTCGGCGCCGGCGGCGCCCGTCGGCGCGAGAGCGGCGCATGCGAGGAGCACGAAAACGACGAGCGCCCGGAGCGAGGGCAGGAGATGTCGACGCAAGCCGGGCTCCTCGACGCGTGGGCCGAGTCGGGACCGCCTGCCCGGCCGAGCACAGGGTGGCGCAAGCTCGATCCTATGGAAAGTGCCCTGAATCCCGGTTGTCGTCCGGCGAGAGGGCGCAGATCCACTCTTTGGGTCGTGGGAAAAATGGATCCTGCGCTTTCGCGCAGGATGACGACGGAGCGGCGGAGCCGCTGGGGCCTCCCAGGGAAACCGAGGCCGCCTCAATCCCCCTTCCGGATCTGCTTCCGCACCCAGACGCCGGCCGGCTTCAGGCTCGACTTGGCGGCGAAATCGCCGTTCGGACAGGTCCCGGGCAGGAACACAGCGCCCGAGCGGTGGTCGTCGGACCAGTTCCAGTTCGTCCAGGAGATTTTCTCGCGCCGCATCAGGTCGATGTACCGCTTGGCGTTGGCGAAATCGTTCTCGCCGTCGCCCGAGGCGTTCTGGGTGCCAAACTCGGTCACGAAGACCGGCAGCTTCTTGGCCGCGTTCTCGAGCGCCTTCAGATACCCCTCGCGGTGCGAGCCGGCGTAGAAGTGGAACGTGTACATGACGTTGTCGGCACGGACCGGGTTCTTGGTCACCTCGCTCGGGCCCGAGCCGTCGGAGACACCGAAGGAGGACCAGGCACGCGTGCCGAGCAGGATCACCGCCTGCGGATCGCGATCGCGGATCACGGGGATGATCGCCTCGTGGTAGCTGCGGATCGTCTCCCAGCTCACCCCGTTCGGCTCGTTGGCGATCTCGTAGAGCACGTTCGGCTTGTCGCGGTGCGTCTTGGCGACGGCCCGGAAGAAGCGCTTGGCCCGCTCGAGATTGAGGCTCGGGTCGCCCGGGTTGAGGATGTGCCAGTCGATGATCGCGTACAGGCCGCGCGCCGAGAGCTTCTCGACGATGTCGTCGACGAGCGCGGTAAAGCCTTTCGGATCAGTCTCGTAGCCGCCTTCCTGCACGTAGAGCGAGATGCGCAGGACATCGGCTTTCCAGTCGCCGGCGAGCGCGTCGAGCGAGGCGTCATTGATGCAGCCCGCATACCATTGCAGCCCGTGCGTGCTCATGCCGCGGAGCTGGACCGGCTTGCCGGCGCTGTTGCACAGCTTCTTCCCGCAGACCCGAAGCCGCCCGTTGATGGCGACCGGACTGCCCTTCGGCGCCGCGAGCCGCGCCATCGGCTCGGCCGAGGACTCGGTTGCGGACGCCGAGGCAACGCCGCCGAGGAGCGCCGCGACGAGCGCTCCGAGCTGCAAGAAGGCAAATCGCATGTCCGGCTCCGGCAAACGCGTCTCGACCTTAGCGCTCGAGAGGTAACGACGATCCGTCCGCATCCGGGCGATCGCAAGGCATGGTTTCCGGCATCTCGCCGAAGCGCACCGCCTTGACTTTGCATCGCGGCCGTCTAGGGTCCGGCCAAAATCACGGGGCGAGTGCGCCCGCAATCGGAAGGTTTCTGACGATGGCCAAAGCCGCCATGGTGAAGATCAAGCTGCTGAGCTCGGCCGACACCGGGTACTTCTACGTGACGAAGAAGAACACCCGCACGCAGACCGAGAAGCTGGCGAAGAAGAAGTACGACCCGATCGCCAAGAAGCACGTCGAGTTCAAGGAAACGAAGATCAAGTAAGGCCCTCCCGGGCTGCACGAAAAAAGGCGCCGCGAGGCGCCTTTTTCATGCCGGGGTCCCCGCTCCGAGGAGCGAGAGGCGAGCCTCACGTCCGCGCGCGCTGATTGAACAGCACCTTCTGCGCATCCTTATCGGTGGCAAGGTCGGCCTTGCGGGCGTCCTTGCCGACCTCGAGCGCGCGGACCACCGCAGGCCGGGCGAGGATGGTGTCGAGCCAGCGCTTGAAGTGCGGGAACTCGGCGATGTCCTGGCCTTGCCGCTCCCAGCCGCGCGCCCAGCCGACGCAGGCCATGTCGGCGATCGAATAGTCGCCGGCCAGAAACTCGCGGTCGGCGAGCCGCTTGTTCATCACCCCGTAGAGGCGGTTCACCTCGTTGGTGTAGCGGTTGATGGCGTAGGGCAGCTTCTCGGGGGCGTAGATGCGGAAATGGTTCGCCTGGCCGGCCATCGGGCCGAGGCCGCCCATCTGCCACATCAGCCACTCCTCGACGGCGACGCGGGCGCGCTCCTCGCTCGGATAGAATTTTCCAGTCTTGCGGCCGAGATACTGCAGGATGGCGCCGCTTTCGAAGACCGAGATCGGCGTGCCGCCGGGACCCTCGGGATCGACGATCGCCGGCATGCGGTTGTTGGGCGAGATGGCGAGGAACTCCGCCTTGAACTGGTCTCCCTTGCCGATGTCGACGAGCTTCACGTCGTAGGGCAGTCCGCACTCCTCCAGCATGATGGAGATCTTGAAGCCGTTCGGCGTCGGCCAGAAGTGCAGCTCGATCGGGCGGGTCTGTGCGGGCATGGAGGGATCACCGGCGGGCGTGAGAGAGATGCCCGGCAGATGTGTCATCCGCGGCGCCGCGGTTCAAGGCCTCGCCGGAGATCGGCGGGCCCCGCAAAGCCTCACTGCCCGGAGGGCGTGCGAAGGCCGATCCACTTGTCGCGCACCTGGTTGTAGTGCCGCGTCGGATCATAGGTCTGCACCTTGAGCCCCAGCCGGCCCGTCGACAGCCAGCCGACCGCCGACAGGAGCGCGTAGGAGGCGACGATGCGGTCGCGCTGCGCCTGCACGAGCGAGGTGCGGGCATCGAGCAGCGCCTGCTGCTGGATGAGCAGGTCGAGCGTGGTGCGCTCGCCGACGCGGACTTCCTCGCGGGTGCCGGCGAAGGCGACCTGGGCCGCATCGACCTGCGCCTGCGCGGAGATGATCTGCGCACGGGCGGCCTCGAGCGAGCCCCATGCCGAGACCACGGCGGCCCGCACCTCGTCACGCGCCTCGTCGGCTTCGAGCCGCCGCTGGCCGGCGGTCTCCTTCGCCTGCCGGACGCGGGAATAGACCTGCCCGCCTTCGTAGATCGGCACGCTGAGGACGCCGAGGATGCTGGCCGAGCGCGACCGGTGGACGCTCAGCTGCTGCTCGACGGCGCCGGTGACATTGCCCTGCAGCTGCAACGTCGGCAGCAGCTCGCCCTCGATCGACCGAATCTGGATCTGCGCGGCGTCCACACCGTGCAGCGCCGCCCGGATGGCCGGATGCTCGGCCTGGCTCACGTCGACCGCGGAGCTGAGCGAGCGCGGCAGGAGCCTGTCGATCGCCCGCGCCGGCACCGGCTTGCCCGCCTCGACGCCGATCACCTTGCGGTAGTTGCCGCGGCTCGTGTTGAGCGTCGCCTCCGCGCCGCTGACGTCGGACTTCGCACCGGCGACGGCCGACTCGGCCTGGGCAACGTCGGTGCGCGTGACGACGCCGACATTGAAGCGCTCGCGCGTCGACCGCAGCTCCTCCTCCAGCACCTCGAGGTTGTTCTTGCGCAGGTCGAGGATCGCGGCGTCCCGCAGCACGTCCATATAGGCCACGGCGGCGTCGTAGAGGGTGTTCTGGACGGCGTTTCGGAGCGTCTCGCGGGCCGAGAGGACCTGTGATTCGGAAGCTCGGGTGTTGTTGCGGGTGCGGAATCCGTCGAAGATGTTCTGGGTCGCGGTGATCGAGGCCGAGCGCGGCGTCAGGCTGCCCGAGTTGATGGCGACATCCGTCCGCGAGCCCAGCACCTCGCGCCCGGCGCTGAGTTGCATGTCGACGGTCGGCCGGTAACCGGACAGCGCCTGCGGCACGAGCTCGTCGGTGGCGCGCAGCGAGGCGCGTTGGGCGTTCAGCGTCGGATTGTTGACATAGGCTTTGGCCAGCGCGCCCTCGATCGTGTCGGCGGCGGCCGATCCGGCCATCAGCGCGCAGAGGGCGATCCCGGCGAGGAGCCCCTGCCCGCGTCGTCGCGTTGCGATCGTCATCATCGTTCCCGGCCGCTCGTCGCTCGATCGCGGCAGCCGGCGGCCACCCCGATCCTCGTCGGGGCGATTTAGGAACGGTTAAGGTTAATAATCGGTTGCCGAATGTTGCTGGGAGGTAAAGCCGCCCCGGCCGCCGCTCTCAGAACACGAAGCTCGGCGGCTTCTGGAAGCCGGGCAGCGGCGGCGCCGGGGCATCGAAGGCCGGGAAGCCGCTGAAGTCGCCGTCGACGCGGCGGTAGAGCATCGCCTTGCCGGCCATGCCGGTGCCGACGATGGCGACGAGCCTGCCGCCCTCCTGCACCTGGCTCTGCAGCGCCTCCGGCACGAACTCGACCGCGCCGTCGACGAGAACGACGTCATAGGGCGCGCCGGCGGCCCAGCCGGCGGTCAGCTCGCCTTCGACGACGGTCACGTTCGGACGCGCCGCGAGCGCGCTCCGCGCGATCCCCGTCAGCGCCGGATCGCTCTCCAGCGCCACGACCTCGGGGACGAGCTCGGCGACGAGCGCCGCCGAGTAGCCGGTGGCGCAGCCGACGACGAGCGCCCGGCCGGCCTCCTCGAGGTCGGCGAGCTGCAAGAGCTTCGCCAGCACCATCGGGTCCAGCAGGAAGCGCTTCGGCCCGCCCCGGTGGCCCGTGACCTCGACGGCGCGATCGCGATAGGCGAGCGTCCGCTGCGCCTCGGGCAGGAAGGCCTCGCGCGGGACGGCGAGGAAGGCTTCGAGCACGTGCTGGTCGGTGACGTCGCCGGTGCGGATCTGGGTGTCCACCATGGTCTGCCGCGCGCGGGCGAAATCCATCATTGCCGTCCCCATTGGCTCCATCGGAGGCATTTGCGTTCTGCGCTACGGCCCCGGCAAAGGCAAGCGCCCCTCCCCGGCTGCGGGCCGAGACACGATGACCGTTGCGACGGCGGCGCCGGCGGTGCTAGACAGATCGCCCGCTCGCGGCTGCCGGCCAGCCGCACGAGGCCACGTGGCGGAGTGGTTACGCAGAGGACTGCAAATCCTTGCACCCCGGTTCGATTCCGGGCGTGGCCTCCAGTTTTTCGTCGCGCTTTTGGGCTTCTCAGCCCGAAAAAATCCCGCTGCAGAAGTCGCTCGGGGTCACGCCAGGGACACGCCCTTAACGAACCGGCCTGCCGTCGCTGACATTTCCCTGACGCGGCCCGTCAGCGTGGCGTCGACGCTTCACCCTCACATTGGCGCTCGAAACGACAACACGAGGGAGTTCGAAGAATGAGCGGTTTCACCCGATTCTCGGTCGCGGTAGCGGCGCTCGCGGCGGCCGCAGCTTTGGGCGCACCCGGGGCTCGAGCGGCCGGCGGGGATGACCTTCGGCTCGAATGCGATGCGGAAGGTCCGAACGACATTTCCTTGCATGCCCGCTACGAGGAGCGCACCGGCGGCCGCCTGCGGTTCAGTGCCGAGTTCGAGGCGGCACCTGGTGGCGACTTCTCCGAAGGGCAGCGGATGAAGGTGTCGGTCGAAGGCGTCAACGTCGGCTCGGTTCGCCTCCGGACCGTCGCGGGCGGGGATGTCGGAGGCGACCTCAACCTCGGCGACGACAGCGGCAAGCCATTCCCTGACAACTTCCCCACGGTCGATCGCGGCAGCCGAGTGCGGGTCCGGATCGACGGCGAACGCGTCCTCGCCTGTCGGCTCCGGTAGGCAGCTGTTCCGGGATCGCTCTCCGGCGCCCGCGTCGCCCCCTCGCAAGAGCACCAGCGCGGAGATGCTGTAGGGGCCCGGCTGCTCACGCGGCCGGGGCCTTCTTGGCTCGTGCGTGGTCGAGCGGCCGCGCGGCTAGCCCGGGTGGCAGATCGATCGGGCATCGATCAGAGGATCACGCCGCCCCCGCCGCCCGACCAATTGAAGTAGTTGTTGAAGATCGGCGGCAGGATCCGCACGCCGGCATTGTGCTTGGTGCTGCCGCTCCGATGCGGATCCAGAAGGATCGCCACCGCGCAGGCGACGTCCGTGCAGCCGGGAAAGTTGTTCCACAGGGGGCCGCCGCCCATGTAGCCGTACGTGTCGGCGTTGAAGACGAGAAGGCGCGAGCTCGTCGACAGAACGCGTCCGTACCCCTGCCACTGTGATCCGGCGGGCGTGTAGGTCGGGGGAACGACCGGCGCCGGGTAGCCGCCGGCATAGAAATGGTGGCCGACCAGCAGGCTGTCCGGCTGCTCGGCGAGGCCGAAGAAGCCGGTCGTCAGGCCGATGTTGCAGTCGAGCTTGATGGCGCCGTAGTCGTACTTCTCGTTCTTGTGCTGGGTCCAGCCGCGTACCGAGAAGAGCCTCTTCCCCCGGCACTCGCCATATGGCTTCTGGAACCCGTCCTGGCCGACCGCGACCACCACATTCTCGGACCAGGCTTTCTTGTTGTTGCCGTAGTGGAAGACGCACGAGCCGCGCGTCGCCACGAGGTTCTTGCTGACGAGAAAGGCGGTGCAGAAGAGATTCTGCTTGGTCGCCGGGGCGAAGTAGGAGATGCGCGCGATCGCCCGCGTCGGATAGTTCGTCGTCGGCTGCACGCGCACCAGATTGTCGTTGCCGATGATGTAGCGCTTGCTCGTCTGCTCCTGGTCGACCGACGCCGATGCGCCCCGGATGCTGGCGCGGGCATCATTGGTCTCGCCCGGGGCCAGGTGCGGGCCGTCGCCGCGATATCCATGCATGATTGACTGGCCGGCGCGCAGGGCAGCCAGATCCTCGATGGGCTTGCCATCGCTCGCCACGGCCGAATCGAGATTTCGGAATTGCGCGTGGCCTGCGCTTGTCCATGCCGCGACGAACGCGACCACAACAAAGGACACGGTACGGCGAGCATGTCTCGACATGGTCGGCTCCGCTCGAAGCGCCGCCCGCAGGCGGCCGTGCCCCATTGGGAACAATACGCCCGGCGACGGGAGCCTGAAAGGGAAAACGCATGCGGCGCGCTCGGGCTCTCGGAGCGCTCGGATCGCATCCTCCCCGGCCTCGCGACGCGGCGCCGCCCAGGCGATCTCCGGCGTCGCGGACCCGGACCTGTCAATCCGCTGACGAACCGGCTCAGCCCTCGTTCAGGCCGGATGCGCTTTCTCGGGCGCGCCGGACGGCATGCGGGACGGGGCTGCACCAACCCCTCTTTGCAGAAGCTCGCGCCTCATCGCCCCCGCAAGGGGAGGCGCGGGCGGCCGGACGGTAGGGGCCCGGCCGCGCACACGGTCGGGCCCCACCCGGCTGCCGGCGGCACCGCGCACTCCGCTGCGAGCCGACTGCTTGCGCGCAAAAGCCCCCTCCCCGACCGCGGCGCCGCCGCGCCCTCCGCGCTCACCAGCCCCGGGTGGGCTTGAAGAAGCAGCGGGTCGGGCTGTTGGGATCGGCCGCGTCCGTCCGGCAGCGCCAGAAATCGTCGTCCGGGCTCGGCTTGGCGACGTCCTCGGGAAACATCTCGCCGGTGTCGAGCAGGAGATAGCCGCCGGGGACGATGCGGATCCGGGTCGCCGGCACGATCGCGCAGTCGTGCTCGCCGCAGCACCAGGCGTATTTCCCTTCCATGATCCATGCCGCCTCGCCGTGGCCCCGCGCGGGCTGGGTGACGACCAGGGCGAGGAACGGGGCGGTCGCGGCCATGCGGAGCGATGCGGGCACGATGCCAGAGGCGCGCATGCGCGAAGGATGCCGCGCAGGCCGGACTTGCGCAACGCGGCGCGCGGGCGGGACCGGGTGAGGTGCGTGCGCGCTTTCGGGTTAGGCACCCCTTCCCCGGATGCCGGCATTCGCTGGCGCGCTGCCGGACTCCGGTAGGATTGGCTCGACGCACAGACGAAGCGATGATGCCATCGACCGTCTCGGCGGCGGTGGCAGAAACCGGGAGAAACACGTCCATGCCCAAGGCGAAGGCACCGCTCATATCCTCGATTATCCTCGCTTCCACGATGGGTGTTCATCCGTCCATCGCCGCCGAAGCGACCGGCTTCACGATGTATTCGGAAAACACGTCTCGATGCACGGACGAGTGCGTCGTCGACTTCGGAGTGGTGCCCGAGAAGCACGATTATGAGATTCGATTTATCAGCTGCCGCGCGAGAACGTCCAACAATGTATCCTTGTTTGGATGGACCTTCATGGCGCGGAAGCTCGGCAAAGGGATCGACTCCACGGCCGAGCTTCGTCCTGTGATCGTCAGTTCCGGAGCCAACATGTTCTATGTAGCGACGGAGAACGTCCTGTTGTTTGTCCCAGCGGGCAGACGAATGACGGTAACATTGTTGCGGTTTGGCACTCAGGGCTTCATCTCGAGCTTGGAATGCACGATCAGTGGGTACGACACTGCGAGGGGAAGATAGATTTTCTCGTCGGTGCCTCGGAGGTGACGGGGGTTTCGTCTCCCCGAGGCAGCCGACGGTCGCGGCACGGAGCGCGGTCTCTCTCTCGGCGAGCGCGATGCGGGCCACGGATCGGGCCGGCCTGCCTGTTCCTGCACCTCTCCGTGCCGCGGACCGAGCGCCGCTTTCCGGGCGATGTCATGAAAGATTACGATTCCCGGCCGATTCTCGTCGCCGTTTGCGACAGGCACAGACAAGGAGAAGAGATCATGCCGTCGACCGTCAGCCGCCTCGCCCTTCTTCCCCTCGCCTTCGGCTCCCTCCTCGCCGCGACCGCGCTCGCGCAGGAAGGGCCGAATGCCCGGGCGATGACCTGCGCGCAGGTCAAGGCGATCATCCAGACGAAAGGCGCATCGCTCATCAATTCGGGGCCGGACGTCTACAATCGCTACGTCAAGGACGCCGCCTACTGTCTCGAGGACCAATATCTTGCGCCGGCCTGGGTGCGGACACTGGATTCGAAGGCGTGCTTCATCGGCTATTACTGCACGGACAATCGCGACGACTAGCGCCTAAGGGCACGCCCAGCGGAATGCTCCTCGCCTACCACGCCGACCCGGCTCTCAAGGCGGCGGCGCTCGCCGCAATGGCGGCCGGACGCGAGGCGGGAAGCCTCGTGCAGGGCGACGCCCACCGGAAAGACGGAAAGGGCAGCGCGGTCGGCTGCCCGCTGCGATCCGGCAACCCTCTCGAGTACGAGCAGCGCTTCGGCATCCCGGTCGCGCTGGCCCTCGTCGAGGACGCGATTTTCCACGCTCTGCCGTGCGCGGACGCCCGCCTCTGGCCGGAGCGCTTCCTCGGCGCGGCCGAGCCCGGAGCGGACCTCTCGCGCGTCGCATGGCGGTTCCTGCACTGGCTGCTGACCGACGAAGCCGTCAATCCCGGCATCGCCGATCCGCTCGTTCGTGAGGCCGCGGCGACATGTGCGGCGCTCGTCGCCGCGGCCGGCCGCCCGATCGACGAAAGTGCCGCCGACCGCGCATTCGGCAAGGCGATCGACGCGGCGCGGGCGGCGGTTGCTGCGATGGAAGCCTGCGAGATCCTGTCGGCCGCTTGGGACCGGGCCTTCATCGCCAAGGAGGCGGCCTGGTGCGCGTTCGCGGCGGCGGAGAGTCTCGTCTATGC
>JAEZCD010000057.1 GCA_023430145.1 Pseudomonadota bacterium
CGGCTGGCAGGCGGTGGCGCAGATCTGGGCGGCGGGCCTCGTCGTCACGGCGATCGTCTTCTGGCTCACGACGAGCGAAGACCCGGTGATCGCCGAGCGCCGGCGCACCGGCGCGGCGACGAAGAGCGCCTGGCTCGAGCTCGAGCCGCTCAAGAACATCCAGGTGTGGCGCTTCTCGCTCTACTACTTCTTCGTCTTCGGCGCCTTCGTCGCGCTGGCGCTGTGGCTGCCGCAATACCTGATCAACGTCTACGGCCTCGGCATCAAGGCCGCTGGCATGACGGCTGCCCTGTTCTCGCTGTCGGCGAGCCTCTTCCGCGCCTATGGCGGGCACCTGTCCGATGTCTACGGCGCGCGCCGGGTGCTCTACTGGACGCTGATGGTCGCGGTCGCGGCGACCTTCGTCCTCTCCTACCCGCCGACCGACTACGTCGTGCACGGCGAGAAGGGGCCGATCGCCTTCCACCTGGAAATGGGGCTCGTCCCCTTCATGGTGACGGTGTTCGTGCTCGGCTTCTTCATGTCGCTCGGCAAGGCCGCCGTCTACAAGCACATCCCGGTCTATTACCCCGACCACGTCGGCTCCGTCGGCGGCCTCGTCGGCATGATCGGCGGCCTCGGCGGCTTCGTGCTGCCGATCCTGTTCGGCGTCCTGCTCGACCTCACCGGCCTGTGGACGAGCTGCTTCATGGCGCTGTTCGTCCTCGTCACCGGCGCGCTCGTCTGGATGCACGTCGCCATCCGGCAGATGGAGCGGGCGGCGGCCGGCGTGGCGCTCGAGAAGCTGCCGCCGTTCCCGGAGATGCAGGGCATGCCGGTGCCGACGGCGCCCGTGCGGCCGAGAGGCGCCGTTCTCACCGACTGGCGCCCCGAGGACCCGGGGTTCTGGGCCAGCACCGGCCGCGCCATCGCCCGTCGCAATCTGTGGCTCTCGATCCCGGCGCTCTTGCTCTCCTTCGCGGTCTGGCAGGTGTGGTCGGTCGTCGTCGCCAAGCTGCCGCTGGTCGGCTTCACCTTCACCACCGACCAGCTCTTCTGGCTCGCGGCGCTGCCCGGCATCTCGGGGGCGACGCTGCGCATCTTCTACTCCTTCATGGTGCCGATCTTCGGCGGGCGCCTGTGGACGACGCTCACCACCTGGTCGCTGATCATCCCGGCGCTCGGCATCGGCTATGCCGTCCAGAACCCCGACACGCCCTACATCGTGCTCTTGATCCTGGCGCTGCTGTGCGGCTTCGGCGGCGGCAACTTCGCCTCCTCGATGGCCAACATCTCCTTCTTCTTCCCGAAGGCGGAGAAGGGCAACGCGCTGGCGCTCAATGCCGGCCTCGGCAATCTCGGCGTCAGCGTCGTGCAGTTCGTGGTGCCGCTCGCCGTCACCGCCGGCATCTTCGGCTGGTTCGGCGGCGAGCCGGCCATGGTCGCGACCCCGGCCGGGCCGGCTCCGCTCTGGCTGCAGAATGCCGGCTTCTTCTTCGTGCCGTTCATCGTGATCTCGGCCTTCGCCTCCTGGTTCGGCATGAACGACATCGCCTCGGCGAAAGCCTCGTTCGCCGAGCAGGCCGTGATTTTCCAGCGCAAGCACAACTGGATCATGTGCTGGCTCTACACGGGCACCTTCGGCTCCTTCATCGGCTACTCGGCGGGCTTCCCGCTCCTGTCGAAGACGCTGTTCCCGGAGGTCGACGCGCTGCAGTTCGCCTTCCTCGGTCCGCTCGTCGGCGCGCTGTCGCGCTCGGGAACCGGCTGGCTCGCCGACAAGTATGGCGGCGCCCGCGTCACGCTGTGGGTCTTCGTGCTGATGATGGCTGGCGTCGCCGGAGTGCTCTGGTTCATCGGCATCAAGGACCAGCCAGGCGCGTTCTGGGGCTTCTTCGCCTCGTTCCTCTTGCTCTTCTTCGCCACCGGCGTCGGCAACGCCTCCACCTTCCAGATGATCCCGGCGATCATGGGCAAGGAGATGCTGCGGCTGATGCCCGGCGCCGACGCCGAGAGCCGCCGCCGACAGGCCGAGAAGGAATCGGCCGCCATCACCGGCTTCACCTCGGCGATCGCCGCCTTCGGCGCCTTCTTCATCCCGAAGAGCTACGGCTCGTCGATCGCGCTCACCGGCGGCCCGGAGGCCGCGCTGTGGGGCTTCCTCGCCTTCTATGTGAGCTGCCTCGCCATCACCTGGGCCGTCTACGCGCGCCGCGGCGGCCTGCTCCACGACGTCGAGCGTGCCCGTCGGGCCGCGTCCATCCAGCCGGCCCCGGCCGCTTAAGGCAAAGGCGATCCGCCATGTCGCATTTTCTCGACCGCCTGACCTTCTTCAGGAGAAGCCCCGAGGAGTTCTCCGACGGGCACGGCATCGTCACGAGCGAGGATCGCTCCTGGGAGGACGGCTACCGCAAGCGCTGGCAGCACGACAAGATCGTGCGCTCGACACACGGGGTGAACTGCACCGGCTCCTGCTCCTGGAAGATCTACGTCAAGGGCGGCATCGTCACCTGGGAGACGCAGCAGACCGACTATCCGCGCACGCGGCCCGACCTGCCGAACCACGAGCCGCGCGGCTGCGCACGCGGCGCCTCCTACAGCTGGTACCTCTATTCCGGCGCGCGGCTGAAATATCCGCTGATCCGGGGCCGCCTACTGAAGCTCTGGCGCCGCGCGCGGGCCGAGCTGCCGCCGGTGGCGGCCTGGGCGTCGATCGTCGAGGATCCGGACAAGCGCCGCGACTACACCGCCATCCGCGGCCATGGCGGCCTCGTGCGCGCCTCCTGGGACGAGGTCAACGAGATCATCGCCGCCGCCAACGCCTATACGGTGCGGACGCACGGCCCCGACCGCGTCATCGGCTTCTCGCCGATCCCCGCCATGTCGATGGTCTCCTACGCGGCCGGCTCACGCTATCTGTCGCTGCTCGGCGGCACCTGCATGTCGTTCTACGACTGGTATTGCGACCTGCCGCCGGCTTCGCCGCAGACCTGGGGCGAGCAGACCGACGTTCCGGAAAGCGCCGACTGGTACAATGCCGGCTTCATCATCGTCTGGGGCTCGAACGTGCCGCAGACGCGCACGCCGGACGCCCATTTCTACACCGAGGTGCGCTACAAGGGCACCAAGAGCGCCGTCGTCAGCCCGGACTATGCCGAGGCGACCAAGTTCGCCGACATCTGGCTCGCCCCGAAGCAGGGCACCGACGCGGCACTGGCGCTCGCCATGGGCCACGTCATCCTGCGCGAATACTACCTCGACCGCACGGTTCCCTATTTCGACGACTACGCGCGCAAGTACACCGACCTTCCCTTCCTCGTTCGCCTGGTCGAGCGCGACGGCCGCCTCGTTCCCGAGCGGCTGCTGCGGGCGTCGGAGATCGGCGGCGGCCTCGGCGAGACCAACAATCCCGACTGGAAGACGGTCGCGATCGACGAGGCGTCGGGTGATCTCGTCGCGCCGCGCGGCTCGATCGGCTACCGCTGGGGCGAAAGCGGCAAATGGAGCCTCGAGGAGAAAGACGGCGCCGGCCGCGACATCCGCCTTGCACTGACGCTGGCGGGCGGCACCGCCGAGATCGCCCCCGTCGACTTCCCCTATTTCGGCGGCCGCGCGACGCAGGGTTTTGTCGCCACCGCGCACGGCGAGATTCTCACGCGCAACGTGCCCGTGCGCACCATCACCGCCGCGGACGGCTCGACCATCAGGGTCGCCACCGTCTTCGATCTGATGACGGCCAATTACGGCCTCGACCGCGGGTTCGGCGGCGGCAACGTCGCGACCAACTACGACGACGACGTCCCGTTCACGCCGGCCTGGGCCGAGCGCATCACGGGGGTGAAGCGCGATGCCATCGTCACGGTGGCGCGCGAGTTCGCGACCAATGCCGAGAAGACCAATGGCCGCTCGATGGTGATCATCGGCGCCGCGATGAACCATTGGTATCACTGCGATATGAATTATCGCGGCGTGATCAACATGCTCGTCATGTGCGGGTGTGTCGGTCAGTCGGGCGGTGGCTGGTCGCACTACGTCGGCCAGGAGAAGCTGCGTCCGCAGGCCGGCTGGGCGCCGCTCGCCTTTGCGCTCGATTGGGGTCGTCCGCCGCGCCAGCAGAACTCGACGTCGTTCTTCTATACGCACACCGACCAGTGGCGCTACGAGACGATGCACACGAAGGACATCCTCTCGCCGACGGCGCCTCCGGGACCATGGGACGGCGCCATCATCGACTACAATATGCG
>JAEZCD010000133.1 GCA_023430145.1 Pseudomonadota bacterium
CCCCCGGCTCGAGGCCGGGGGAGTCCGGTCTCCCCCGTGCAGGGGGAGAAAAGGGGACCGTGCATCCCGATCATTCGGTCCACCCATGAGCCACGGCGTCGAGCTCGACCATGTCGAGATGCGGTTCGGCACCACGGTCGCCGTGCACGACTTCCAGCTCGCCATCGAGCCGGGCGAGTTCTTCTCCCTGCTCGGCCCCTCCGGCTGCGGAAAGACGACGGTGCTGCGGCTCGTCGCCGGATTCCTCGAGCCGACGCGGGGCGTGATCCGCATCGGCGGCGAGGACCAGCGCGGCCTGCCGGCCAACCGCCGGCCGACGGCGATGATCTTCCAGAGTCTCGCGCTGTTCCCGCTGATGCCGGTGTGGGAGAACGTCGCCTTCGGCCTCGAGGTGCGCGGCATGCCGAAGCCCGAGCGGCGCGCACGGGCGGAAAAACTGCTCGACCTCGTCGCCCTCGGCGGCTTCGCCGACCGCCGCCCGGACCAGCTCTCGGGCGGCCAGCGGCAGCGCGTCGCAATCGCCCGCGCGCTCGCCGTCGACCCGAAGGTGCTGCTGCTCGACGAGCCGCTGTCGGCGCTCGACCTGAAGCTCCGGCAGCACATGCGCGCCGAGCTGCGCGCCATCCAGAAGCGCACCGGCGTCACCTTCCTCTACATCACGCACGACCAGGGCGAGGCGCTCGCCATGTCCGACCGCGTCGGCGTCATGAGCGCCGGTCGGCTGCACCAGGTCGGCCCGCCCGAGGAGATTTATGGCCGCCCGGCGACGGCCTTCGTGGCCTCCTTCGTCGGCGAGACGAACCGCATCGCCGGCCGCGTCGCCGAGGTTGCGAACGGCCATGCCGCGCTCGACACCCCGCTCGGCCGCTTCGCCGGGCGCGCGGGCGGCGCGCTGCAGGCCGGCGACAAGGCCATCCTGTTCGTGCGGCCGGAGCGGCTGCATCTCGAGCCGAACGGCGCCGCCAATGCGGTGGCGCTAAAGATCGTCCGGCGCGAGTTCGAGGGGCCGTTCGCCTCCACGGTCGGCGTCGCCGAGGACGGCACCGAGTTCACCGTCCACATGCCGACCGGCGGCGACCCCGGCCCGGCCCCCGGCGAGGCGGCCCGGCTCGGCTTCTCTGCCGACGACGGGCTCGTGTTAAGGGCGGAGGGGTGACGATGGCCCTAACCCCTCACGAGATCGGCCCCTCTTCTCCTCCCCCTGAAAGGGGGAGGTCGAGACGGCGTAGCCGTCCGGGTGGGGGTCAGGCGGCGGCTCCGAAGACCCCCTCCCGGCTCGCTTCGCGAGTCCGGCCTCCCCCTTTCAGGGGGAGGAGAAGACAAGCGCCATGACCGCGCTCTTCACCCGCTTCGGGCCGGGGCTCGCCGGGGTCTTCCTCGCGCTCGTCGCCGCCTGGCTGCTCGGCCTCGTGCTGGCGCCGGACATCTTCATGATCGACTTCGCGCTCCGGCCGAACCTCGTGCCGGCCGAGATCGGCGGCCCGCGCGACACCTACACGCTGTCGAACCTGACCTATCTCGCCAACGACCCGATCCACCGCGGCATCTTCTTCAAGACGGTGGTGGCGAGCGTCGTCGTCACCCTCGTGACGCTGATCCTCACCTATCCGCTCGCCTACTACCTCGCGCAAGTGGCGACGCCACGCCGGGTGGCCCTCTTGCTCCTCTTGCTGATCGTGCCGTTCTGGATCAACGAGGTGCTGCGGACGCTGGCCTGGTACATCCTGCTCGCCTTCCGCGGGCCGCTGAACGCTGTGCTGCAGGGGCTCGGCGTGACGTCGGAGCCGATCCGCTTCTACGGCGACGGCGCGGTCGTCGCCGGCATGGCCTATGCGTACATCCTCTTCATGCTGTTCCCGATCTACAACTCGATCTCGAGCCTCGACCGCACGCAGATCGAGGCGGCCAGCAATCTCGGCGCCGGCACCCTTCGCATCCACCGCCGCATCGTCATCCCGCACGCGAAAGCCGGCATCGCGACGGGCTGCGTGTTCACCTTCATGCTGGCCGCCGGCTCCTACGTGGCGCCGGCCCTGCTCGGCGCGCCCGGCAGCCGCTGGTTCACCGAGATCATCTACAACTGGTTCTTCGAGGGCGGCGACTGGAACCGCGGCAGCGCCTATGCGCTCGCCCTGCTGATCCTCTGCCTCGGCTTCGTCATGCTGACGCTGCGCCTCTTCCGCGTCGGCCTCGCGGACGTGGCGAAATGAGCGGGGGTCTCGGCGCTGTGCCTCTCCGTCATTGCGAGGAGCGAAGCGACGAAGCAATCCAGCTCTTCGCAGCAGCAAAGGAAGGTCTGGATTGCTTCGCTTCGCTCGCAATGACGAGCGGGCGGCCGCAGCGCTCTCGAAGGCGGGAGGCCGCCCCCCATGCGTGACTCCGGCGCCGGCCAAAAACTGCTCCTCAACGCCTATCTGATCCTGTTCTTCCTCTACATCTTCGCGCCGCTCGCGATCATGGGCGCGGCGGCCTTCAACACGAGCCGCTTCCCGACCGTCACCCCCTGGCTCGGCACGACGCTCGACTGGTTCGTCGCCCTCTGGAACGATCGCACCATGTGGAGCGCGCTCGGCACGAGCCTCGTCATCGGCCTCGGCGTCGTGCTCGTCTCGGTGCCGATCGGCACGGCGGCGGCCCTCGTCCTCGACAGCCTCGGCGGCAAGTCGCGCGGCCTCCTCTACGGGGTGATGGTGTCGCCGATCCTCACCCCCGGCGTCGTCATCGGCATCGCGACGCTGGTCTTCTGGCAGCGCTTCGGCATCGGCGGCGGCAAGCTCTTGATCGTCTTCGCGCAGGCGAGCTACATCGCCGCCTACGTCATGCTGATGGTGTCGGCGCGCCTGCAGCGCTTCGACCGCACGCAGGAGGAGGCTGCGCTCGACCTCGGCGCCACCCGCGCGCAGGTGTTCCGGCGCATTCTCGTGCCCTATCTGCGCCCGGCCCTGCTCGCCGGCGCGCTGATCGGCTTCCTGCAGAGTTTTGAGAACTACAACACGACCCTGTTCGTCCGCGGCCTCGAGACGCCGCTGACGATCTACATCGCCACGAAAGTGCGCACCGGCATCACGCCGTCGGTGAACGCGCTCGGCCTCGTGCTGATCGTGCTGACGCTCGCCGGCGCCGTCGCCTGGGAGCTCCTCCGCCGCCGCGAGCAGCGGCGCCGGGAAGCGCCGGAGCCGCAGCCGGTGACGGCGAACGCGGCCGTGGAGGCGGCGCCCGCCCATTGAGGCGGCTGCCGCTGCACGTGTTCGTCCGGCGAAGCCCGAGAGGCGAGGCTCAGATCAGGCCGAAGCGCAGAAGGTCGCGCTCGAGCGCCTCCGGCGAGGTGAAGCGCACGGCGCGCATGCCGAGCGCCTCGGCGGCGTCGGTATTGTCCTGCCGGTCGTCGACATAAACCGTCTCCTCGGCGCGAAGGCCGTTGCGGTCGAGCAGGATGCGGAAAATCCGCGGGTCCGGCTTGCACACCTTCTCGACGCCGGAGACGACGACGTCGCGGAAACGGCCGAAGAATGGGTAGTCGAGCCGGCTCGGCGGATAGGCCGCCGGCCAGTTGGTGAGCGCATAGAGCGGCACGCCGTTCTCGTGCAGCCGCTCGAGCAGGGCGACCGTGCCGTCAATCGTGCCGGCGAACATCTCGGCGAAGCGGTCGCTGTAGGCATCGATCAGTCCGACGTGCTCGGGGTGCCGGGCCTTGAGCGGGAGGATGATCTCTTCAAAGCTCGCCCCCGCGTCGAGCTGGCTGTGCCAGGCGAAGGTGCAGACGCGCCCGAGGAAATCCTCCATCGCCGCCTCGTCGCCCGGAAACAGCTTTCGGTAGAGGTGGCGCGGGTCCCAGTCGACGAGCACGCCGCCGAGGTCGAAGACGACCGCGTTCGGTCCATTCATGGGCATGGCCGGGCGGAGCGCGTCAGTGGTGGTGGCGGTGCGGCGGCTCCGGCGGCTCGGCCTTGGCGGCGCCGCGGAACATTTTTCGCACGGCGCCGATGCCGAGGATGATGCAGACCACTGCGCCGAGGGCCAGCCAGAGGGCGCCCGAATCGAGCATGACTTCGAAAGCTTCCGCCACGTGCTGCGCTCCGCCGGTTCGCGGCCATATGGCGCGGAACGGGTGCGGGTTTCAAGCCGGGGGCCGCGCCGTCATTGCGGGGGGCTCGTCATTGCGAGTTGGGTACCGGCCTTCGGCGGATCCGGGCGGATGAAACCTCGCTGAGAGCCAATCCCCTCTCTCCCTCATTGCCTGGCTTGTCCCGGCGATCCAGCCTGTAGGGCGGAAGAGACTGGATTGTCGGGACAAGCCCGGCATTGAGGGAGTGATTAAATCGCGAGTCGAGAGGGTGAGGAGCTCAGTTTCTTCCCTGGAGCGAAGCGAGGAAGCAATCCAGCTTTCGAGCGCCGCAAGAGAAGCCTGGATTGCTTCGCTTCGCTCGCAATGACGAGGGAGTCGTCGCCGACGCCGACGTGCGGTGGTCCACTGGCCGGTGTCCAAGTATTCGTCGCGAGACCGCAGCAAGCGATCTGTAATTCGAATAGTTCAAAGCAAAAACGGTTGACGCGCGGGCGGCGGAGCGACAGTTTCCCGGCCACAGCATGGAGCCGAGATGCACGCCTTCGCCGACGCAATCCCGCGCGCCCTGGCGCGACTAGCGCTGACCGCCGCCGCGCTGCTCGCCGGCGGCCTCGCCGCGGGCGCCGCTCCGATCAACATCGAGCTGAACCGGCTCGATCCGGCCGGCCCCAACTGCCGGGCGACGATCGTCGTCCAGAACACCGAGCCGAAACCGGTGGAAGGCCTCAAAATCGACCTCGTGATGTTCGATACTGGCGGCCTCGTCGCCAAGCGCCTCCTGGTCGACGTCGGCTCGCTGGCGCGGTCGAAGACGATCGTGAAATCCTTCGAGCTCGGCGAGCTCGGCTGCGAGACGATCGGCCGGGTGCTGCTGAACGACGTGCCGGCCTGCGGTGCGGCCGGCGCCGAGGGCTGCCTCGACGCGGTGGCGACGAGCTCGCGCACGGCCGCCCCGTTCGACAAGTGAGGAGTGCTCGCGTGCTCGCTCGGGGGTTGATCCTGACGGCGATGCTGCTGACGGCGGCGCCGCCCCTCTTCGCGCAGGCGCCCGCGGCCGATCCTGCGCCGCCGGCATCGCTCTCACCGACTCCGGAGCAGCCGGCAGCGGAGGCGGCGCCCGCGCCGGCGAGCCCGGCGACCGACGCGGCCCTCCTGCCCGAGCAGGTCCCGATCGACGGCCCGCCGGACTTCGCGCCGGAGGATCTGCCGCGCGACCTGTCGCCGCTCGGCATGTTCCTCGGTGCCGACATCGTCGTGCAGCTCGTGATGCTCGGCCTCGTCTTCGCCTCGGTGCTCACCTGGACGGTGTGGATCGTCAAATCGCTCGAGCTGCTCCGCGCCCGCTCGCGCGCCCGGCGTGCCGCCCGCCACCTCGCCAAGGCCGAGACGCTCGGCGAGGCGGTGAAGAGCCAAGGCTTCGGCCGCGGCCCGGCGACCGAGATGCTGCGCGCCGCGGCGGCCGAGGTGCGTCAGTCGGCCGACATTCCGGGCGACGGCGTCAAGGAGCGCGTCGCCTCGCGGCTCGAGCGGATCGAGGTCGCCGCCGTGCGCGCCGCCGCCCGCGGCACCGGGGTTCTCGCCACCATCGCCTCGACGGCTCCCTTCGTCGGCCTGTTCGGCACCGTGTGGGGCATCATGAACAGCTTCATCGGCATCTCGAAGGCGCAGACCACCAACCTCGCCGTCGTCGCCCCGGGCATCGCCGAGGCGCTGCTGGCGACCGCGCTCGGCCTCGTCGCCGCCATACCGGCGGTGGTGATCTACAACATGTTCGCGCGCGGCAACGCGGCCTACCGGGCGAGCCTCGGCGACGTCTCGGCCGAGATCCAGCGGCTCGTCTCGCGCGATCTCGACCGGCGCCTCGCGGGCCGCGTGCGGGCCGCCGAGTAGCCCCGTGGCGGCGCGGCTCGACGAGGGCGATCTCGATCTCGGCGAACAGCACGAGATCAACGTCACCCCGTTCATCGACGTGATGCTGGTGCTCCTGATCATCTTCATGATCGCGGCGCCGCTCGCCACGGTCGACATCCCCGTCGAGCTGCCGAAATCGACGGCGACGCAGCAGCGGCGCCCCGACAAGCCGATCTTCCTGACCGTGCGCCGCGACATGTCGCTGGCGGTCGGCGAGGCGCGGGTGGAGCCGGACGGGCTCGGCGCCGCCCTCGCCCGCGCGACCTCCGGGGATCGCGAGGCGCGCATCTTCCTGCGTGCCGACCGCAGCGTCCCCTATGGCGAGCTGATGGGGGTCATGAACCGGCTGCGCGCGGCCGGCTACCTGAAGATCGGCCTCGTCGGGCTGGACTCCGCGCCGGGGCGATGAGCTTCGTCGACACCTCGGCCGGCGACGGGCCGCGGCTGCGCAGCTGGGCCGCGGCCTGCGCGCTCGTTCTCGCCCTGCATGCGCTGGTGGTCGGCCTGCTGCTGAACCGGCCGATCTCGGATTCGGCCGCCGAGGCGCCGCCGGCGCCGATCATCATCGAGCTGCCGCCGATCGAGAGCGCCGCCGCTTCCATGCCGAGCGAGGCCGCTCAGGCGCAGGCGGAATCGGCGCCGGCGAGCATGGTGCAGCCGGAGCCGGTCGAGACCGACGCGACGGCCGAGCCGGCGAAGACGACGCTCGCCGAAGAGGTCGAGACCCGCGAGGAGGCGGAGACCGCGCCGCCCATCGCGCCGGATGTCGCGCGGATCGACACGCCGGCCGAGGTGGCGCGCGAGGCGCCGCCGACCGAGGC
>JAEZCD010000153.1 GCA_023430145.1 Pseudomonadota bacterium
CATCCTCCGCGAAGGCGGAGGATCCAGCCTTTTCCGCTTTGCAGCACGAAGACAGACTGGATCCTCCGCCTTCGCGGAGGATGACGAAGTGCAGGCGGCATGGCATCACACCTCGTCATTGCGAGGGCAGCAAAGCAATCCAGGCCTTTCTTCCACGGCCGCAGCCTGGATTGCTTCGCAGCTTCGCTTCTAAATGAAGACCGAGTGCTAGGCCCGCGTCCGAAAGGTCTGGACCCAGGCGGCATACGGGACGGCACGGTGCGCTTCATCCACCTGGTCGGCCGAACGTCGGTGCTCAACGCGCAGCCGGGGCCTCACACCCCGTGCGCCACCTTGCCGCCCCAGGCGCTCCACGACTGGTCGGTCGCCAGGCGGTGCACGCCGATGTCTTCCAGATTGCAGCGGCGGTGGATCGCGTCGAAATAGGGCACGAGCACCCGGTTCTTCTCCTCGACCCCCTCGGGATAGGCGAGGAACGCCGGCATCGCCGCGCGCAGCTCGGCCAGAAGCGCCTTCTCGTCGACCTTGGTCAGCCTGCCGCCGTCGACGACGATCTCGCCGTTGACGAAAACCTTCTCGATCGAGCTGCCGTTCTCGCAATAGACGAGGTGATTCCTGATGTCGTGGCGCGGCGTGAAGGCGACCGTGTCCATGTCGAGGATCAAAAAATCCGCCTTCTTGCCCACCTCCAGCGAGCCGGTCTCGCCGTCGATCAGCGCGCTTTTCGCCCCCGCCAGCGTGCAGGCGTGCAGCACTTCGGAGGCGTCGAGCCAGCGGGAATAGTCCGGGCTCGTCACGTTGTGGATCAGGCCGCAGGCATGCATCACGTCGAACATGCGCGGCGTGTCGTTGGTGCTGATGCCGTCCGAGCCGAGGGCGACGTTCACCCCGCCCTCGAGCAGCTTTCGCACCGGCGCGATGCCGGCGCCGAGCTTTTGGTTCGAGATCGTGTTGTGGACGATCGAGGCGCCGGCCGCCCCCATCAGCGCGATGTCCTCGTCGGTCACCCAGATCGAGTGGGCGATCGTCGTGCCGGAGTGCAGCAGGCCGAGGTCCTGCATGTAGCGCATCAGCGTCCGCCCGTAGAGCGCGGGCCCGGTGCAGCCCTGCACCTTGGTCTCGACGATGTGCGTGTGGAACGGCACCTTCCAGTCGAGCGCCAGCGCGTTCACCGCCTGCAAGAGCTCGGGCGTGCAGCGCTGCGGTGCCGACGGCGCCAGCATGAAGCGGATGCGGCCGGAGCGGCCGTGGAAGCGCGCATGCGCTTCTTTCGCGAAGTCGAGGTAGTCGCCGACCGTCGGCGGCGACAGCTTCGACACCTCGTCCCAGATGGCCTGCGGCACGTGCTCGCGGGTGTAGGGGATGGTGTCGAGAAAGTTCTTGTCGATGACATGGCCTGAGACCGTGGCGCGGATGCCGATGTCGTCATAGGCCTGCACCGCGGCGCCGAGCTGGTCGAGCGTCTGTCGCGGCGCCTCGAAGATGTCGTCGGTGAGGCAGGTGACGCCGGTTTTCAGGCTCTCGATCGCCACCACCATGCTGCGCAGATAGATGAGGCGCGGGTCGAGCGGCTTGGTGCCGAGGATCGGATAGGCGTAGAGCATCCAGATCTCGAGCGGCATGTTGTCGTAGCGGCCCTTGAACAGCGCCTCGCCCGAATGCAGGTGGGCGTTGACGAGGCCGGGCATGACCAGCTTTCCGGCGCCGTCGATGACGGTGGCGCCCTCGGGCGCGTCGAGCTGCTCGCCGATCGCGGCGATCTTGTCGCTCTCGATCAAGAGGTCGCCCTGGAACGGCGTCGCGCCCTGCGCGCCGCCCATGGCCAGAATCGTCGCGCCGCGAATGAGAGTGGTCATCCCGGTCTCCGGTGATGTCGGTTGAAGCGTTCAGGCGGCGAGCAGGAAGCCGTGCTGGACGGGCCAGCGGGCGACGACGGCCGAGCCGACGCCGAGCTGCATGCCCTCCATCTCCGACAGCGAGCGCTGCACGCGCAGCTCGCCGCCGCTCTCGGTCTCGAGGAAGACGGTGAAGGTCGAACCGACGAACTCGACGGTGACGACGCGCGCGGAAACCTCGTTGCCGTCGCCGCGGGCGACAGTGTCGAGCTCGATGCGGTCGGCGGCGACGACCAGCACCGCCTCCGAGCCCGGCGCCACCCCCGGCGCGGTTGGTGCATGCATGGTGCCGACCTGCGTCGCCATCGCCGCCGTCTCGGCGCTGGCGCCCAAAACCTTGCCGGCCAAGATATTGTTGCCGCCGATGAACTCGGCGACGAAGCGGTTGCCGGGCTTGCGGTAGATGTCGTGCGGGGCGCCGATCTGCTGGATGCGGCCCTCGTTCATGATCACCACCCGGTCGGCCATGGCGAAGGCTTCGGACTGGTGGTGGGTGATGTAGACGAAGGTGATCTTCAGCTCGCGGTGCAGGCGCACCAGCTCGGCCTGCATGCGCACGCGCAAATGCGGGTCGAGCGCGCTCAGCGGCTCGTCGAGCAGCAGCATTTCCGGCTCGGTGGCGAGCGCGCGGGCGAGCGCCACGCGCTGCCGCTGGCCGCCCGAGAGCTGGTCGACGCTCCGCTCGCCGAGGGCGCTGATGCCGAGCCGGTCGAGCCATTCGGTGGCCTTCGCCTTGCGCTGCTGGGCCGGCATGCGGCGCTGCTTCAGGCCGAACTCGACGTTCTTGCGCACCGAGAGGAAGGGGAACAGGGCGTAGCTCTGCCAGACGAGCGGGGCGTCGCGCTCCCAGGGCTCGTCCTCGTTGAGCCTTCGGCCCCAGAGCCGGATCTCGCCGGCCGACGGCGTATCGAGGCCGGCGATCATGCGCAGCGTCGTCGTCTTGCCGCAGCCGGACGGGCCCATGATCGCGACGAACTCGCCCTTGGCGATGCTGAGCGAGACGTCCTCGACGGCGCGCACCTCGCCGAAGCGCTTCTCGAGATGGTCGAGCTCCAGCATCACGGTGCTCATGCGACGGCCTTTCTGCGGCTCCTGCCGATCAGGATCTGCGCCAGCACGACGAGCGAGATGCTGACGAAGAAGACGAGCGTGCCGACGGCGTTGATGCGCGGTGAGACCTGGCCCTGCAGCATGGCGAGCACGCGCACCGGCAGCGTCTCGTTCAGCCCCGAGACGAACCAGGCGATCATGAACTCGTCGAAGGAGACGGCGGCGGTGAGCGCCAGCGCGGCGACGATGGAGGGCAGGCAGAAGGGCACGATCACCTCGCGCATGGTGCTCCACGGGCCGCCCTTCAGATTCCAGGCGGCGGCCTCGAGGTTCGGGTCGAGATCGGCGAGGCGCATGCGGATCAGCGCCATCGCGAAGGGCGCGCAGAGCACGACATGGCCGGCGATGACGCCCCAGAGCGTACCGGAGAGTCCGATGCGCGCCTCGAAGGTCAGCATGGCGAGGCCGAGGATGACGACCGGCACGGTCGGCGGCAGCGCGGCGAGCGCCATGTAGGCCGACTTCCCGAAGAAGCGGTAGCGGTAGTCGACGTAAGCCGCGCAGAAGCCGATGAAGGTCGCGATCGCGGCCGTGCCGCCGGCGACGATCAGGCTGTTGGTGAGGCTGCGCGAGAGCGTCGCGTCGGCGAAGATCGCCCGGTACCATTCGAGGCTGAAGCCCGCCCAGGGCAGGCTCGGGAAGCGATCGGCATTGAAGGAGAAGACGACCGTCGAGACGATCGGCGCGAAGATGAAGGCGAAGACGAGGATCGTCCAGCCGTAGAGGGCGAAGGTGCGGAGCGGCGCGCCGAGGCGTTTCACAGGGGTCGCCCCGTCGATGCGAGCGGAGCGAAGCAATCCAGCTTCTTTTCCCTCTCCCATGGGGAGAGGGTGCCCGCGAAGCGGGCGGGTGAGGGGTCAGGAGCATCAGAACGGGCGCCGTACCCCCTCATCCGGCCGCTGCGCGGCCACCTTCTCCCCTCGGGAGAAGGGAACAGTCCGGGCGCCTTGCCCGCAGCGACTGAGAGCCCGCCCACGCCGATCACCGCGCCCTCTTCGGCTTGGCATAGGCCAGCGCCAGCATCGCCAGCATCACCGCCATCAGCGTGCCGATCATGACGACGGCGATCACCGAGGCGCGCGGCCAGTGGTTGCCGGACTTCACCTGGTCGGCGATCAGGATCGACAGCGTCGGCGGCTTCGAGCCGCCGAGCAGCAGCGGGGCGATATAGTCGCCGAAGGCGAGCACGAAGGCGAACGTGGCGGCGATCAAAAGGCCGGTGCGCGCGGCCGGGATCAGCACGGTAAAAATCGTCCGGATGCGGCCGCAGCGCAGGTTGTGCGCGGCCTCGATCAGGCGCGGGTCGACATTGGCGAGCGAAAACGTCTGCAGGAGCACGACGAGCGGCAGGACGAGCGTCATGTAGCCGATGATCGTCGCAGTCGAGGTGTTGAGGATCGTCACCGGTCCGGCGCCGAAGGTCGCCAGCAGCTTGTTGACGATGCCGGGCGGGCTGAAGAAAATCTGCCAGGAATAGATGCGGACCGGGTAGCTCGTGAAGAATGGCACCACGAGCAGGAAGATCAGGAGCCGCCGCGTCGAGGCGGACATCCGGAAGGCCATGGCATAGGCGGCCGGAAAGGCGACGATGCTGGCGAGGACGGCGGTCGCGAGCGCGAGCTGGAACGTATAGACGTAGGCGGACGAGAAGAAGCTCGCCTTGAAGATGTGCGTCCAGTTGGCGAAGACGAAGTCCGGCGTCAGGCGGAAATTCCGCACGGTCCAGAAGGTCATCGCGACGAGGAAGCCGAGCGGCACGACGAAGAATGCGAGCTGCCAGGCGAGCGGCGGCGCTCCCCAGAAGAGGGCGAAGCGCAGCCCCTGCCGCCAGCGGGCCGGCGGCGCGGCTTCGCGGGCCGGCGCCCTCGCGGCAGCGGGCGCTCGTG
>JAEZCD010000205.1 GCA_023430145.1 Pseudomonadota bacterium
CGGCCCCCCGCCCGCGGGGGGGCGGGGGCGACAAAGAGGCGCCATGCAGGGATACGTCGTCAGGCGCGTTTTTCAGGCGCTTCTGGTTCTGATCGGGGTGTCGCTGGCTACCTTCATGGTCAGCCACCTCACCGGCGATCCGGTCAACCTCCTGGTGCCGGAGAGCACGCCGCGCGAGGAGCGCGAGGAGCTTCGCCGGCACCTCGGCCTCGACCGGCCGATCCTCGAGCAATATGCGAGCTTCGTCTGGAAGGCCGCGCAGGGCGACCTCGGCTACTCCTACGTCCAGCGCACGCGCGTCAGCGAGCTCGTGCTGGAGCGCTTGCCGGCGACGCTCGAGCTCGCCTTCTTCTCTTTCGCGCTCGCCATCGCCATCGCCGTGCCGCTCGGCGTCACCATCGCGCTCAAGCGCAACAGCTGGACCGACTTCATCTGCACCGGCCTCGCCATGATCGGCCAGGCGGCGCCGAATTTCTGGATCGGCCTCATGCTGATCGTCATCTTCGCCGTGCAGCTGCAGATCCTGCCGGTCTCCGGCTATGGCGGCTTCGCCTACATGGTGCTGCCGGCGGTGACGCTGGCGCTACAGTCCGCCTCGCGGCTGACGCGGCTCGTGCGCGCCAGCGTGCTGGACGTGCTCGGTTCCGACCATGTCCGCACCGCCCATGCCAAGGGTCTCCGCCGGCCGGTCGTGCTTTGGGGGCACATCCTGCGCAATGCGCTGATCCCGGTCGTCACCATGGCCGGGCTCGAGCTCGCCGAGCTCTTGTCCGGCGCGTTCATCACCGAGACCATCTTCGCCTGGCCCGGGATCGGCCGGCTCGGAGTGGAGGCGATCACCAAGCGGGATTTCCCGGTCATCCAGGGCGTCGTGCTGGTGGGCGCGGTCGTCTTCGTGGTGATCAACCTCCTCGTCGACCTGCTCTATGCGGCGATCGACCCGCGCGTGAAGCTCGCATGAGGCGGCCGCCGCAATGGCGCCTGTTCGTGCGCCGGCACGCCTTCGGCCTCCTCGGCGGCGGCATTCTCGGCGTCGCCGTGCTGGGCGCGCTGCTCGCCCCGCTGATCGCTCCGCACGATCCCTACGCCATCAACCTGATCGCCCGGCTGCAGCCGCCGGTCTGGCTCGAAGGCGGCACCTGGGACTACCTGCTCGGGACCGACAATGTCGGCCGCGACGTGCTGAGCCGCGTCATGTACGGGGCCCGCGTCTCGCTCACCGTCGGCACCGTCGCGGTGATCGTCGGCGCGATCGTCGGCTCCGTGATCGGGATCGTCTCCGGCTATTTCGGCGGCCGGCTCGACGCCGTCCTCTCCTGGCTCGTCAACGTGCAGCTCGCCTTCCCCTTCACGCTGCTCGCCATCTTCCTGCTCGCCACCTTCGGCGGCGGCTTCTGGCCGGTCGTCTTCGTGCTGGCGCTGGCGAGCTGGGTGAACTATGCCCGCGTCGTCCGCGGCCAGGTGATCTCGATCCGCAGCCAGGATTACGTCGCCGCCGCCCGCATCGTCGGCGTCGGCCCGTTCCGCATCCTGCGCCGCTACGTGCTGCCGAACACCGCCTCGCCGATCGCCGTCATCGCCAGCTTCTCGATGGCGCAGGCGATCCTCACCGAGGCGGCGCTGTCGTTCCTCGGCGTCGGCGTCGACAGCGCCACCCCCTCCTGGGGTACCATGTTGAACGACGGCCGCGGCTATCTGCAGGACGCCTGGTGGATCGCCGCCATCCCGGGCATCGCCACCGCCCTCACCGTGCTCGGCGGCAATCTTCTCGGCGACTGGCTGCAGGACCGCTTCAACCCGAGGCTTCGGCAGTGACCGCGCCGGCGCTCGACATCGAGCGGCTCGAGGTCGTCTTCCACACCGCGCGGCAGGATCTGTTCGCCGTGCGCGAGGTCTCGCTGCGCGTCGAGCCCGGCGAGGTGGTCGGCCTCGTCGGCGAGAGCGGCTCCGGCAAGAGCGTCGCCATGATGAGCGTGATGCGGCTGCTCGACCCGAAGACGTCGTCGACCTCGGCCGAGAAGCTCGTGGTCGAGGGGCGTGACATTCTCTCCCTGTCGCGCCGCGACATCGAGGATCTGCGCGGCCGGGTCGTCTCCTATGTCTTCCAGGACGCGCTGACGGCGCTGAACCCGGTCCTGTCGGTCGGCCGGCAGCTCACCGAAGTGCTGCGCCGCCACCGCGGCTTCTCGCGCGAGGAGGCGCGGGCGGGCGCCGTCGCCCTTCTCGCGGAGGTCGGCATCTCCGATCCCGAGCGGCGGGTGGGCGACTATCCGCACCAGTTCTCCGGCGGCATGCGGCAGCGAGCGATGATCGCCATGGCGCTCGCGGCGCGCCCGCATCTGTTGATCGCCGACGAGCCGACGACGGCGCTCGACGTCACCGTGCAGGCGGAGATCGTCAATCTCGTGCAGCGCCTGCAGGCGGCCGAGGGCATGACGATGATCTGGGTGACGCACGATCTCGCCCTGCTCGCCCGCCTCGCGCGTCGCGTCGTCGTCATGTATGCGGGCCGCATCGTCGAGGATTCGCCGGCCGCAATCCTCTACGAGGCGCCCGCGCATCCCTATACCGCCGGCCTCCTCGCCAGCACCTCGCGGATCGACAGGCCGTTCGGCTCGCAGGCGGGCATCGCCGGCTCGCCGCCCGACCCCTATGCCGAGATCACGGCTTGCGCCTTCCTTCCCCGCTGCCCGCGGGCGGGCGAGCGTTGCGGAAAGGAGATCCCGCCGCTCGCCGATGTCGGTGCGGGACGCAAGGCGGCCTGCTTCCACCCGCTGCCGGCAGGCGTCGCGTGAGCGAGCCGCTCGTCGAGGCGCTCGGCCTCACCGTCAGCTTCCCGGGACGGCGGAGCTTCCTGTCGCGAACACCCGCGCCGCCGGTGCAGGCGGTCAGCGACGTCGAGCTGAAAATCCGCCGCGGCGAGACGCTCGCCGTCGTCGGCGAGAGCGGCTGCGGCAAGAGCACGCTCGGCCGCGCCCTCTTGCGCGCGGTGCCGATCGCCGACGGGCGGCTGTTCTTCCGGGGCGAGGACATCACGTCGATCGAGGGCGACGCGCTGCGAAAGGTGCGGCGGCACATGCAACTGATCTTCCAGGACCCGTTCGCCTCGCTCAATCCACGCATGCGCATCGTCGAGACGGTCGGCGAGCCGCTGCTCGTGCACGGCTTGGCGAGCGGCAAGCAGCTCCGTGCCGAGGTGGCGGAGATGATGGGCGCGGTCGGCCTCGACCCGGCCTTCATCGACCGCTTTCCGCACGAGTTCTCCGGCGGCCAGCGGCAGCGGATCGCCATCGCGCGGGCGACCATTCTGCGGCCCGACTTCGTCGTCGCGGACGAGCCGCTGTCGGCGCTCGACGTCTCGCTGCAGCTGCAGATTCTGAAACTCTTCGACGAGCTGCGAAAGCGCTTCGGCCTCACCTATCTCTTCATCAGCCACGACCTCGCGCGCGTCTTCGGCTTCGCCGACCGGGTGGCGGTGATGTATCTCGGCAAGATCGTCGAGATCGGCCCCTCCGCGCAGCTCTACGCCCGCCCGAGCCATCCCTACACGCGGGCGCTGATCGACGCCGTCCCGGTGCCCGATCCGAAGCGCGAGGCCGGGCGCATCGTGCCGCTGCCGGGCGGCGAGGTGCCGAGCCCGTCCAACCCGCCGAGCGGCTGCCGCTTCCGCACCCGCTGCGCCTTCGCAATGCCTGTTTGCGCAGAGGTGGAGCCGCGGCTGCGCTCCGTCGACGGCGACCATCTCGCCGCCTGCCACCTCGAGGAGATCGCAGCGTAGAGCCGATCGATGCTCGACGGCCGACGACCGCTCCCGTCTCGACAGCGAGGCGAAAATCGGCCCAAGCTGACCCGTGACGATCACCACTGCGCTCGAATTCCTCCTCGGCCTCGCGATCACCGTCGCCACCCTCGCCGACGTCTTCGCCAGCGTCATCGTGCCTGGCCCGTGGTCGGGCTGGCTCGGCGTTCCGCGGCGGACGCGAACCTTCGCCCTGCACGCCTCGAGCGCGAGGCGTGCGGTGCTGCGCCGCTCGAGCCCGCAATTCTCCTTCTACTTCGGGCCGGTGCTGTTCCTGCTTTCCTTCCTCGCCTGGATCTTGCTGCTGCTCTTGGGCTTCGGCCTGATGATGCACGCGCTGCCCGACCTGTTCGACCCGCGGCTCGACGAGCTGTCACAGGCGATCTATCTCGCCGGCTCGTCCTTCGTGACGCTCGGCGTCAGCGAGGTCGACGCCTACGGCTTCGGCCGCTGGCTGATTCTCGCCGCCGGCCTCGCCGGCTTCTCGATCATCACCGCCACGGTGACCTTCATCCTGCAGGTGCAGACGGCCTTCCACGAGCGCGAGTGGCGGGTGCTGACGCTCGTCGGCCTCGCCGGCCGGCCGCCGAGCGGCATCGCCTTGCTCGAGGCCCATGTCGCCCTCGGCATCGTCGACGAGCTGCCCGATCTCTTCCGCTCCTGGCGGGACTGGTCGGCCTCGGTGCTGCACAGCCACTCCGCCCACCCGGTGCTCGGCTACTTCCAATCGGTCGATGCCGAGAACGACTGGCTGTCGGCGCTCGCCACGGTGCTCGACGCCTCGACGCTCGTCGCCGCCCTCACCGAGCACGGCGCCACGGGAGCGGCGACGATGATGCATCGCAGCGGCTCGCGCACCGCCGAGACGCTGTGCGCGCTCTACGGACTGCCGGAGGAGCCGGCGACGACCCCGGACCACGCCACCCTCGAGCGGCTCCGCGGGCGTCTCGCGGCGGCCGGCTACAGCGTCCGCAGCGCCCATGACGCGGCCGCTCGGTTCGCGCGGATGCGGGCCGACTATGACGGGCGCCTGGCGGCGCTGACGGAGCACTTCGGCACCGTGCCCGTCGTGCTGCTGCCCGAGCACCGGCACCCCGAGCCGGCGAGGAAGGCGGCGGAATGAGTCAGCCGGCGCGGCGGCGCCAGATGTCGCCGTAGTCGGTGACGAGTCCGTCGCCGTCGACATCGACCTCGGCGACGAAGCCCGTGCCGATGCCGTGATATCGGAAGCGCCGGCCGACGCCGCTGCGGCCCAGCAGCGTGTACTCCTGCTCCTGGCGGGTGACGGTGAGGTCCGGAACGCGGATGTAGGCGACCGCGATGCGGCGCGGTAGGCCTTCGGCGAAGTCGAGCCGCCGCACCGGCAGCGTGTTGGTGAGCGGGCTCGCCATGATGTCGATGTCGGTGCAGCCGGCGAGATCCGGCCGGGCGAGGCCGTCCACCTTCCAGGCTCCCGTCTCGTCCCGGGTGACCTCGAGCCGCCGCTGCGCGCCGGCATGATCGACGCTCAGCATGGCGCCGACGAACCGCCAGGCGCCGTCGCAGCGCACCGAATAGCGGAGCCGGAAGCCGCCCTCGCCGAAATCGGCGACGACGATCCCGTCGGCGACGATCCCGTCCTGCTCGATCTCGATCGCCAGATGCTCGAGCCCGATCGCCGGCAGCATCTCCCAGACGAGCTCGCGCCGCATCTTCAGCGCATCCGGTCGAGCGCCACCGTCATGACACCGGCGCCGACCAGCACCGAGCCGCCAGCCCGGTTCACCCAGGCAAGCAGCGAGGGGCGCCCGAGCGCCCGTCGGGCGCGCGTCGCGACGAGCGCATAGCCGAAGGCGTTGGCGGCCGCGAGCACGAGGAAGGTGCTCTCGAAGATCAGCATCTGGGTGAGGAAGTCGGCGGACGGGTCGAGGAACTGCGGCAGGAAGGCGATGAAGAAGGTGAGGCTTTTGGGGTTCAGCGCGGTGACCAGCCAGGCGTGCGCGATCATGCGGCCGGCGCCGGCCGCGTCCTCGCTCGCCGTGACGCCGACCTTGCCGCCGGCGCGGAACAGCTTGATGCCGAGCCAGACGAGATAGGCGGCGCCGATCCACTTCAGCCCCGTGAACAGGGTCGCCGACGCCGACAGCAGGGCGCCGACGCCGAGCATCGACAGCGTCATCGCCGTAAAATCGCCGAGCGCGACGCCGGCCGCCACCGGGAAGGCGACCTTCCGGCCCTGCCCGAGCGCGTAGGAGACGACGAGCAGGATCGTCGGGCCGGGGATCAGGAGGAGGACGGCGGAGGCGGCGATGAAGGCGAGCCAGGTTTCGATCGGCATGGGATTCTCGGGGAGATCGGAAGGTCTCGCGGCGAGCCTAACGCATCCGCGCGGGTCTCGCGACCGGAAGGCGAAATGGCCGGCTCGGCCACCGTGCTAGGTTTTGCGGCAGGCCCGTCCGGCTGGAGTTCCACGTAAGGAGACCATCATGACCAGCTCGTCGCCGCTCGCCTTCGCCGTCCTCCTCGCAGCCCTCGCTCCGCTGTTTTCCGCGGCAGCGCAGGAGATCCCCTCCCTGAAGGGCACCTGGACCGGCGAGCGCGAGCGCATCGCCTTCACGGAAGGCTACCGATCGGGAACCGCGACGCTCGTCGTGACCGAGCAGCGGGGGATGACCTTCAAGGGCCAGATGGCCTGGTCGACGCCGTCCGGAGAAGTCCGCGAGGATCTCGTCGGCGGCGTCACGCCCGGCGGCAAGCTGATGGCGGGGGCCGACGCCGAGGGCAACTATTCCTTCCTTCTCGTCGACGCCGACACGCTCGACTACTGTTACGCCGAGCACGGCGCGGGCTTTCGCACGACCTGCGCGCGGCTGATCCGGAAGCGGTAGGGCTGCGCCCGGCCGCCGCTCACTTGCGCCGGAGCTCGAACGTCTGGCCGTTAGGCACGGCGAGGTCGCCGAGCAGGAGCCGGTCGAGCGTGCCCTTGGCGCCCATCTGGAACTGCGCGAAGCCGAGCGGGCGGCCGAGCGCCTCTGCGACGGTCGCGAACGGCCCCTCGGCGAGGAGATGCACGCGGAACACCTCGCCGTCCCAGGGCTCGAGCCGCAGCCGGGCGCCCGTGGCGAGCCTCAGCACGAGCGTGTCGCCCGCGAGCGCCAGCCGGGCGTCGCCGAACACCGGGCTCGAAAAGTCGCCGGCGAGCGGCGCCAGCGGCGGGAAGGGCCGCGGCGCGGCCGGCCTCTCCTGCGCCTCCTCGCGCTCGGCGAGCAGGCGCTTCACGCTCGCCAGCGTCGTCGCGGCGTGATCGGTGAGGGGATTGTCGAGCACGCGGTCCAGCAGCCACATGCCGATGGCGTCCGGCAGGCCGACATTGGCCTCGTTGGAGAGCACGACCACCCCGACGCCCCGGTCCGGCAGGAGGCCGACGAAGGCGCCGAAGCCGTTGGCGCCGCCATTGTGCCAGACGATCGCGCCGTTCGGCGTCTGCGTCGTCAGCCAGCCCATCGCATAGGTGGTCTTCGGGCCTTCGGCCACCTTCGGTGTCCGAACCGCGGCGATGCCATTCGCCGAGACGATGGACCTGCCCTCGAACGTGCCGTCGCCGAGCTGCAGGCGCAGCCACTTCGCCATGTCCTCGACGTTCGAGTTGATGGCGCCGGCGCCGGCCCAGAGATAGGGGCTCCAGGTCTCGAACGGGATCTCGACGCTGCCGTGCAGCGAATAGCGGTGCGGCCGAGCGTGGTTCGGCGCCGCCTCGATCGCCGCGCGCGTGTAGGACGTCGCCGCCATGCCGAGCGGGTCGAGCAGCTCACGCTGCAGGAGCGAGACCCAGTCCGCCGCGCCTTCGGCCTTCGCGAGGATGTCGCCGGCGAGGATGTGCGTGACGTTGGTGTAGGTGAAGGCCGAGCGAAAGCTCTCCGGCGCCTGCACATGGCGTAGCGAGCGCACCATCGCCGCCGCGTCGTAGCCGAGATAGCCGAGCGTGTCGTTGACGTTGGCCGGCAGGCCGGAGCGCTGTGCGAGGATGTCGTAGAGGCGGAATTCCGACGTCACCCACGGGTCGGCGAGCTGGAAGCTCGGCGCGAGATCGACGATGCGGTCGTCCCACTTCAGGCTGCCGCGGTCGACCGCGATCGCCATCGTCGCCGACAGGAAGGCTTTCGTGGTCGAGGCGATCTGGAAGATCGTGCCGGGATCCACGGGGCGGCGGTCGCTCTTGCCGCGGACGCCAAACCCTTTCGCATGGACGAGGCGGTCGCCGGCGACGATGCCGATGGCGAGGCCCGGCACGTCGAAAGCCTTCATGCCGCCCTCGATGTAGGGGCCGAGGGCCGGCAGCGTCGCCTGGAGACGGGCCAGGGTGGCCGCGTCCGGCTCGGCGGCGAAGGCCGCGGTGCCCGAGCAGATCGCAGCGGCGACCGCCGCTGCCAGCGCCGGTGGAGGCCGGAACCCACGCGGCGGGGGCGTGTGACGTTCGCCAGGTCTGGATCGCATGCGTGGCAACCTCCGGCCGTAGAGGCCGGAGTGTGTATTCTCCCCGGCGGGAACGACCAACAGCGTTTGGGCGTCCAGCGGGCGGGTCGAACGGATCGTGATCGCACGCGCACGGGCAACGTGCTACAACCACATGGCGAGCCGGGGGCTCGCCCAGCGCCAAGAGGGAGACACCATGGAAAGCGAAGCTCTCGAAGCCGTCGAGCCGGCATTGGACGTCCACGAAGAGCCCCAGGAGAGCAGCGACGCACTCGACCTGCTGCTCACGACCAACGGGCTGTCCGTCGCGGTGGGCGGCGGCAAGGGCGGCGGGGGCGGCGGGGGTGGCGGCGGCGGCTGAACCGCCCCGATTCTACGCGCTCCACCGGTCCGTGATCGCGTTCTAGCCGACGAGTCGGCCGCTGGCGTTGTCGCCGCATGGGACGCCGTCGAAGGTAGCCCTTGCGCACGGCCACGCTGCCGGTAATCGTCATCGTGCCAGGTGCGGGCACGATGACGATGCGTTCGAGAACGGCGCGGTCCATGGCGCTGACCGCGGAGCTTGTTGCGCTGTGCGAGCGGCCGGAGGCCGATCCGGGGCGCGATCCCCGCTTCACGCCGATGACGGCCGCCGATCATGACGCGCTAGCCGATCGCCTGTTCGCCGAGCTCGACGGGCCCGATCTCTGGCTGTTCGCCTACGGCTCGCTGATCTGGCGGCCGGCCTTCAGCTTCGCCGAGGAGCGGCGCGGCACGCTGCACGGCTGGCACCGCTCGTTCTGCCTCGAGATCCGGCGCTGGCGCGGCACGCCCGAGCAGCCCGGCCTGATGATGGCGCTCGAGCGCGGCGGCCGCTGCGAGGGCCTCGTCTACCGCCTCGACGACAGCGGCCATCGCGACCAGATCCGCCGCCTCGTCGAGCGCGAGATCGGTTTTGCCGAGGACATCGGCATGGTGCGCTGGGCGACCGTCCGCACCGCGCTCGGGCCGGTGCGGGCGCTGGTCTTCTGGGCCGGGCCGAGCGGGCCGCGCATCGCCTCGAAGCTGCCGCTCGAGGAGGTGGCGCGGGTCCTGGCGCGCGCCTGCGGGCATGGCGGCTCGGGCGCCCACTACCTCCACCAGACGGTGCTGCGGCTCGACGAGTTCGCCATCCGCGACCGCAACCTCTGGCGCCTGCAGGAGCTGGTCGCCGCCGAGATCGCCGCGGTGCGTCTGCCACGCATCGATTGCGGCGCTCCCGGTTCCGGGCTTTGATCCGGCGCCCGCGGAGCCCCGCCGGCGATTCCCCCCACCGTCGTGCACGGAGCAGCGCATGCCCACGCCGCTGAACATCATCGCCATCATCACCGCCGCGCCCGGCGCGGAGAGCAAGCTGCGCGCGGCGCAGGAGATCCTCGTCGCCGACACGCTGCGCGAGGAAGGCTGCATCCGCTACGAGCTCAACCAGTCGCTCGACGACGGCCGCGTCGTCGTCTTCATCGAGACCTGGGCGAGCGAGGAGCTGTGGCAGGCGCACATGCAGGGCGCGGCGATCGCGAAGTTCCGGGAAAGCGGCGGCGGCGACCTCGTCGTCGACCGGAAGATCCTCCGGCTGACGCCGGTGGCCGGCGGCTCCCCCGACGAGGCCGGCTGAGCCGGCCGCCGGGCCCGAGCCGGTCGGCCGCCTACTCCTCGTCGTTGGGGATGTTCAACAGCTCGCCGCACGCCTTGCAGTGCACCGCGTCCGGGTCGTGCCGCGACAGGCCGCAGGCCGGGCACATGAACATGACCTTGTAGGGCCGGAAGATCGGCTGCGCGAGGCGCACGAAGAGGGTGATGCCGGTGACCATGATGACGATCGAGATCAGCTTGCCCCATGCACCCGGCAGGGTGATGTCGCCGAAGCCGGTCGTCGTCAGCGTCGCGACTGTGAAGTACAGCGCGTCGACGTAGCCGGCGATGCCCGGATGCGAGAAGGCGAAGCTCGTATAGACGAAGCCGGTGGCGACGAAGACGAAGGTCAGGAGCGTGGCGATCGCCTTGATGATCTCCTCCGCCCGCGGCGTCGCGAAGCGATGGCCGATGGTCCGCCAGAACAGGTCGCTGTGCACGAGCGTCCACAGCCGCAGCACGCGCAGGAAGCCGAAGTTCAGCAGCCAATAGGGGAACAGGAGGGTGGCGAGAATGAAGAGGTCGATCCAGGTGGTCGGCTTGCGGGCCCAATCGCGGAAATCGTTCCAGGCGATCGCGCGCGCGGCGATGTCGAGGGCGACCACGGCGGCGAGGATGTAGTCGAGGAACAGGAAAGGCAGTCCGCTGTCGCGCAGCAGCGGCGCGGCGATGAAGAAGGCGATGACGACGAAGTCGATCGCCAGCACGCCGATACGGAAGCGCACCGAGCGCTGCGAGCGGCCGTAATAGAGCTCGTGCAGCCGCCCCTGCGTGCGGGCGAACGGCCCCCATTTCTGCCGCTTCGGCTCCGGGCATTTGTCGAGCATCGGCGATGCATCCTCCTCGTCGCGTCCGGGCGAGCGCGCCAGGCGCGACCTGGTTCCGGGGGCGGCGTCGATCACAGATGGGCGATGTACTGCCGATACCGCAAGACTACGGGGCGATTTAACCCGGCCTTTACCATCTTGCGCTGCTCTGGACACCGGATTCCTGTCGGCGGCGAGCGCCGGCGCATGTCATCCGGGAGAAGATCGCCATGCGGTCAGCGGTCGGAAAACACGCAGCGATGCCGGTCCGCCAGGCGGGCGCCCTGCTGCTCGGGCTTGCGGCGGCGTTCATGCTCAGCGTCGTCACAGCTGGCCATTCCGCGGCCTCCGATCGCTTCGCCGAGGCGCTCGGGGTCGGCCCGGCCGGTGAGGAAGCGGCGCCGCCGCCGCTCGGCGCCCGGCCCTGGCAGGCGCTCGCCAGCCTCGGCAGCGATGCCGACCTCGGCCTCACCATTTCCCGCCCCGCGATCGAGCAGGCAGTCGAGGAGGCGCTCGCCGAGGCCGCCGTTGAGGCCGGCCCGCTCGAGGGAGCGGCGCTGACGCTCGCCGGCCATCGCCTGGTGCCCGGCCCGCAGGCGATGCGGCTCGTGCTGCAGGCGCGGCTCGATGCCTCCTATTTCGCCGCCACGCTGGTCGCCACGGCCGTGCTCGAGCCGGCGGTCGACGGACAGGGCATCCGCTTCGTCGCCGGTCCCGTCTCGACCCGGCTCGACAGCGCGATGCTGAAGCGCACGACCCTGAACCCGGCCGGCACCGCCGCCAAGGCCGCGCCGCTGGTCCGCGACGGCGAGGCGCAGCTGTCGGCAATTCTGTCCGAGGCCGCGCGCGGTCTCGCCCTGCCGCTGCGGCTGCCCGGCGGCGAGAAGGCCGCGGGCGGCAAGCCGGCGATCGCCGCCACGGCCTTCATGCTCGACGATGCCGGCCTGCATGCGATCGGCCGCCTCTCGGCGGCGCAGAAGGCCGCCGACGACGCCCTGCTCACCGGCTCGCTCGCCTCGGCCGGCCTCACCGCCGAGCAGTACCGCGCCGCCTTCGAGGCGGTGCGCGCCAAGACAGTCGGCCCCGGCGACGCGGCGGGGGTGGGCGAGCTCGTGGTGCCGCTGAAGGGACTGGGCGCGCTGGTCGGCGACGCCTCCGCGACGAGCTGCGCCACGGCGCCCGTAGAGACGGCCCCCGTCACCGTCGCCGCCACCACGCGGCTCGCCGAGCCGCCGGCGGCACCGGCGTGCCGAAAGATCGCCGAGAGCTGCGCGGCGCGCGAGTCGTGCGCGCGAGAGAGCGAGTGCGCCGACCGCGTCGTCGAGCGGACCGTGCAGGAGACGGTCAAAGTGCCGTTCCAGCGCGACATCTGCCGGCAGCGCGAATATGTCTGCTACGGCTGGGGGCCCTATGGCTGCGCCTATGGCGAGAACGTCTGCGTGGCGCCCGACCGCGTCGTCGACTACCGCGAGAAGGTCGTCGAGCGCGTCGTCGCCGAGACCGTGCCGGCGGAGTCGAGCGCCTGCCAGGCGCTGCGCGATCTGAAGAGCCGGCAGCCGGGCGCCTGCTCGGCGAGTCTCGCCGCGACCGCCGAGCCGGCGGAGTGCGGCCTCGTCACCGGCGGCGGCCTCGCCGCCTGCGAGCGGAAAAGCGCGATCATCAACCGCATGCGCTCGAAGCCGCAGGCGCAGCTCGGCGCCCGGCTCGTCGCCCGCGGCCGCATCGAGGCCTGCATGACGCGCAGCCTCGGCACCGAGCCCGGCCAGGCGAGGTTCTCGACCATCGGCAGCGGCCGCGCCGAGCTTCTGGCCGAGGTCAGCATCCGCCCCGAGGGCCGCGGCGACGAGGGCGAGCTGACCTGCTCGCTCGCCGCCGGCCCCGCCTTCAAGGCACCGCTGAAGGTCAAGTTCGAGAAGACCGGCCGCGGCGCGGTGAACCTCGTCTCGCGGGACGGCAAGCTGATCCTCGTCTCGGCGCCGGCGCGCGAGCAGGTGAAGATCGCCGTCGACCGCTCGGCGGTGCAGGCGCTGATGGCGGCCGATCTCGGCTATCGCTGCACGATCGGCGGCGGCATCGGCGGGGCGCCCTTGGCGAGCTGGGACAGCCGCGTCGGCGGCCCGCTGCGCGACATGCTGGCGAAAGCCGGCAGCCTGTCGGCGACGATCGCCGTGCCGGCGATGGAGACCGAGCTGTCCACGCCCGAGCTGCTCGGCCGGCCCGCCGCAGCGCGCGTCGACGGCGAGCGGGTGGTGTTCTCGGTCACGGAGTAGTCCGCTCGTTACGCGGAGGCGGCGCCCCTCTCCGCTCGTCCCCGCATTAGCGGGGGCGCGCGGCGGCGGCC
>JAEZCD010000384.1 GCA_023430145.1 Pseudomonadota bacterium
GCGGCGTAGGCCGCCCGCGCCGCCGCCAGGTCCGCCTCGAGGCGCAGCAAGCCGGCTTGGCCGGCCTCGATCGCCTCGAGCGCCTCGGCGATGCGCGCCGCCTCGGCGCCGAGGCCGTCGACCGGCACCTGGTATTTGCGCGAGGCGGCGCGCAGCGCGAACAGCCGCTCCTCGCTGCGCTCGAGCTCGTGTGGATCGTAGTCGATCGCCTCGAGCGCGGCGCCGACATGCGCCTGCGCCTCCTCGAGGGCGGTGATCGCGGCATCGAGCGCCCGGATCGCCGGTGCGACGAGCTCGGGCGCGCCGGGGCTTCGCCGCTCGAGCCGCCGGGCGAGCGCGGCAAGGTCCGGGATCGGCGAGCCGGAGCCGGCGAGCACGTCGTGCGCGTAGCGCAGATCCTCGGCCGACTTGCCGGCGCGCATGATCGCCTGCCGCCGGTCGGCGAGCGCGGTCTCCTCGTCCGGCACCGGCGCGAGCTTTTGCAGCTCGGCATGTGCGTGCCGAAGATAATCCGCATCGCGCCGCACCGCCTCGAGGCGTGAACGCTCGGCCTCGAGCGCTGTCGCCGCCTCGCGGGCCGCCGCCCACAGCCGCCGCACCTCGTCGGCGAGCCCGTCATTGCCGCCGAAAGCGTCGAGCATCGCCTGATGGGCAGCGGGATCGAGCAGCGCCCGGTCGTCGTGCTGGCCGTGAATCTCGACCAGCATCTGTCCGGCCGACTTCAGCGTCTGCACGCCGACCGCCTGGTCGTCGACGAAGGCGCGGGTGCGGCCGTCGGCGAACTGGACACGGCGCAGGATCAGCTCCGGATCGTCGGCGGCGATCCCCTGCCCGCGCAGGAACGCGCGCACCGGATGCCGCTCGCCGACGGCGAAGATCGCCGTCACCTGGCCCTGTGCTGCCCCGGCGCGGACGAGCCCGCCGTCGCCACGGGCGCCGAGCGCCAGCGAGAAGGCGTCGAGAACGATGGATTTGCCGGCGCCCGTCTCGCCGGTGAGGACCGACAGGCCGGGCGCGAAGTCGAGGTCGAGCCGATCGATCAGGACGATGTCGCGGATCGCCAGCGCGACCAGCATGGCACGTTCAGCCGAGGCCTATGCCCCGGAACGCCTTGCTGATCCAGGAGCCGGAATCCTCGCGCGGCGCGACCCCGTTCGAGCTGACGAGGGCGTAGGCGTCCTTGTACCACTGGCTCTCGGGGAAGTTGTGCCCGAGCACCGCGGTCGCGGTCTGCGCCTCGCTGACGATGCCGAGCGCCATGTAGGCCTCGGCGACGCGCATCAGCGCCTCCTCGACGTGCCGGGTCGTCTGGTACTTGGTGATCACCACCTTGAAGCGGTTGACCGCGCCGACGTAGTCGCGGCGGCCGAGATAGAAGCGGCCGACCTGCATCTCCTTGCCGGCGAGCTGGTCGCGGGCGATGTCGATGCGCTTCTTGGCCTCGATCGCGTACTCGCTGTCGGGCCATTTCTGGATGAGCTCGTCGAACGCCTTGAGAGCCTTGTCGGTATCCTTCTGGTCCCGGTAGATGTCGGGGATCTCGTTGTAGTACGACATCGCCAAGAGGAACTGCGCATAGGGCGCGTCCGGGCTCGCCGGATGCAGCTTGAGATACCGGTTGGCGTTCTGGATCGTGTTCTCCCAGTCGCCGTTCCGGTAGTAGCTGTAGGCGGTCATCAGGATCGCCTTCTTCGAGTAGTCCGAATACGGGTGCTGCTTGTCGACCTCGACGAAGCGCTTGGCGGCCTCGCCCTCGTCGCCCGCATTGAGCGAGAACAGCGCCTGATTGTAGAGCGTGTCGGCCGGCGTCTCCGGGACCAGCTCCTCCTTGTTCTTGTCGAACATGCCGCATGCGCCGAGCGATGCGCTCATCACCACGAGCAGCCCGGCCACGCCGAGGCGCGGCTTCCGTGAGCGAGTGACTTCACCGGCGACCATTCTCGGCCTCGACCTTCGATTCCTGCAGGACCCCGAACCGCCAATTTCTATCGCAAAGCCGGGCTTCGGGCCAGCGACAGCGGCTGAGCATGCGCCGTGCCGCCGAACAATGGCGATTTCATGCCGCGGGCCGTCACACCGGCATGCGAAGAGCCCGGCCGTTCACGGCCGGGCTCCGGTGATGCAGAAATGCCGCGCCGGTCAGTTCGCCTGCCGCCTGAGGAAGGCGGGGATCTCGAGCTGGTCGTCCTCGCTGTGGCGGGGCGCGAACGGGCTCGGGGCGCGGCCGTGATTGTCGAGCTGTCCCTGCGCGGGCCGATAGCCCTGCGGCGCCGGCTGGCTGCGCTTGGCGGGCTCGACATGCTGCTGCGGCGCCGGCGGCACCGCCGGCGGTGCCATGCCGGGCTCGAGGTGCGGGAGCTCGTCCTCGCGGCGGCCGAGGCCAACGGAGGCGAGGCGCTGCAGCAGCGTCATGCGCTTGCGGTCCGGGCCGGCATGCTCCTCCCCGCGTGCCGCCGCGGCGCGGATTTGGTTCTGGGCCGGGATCGGCAGGTCCTCGATGCGCGGCATGCGCTGCTGCGGCCGCACCGGCGCCCGCTCGGGAACCGGCGGGATGAAGTGCTGCTCGTAGGGCTGCTCCTCATAGGCGGGCTCCGGCTCCAGGGCCTCGGCCGGCGGATGGAACAGCACCGGCTTCGGCGGCAGCGCACGGATCGTCAGGTCGTCGGCCACCGCGACCACGGGCGCCACGGTCGGGGCCGGCGTCGGCGCCGGAGCGGCAGCCGGCTCGGCATAGGCGGCCGGCTGCGGCTGGTACTCGGGCGACGGCGCAGCGG
>JAEZCD010000293.1 GCA_023430145.1 Pseudomonadota bacterium
CGCGCAGCCCGGCGGCGGCGAGGCGGGATCGGGCACGTCGCCCTCGAGCACGATCTGCCGCCGGGCGTGGCGCGGATCGGCGACCGGGATGGCCGACAGCAGCGCCTCCGTGTAGGGATGCCGCGGCCGGGAATACACGGTCTCGGTCGCGCCCATCTCGACGATCCGGCCGAGATACATGACCGCTATCCGGTCCGCCATGTATTCGACGACGTTCAGCGCGTGCGAGATGAAGATGTAGGTGAGGTCGAGGGTCTTCTGCAGCTCCTTCATCAGGTTGAGGATCTGCGCCTGAACGGAGACGTCGAGCGCCGACACTGCCTCGTCGGCGACCACGATTCGAGGTTCGAGCGCCAGCGCGCGGGCGATGACGATCCGCTGCCGCTGGCCGCCCGAGAAGGCATGCGGGTAGCGGCGCATGAATTCCGGCCGCATGCCGGTCTGCCGCAGCAGCCGCGCCACCCGTGCCTCGAGCTCCGCCCGCTTGGTCATGCCCTGAATCCGCAGCGGCTCGGCGACGATGTCGAAGACCGTCATCCGCGGATTCAGCGAGGAGTATGGATCCTGAAAGATCATCCGCAGCTCCTTCCGGAACGGCTTCAGCGCCCGGCTGGAGAGCTTCGCGAGATCGACTTCCTCCCCGTTCGCGCGGCGATAGAGAATCTCGCCGCCGGTCGGCTCGTTGCCGCGGACGATGCAGAACCCGGTCGTCGTCTTGCCGCAGCCGGATTCACCGACGAGGCCGAGCGTCTCGCCCTTGTTCAAGGAGAAGCTGACGCCGTCGACCGCCTTCAGCGGCTTGCCGCTGGTCTTGGAGAGGAACTGCATGCGCAAGTTCCGCACCTCGAGGATCGGCGCCGTCATGCCGCGGCCCCGTCGTAGAGATGGCAGGCGACGGCGCGGCCGCCGCGCATCGGCTGCAGGCGCGGCGCGACGCTGTCGCAGAGACCGGCGATACGCTCGGGACAGCGCGTGTGGAAGGGGCAGCCCGGCGGCCGGCTGTAGGGATCCGGCACCGAGCCCTCGATCGGCACCAGCGGGGTGCTCTTCGAGCGGCCGAGCTTCGGGATCGAACCGAGCAGCGCCCGCGTATAGGGGTGCAGCGGCGCCTCGAACAACTCGTGCACCGAGGCCTCCTCGGCGACGGTGCCGAGATACATGACGACGACGCGCTCGCAGGCCTCGGCGACGACGCCGAGATCGTGCGTGATGAGCAGCATCGACATGCCGGTGCGACCGCAGAGATCATCGAGCAGGCGAAGAATCTGTGCCTGCGTGGTGACGTCGAGCGCGGTCGTCGGCTCGTCGGCGATCAACAGCTTCGGCTCGCAGGCGAGCGCGATGGCGATCATCGCCCGCTGCCGCATGCCGCCCGAGAGCTGGAACGGGTACGCGTCGACCCGCTCCTCCGGGCTCGGCATGGCGACGCGGCGCAGCTGCTCGATCGCCCGCCGCCGCGCCTCGGCCTTGCCGACCCGGAAGTGCTCGACGATGCCTTCGGCGATCTGGTCGCCGATCGTGTAGTACATGCTGAGACTGGTCATCGGCTCCTGGAAGATCATCGCCACCTCGCGGCCGCGAATGGCGCGGATGGCGCGGCCGGTCTCCGGCAGGGCGGCGATGTCGACCGAGCCGCCGCCGTCTTGCGCGAGACGGATCTCGCCGCCGACGATGCGGCCGGGCTTCGGCACGAGCTTCAGGATCGAGTGCGAGAGAATGCTCTTGCCGCAGCCGGACTCGCCGACGAGGCCGACGCGGGTGCCGCGCGGCACGTCGAAGGAGACCCCGTCGACGGCTTTGACGACGCCGTCGTCGAGCTTGAAGTGCGTACGAAGATCGCGGATGGCCAGCAGCGGCTCTGTCATCAGCCCCGCCCCGACGGACCGTAGGGATCGGCGGCGTCGCGCAAGCCGTCGCCGAGGAAGTTGAAGGCCAGAATCGAGACGATCACCGGGATCGCCGGCAGCATCAGCCAGGGCGCCGTCGTCACCGCGCGCACGCTCTGCGCGTCCTGCAGCAGCGTGCCCCAGCTGACGACGGGCGGCCGGAGCCCGATGCCGAGAAAGCTCAGCGCCGTCTCGGCCATGATCATGAAGGGGATGGCCAGCGTGACGGAGGCGATGATGTGGCTCGCGAAGGCCGGCATCATGTGCCGGAAGATGATGCGGCCTTCGCTCGCCCCGTCGAGCTTGGCCGCGCGGACAAAATCCTCCTCGCGCAGCGACAGGAATCGCCCGCGCACCACGCGGGCGAGCGAGGTCCAGCCTGCGAGCGACAGCAGCACGGTGATGGCGAAGTAGACTTTCACCGGCCCCCAGTCGCGCGGGAGCGCGGCGGCGAGGCCCATCCAGAGCGGAATGGTCGGCACCGAGCGGACGAACTCGATGATGCGCTGGATGATGCTGTCGACGAGGCCGCCATAATAGCCCGAGACGCCGCCGAGAATGATGCCGAGCGTGAGGCTGAGGAACACGCCGACGAGGCCGATCGAGAGCGAGATGCGCGTGCCGTAGACGAGGCGGCTGAAGACGTCGCGGCCGATACGGTCGGCGCCCATCAGGAACAGCGGCTGCTTCGGATCGACCGGGCCGAACAGATGGATGTCGGTCTCGAGGCCGAAGAAGCTGTAGGGCTCGCCGCGGACGAAGAAGCCGAGCGGAATCGGCTTGTTCGGATCCGGCACGAAGGAGCGCCGCATGGCCACCGGGTCGACCTTCACGGCAAAATCGTACGTGTGCAGCCGAAGGCGCAGAGACCCGTCCGGCGTGCGCTCGAAGAGGTGCACGGCCATCGGCGGCGCATAGGTGTAGCGGCTGAAGTTGCGGCCGGTGTCGTAGACGGCGATCGCCGGGGCGAACAGCGCGACGAGATACATCAGCGCCAGCACGATGCCGCTGACGACGGCGAGCCGGTGCCGCCGGAACCGCCGCCAGATGAGCTGCGACTGCGAGGCGACGAAGAGCTTTACGTCCTCGCCGTCGTCCATGGCGCGCGGAGGAGCGCCTTCGGTCTCGAGCGCCGGCGCGGTCATCTGACCCCCTGGAGGCGGATGCGGGGATCGAGCGCGGCGAGCAGGATGTCGGAGATCAGCGTGCCGACCAGCGTCAAGACCGACAGGATGAGGATGAAGGCGGCGGCGAGGTACATGTCCTGCGACAGCAGCGATTTCAGAAGCAGCGGCCCCGTCGTCGGCAGGCTGAGCACGACCGAGACGATGGTGACGCCGGAGATGAGGTTCGGCAGCTCCCAGCCGACGGTCGACACGAACGGGTTGAGCGCCGCGCGCACCGGATAGCGCACGAGCACCCGCGCCTCGCTGAGGCCTTTCGCGCGTGCCGCGGTGACATACGGCTTCTGCAGCTCGTCGAGCAGGTTGGCGCGCATCACCCGGACGAGCACGGCGGTGCGGGCGACGGCGAGCACCAGGACCGGCGCCCACAGATGGCCGAGCATGTCGGCGAACTTTTGCCAGCTCCAGGGCGCGTCGGCGAACTCGGCCGAGAACAGGCCGGCGATGTCGGTGCCGAAGAAGGTGAAGGCGCCGATCATGAGCACGAGCGCGAGGATGTAGTCGGGTACGGCGAGGCCGAGAAAGGCGAGAAAGGTGGCGCCGTAGTCGGCGAGCGAATACTGCCGCACCGCCGAAAGTACGCCGATCGGGAAGGCGACGAGCCAGGTGACGAGGAGCGCGATGCCGCTGACGATCAAAGTGAGGCCGATGCGGCCCCAGATGAAGGACGAGATCGGCTGGTTCCACTCGAACGAGACGCCGAAGTCGCCGTGCAACAGGATGCCGCCGATCCACCTGAAGTACTGCACGTAGAAGGGCTGGCCGATGCCGTAGGCCTCCCGCAGCGCGTCGAGCGTCGACTGGCTCACCTGCGAGCCGGAGGCTGCGAGCTGGGCGACATAGGTGGTGAGGAAGTCCCCCGGCGGCAGGACGATGATGCCGAACGAGATGAAGGAGATGAAGACGATCGTCGGGATCATCAGGAGCGTTCGCTTGGCGATGTAGGCGATCATGCCCGACACCTTCCTCCGTCGCGCCGTCCGCGCGGCCCGCCCGCCACGATGCGCCTCACCGGCCCTGCCAGTCGAGCAGCACGCCGATCACCTCCTCGCGCTTCTCCTCGAGCGCGACGTAGCTCGCCTCGAGCTCGGCCGGAGCGACGATCCGCGACAGGAGCGGCGCCACGACGATCTCGCCGGCGGCCATCGCGCCCAGAAGCTCGCGCGTCACGGCACGCTGGTCGAGCCCGGTCTCGGCGATCGTCGGCACGAGGTTGACATGGGCGCCGACGAGCCGCGCCGCCGGCCGATGGATGAACTTGTAGACGTCGATGGTCGCCTTCTGCCGGGGCGAGCCGAGCAGCACCACCGTTCCACGGAAGCCGACCGTCCTGAGGCAGCTCTCGACGAGAGCGCCATTGCCGGTCGCCTCCACCGTCAGCGCCGCCCGCTCGCCGCCGGTCGCCGAAAGCACGGCCTCGACGAGGTCGCCATCGACGCGGAAAACCTCGCGGATACCGCAGGCGCGCGCCCATGCGCAGCGTGCCTCGAGGGTATCGAAGCCGATCACCCGGGCGCCGGCGCGCTGATAGATCTGCGCGGCGAAATTGCCGATCATGCCGAGGCCGACGACGGCGACGATTCCCGAAGGCGCGCCTTCGCTGGCGACGAGCGCGGTGTAGGAGACCTGCGCGAGCCGCACGAAGGGGATGTGCGCGGGGTCGAGGGAGGCCGGCGGCTTCAGCACCACCGACTTCGACGTGCTGGCGGTGCCGATCCGCTCGTGCTTGCCGTAGGCGTAGAGGAGATCGCCGGGAGCGATGCCGGCGACCGCCGGGCCGACCTCGATCGCCTCGCCGACGGCGGTATAGCCCGGCAGGAAGGGGTATTTCGCGTAAAGGTTCTCCGGATCGGAGAAGCCGATATGCGTGCCGGCGAACATCGCCCCCTCGGTGCCCGGGCTGACGAGGCTGTACTTCGTCCGGATGCGGACCTCGTCGGCCCCGAGCGGCGGCAGGTCGAGCTCCACCATCGTCACCTGCCGGGCGGCTGGGATCACGCAGCGCAGATTTTGCAAAGCGAGCTTTCCTCGTTCAGCGGAAGAGTGAGACGTGTCATTGCGAGCGAAGCGAAGCAATCCAGCTTTCTATTCGACGCTGCAAAGGCTGGATTGCTTCGTCGCTGCGCTCCTCGCAATGACGAGCAGCGACGACTCACCCCTCGATCCAGAGTTGCTCCAGGCCCGACGCGCCCGGCTGCGGCCAGTTGAACGAGTCCCACATGCCCTTCTTCGGCAGGTTTCGGACCTTGTCGCTGACGATGCCGTAGCCGTCGATCGGCTCGGCGATGCCGATCTGGTAGAAATTGTCGGCCGCCTGCTGCACGAGCTTTTTCAACAATTCGTCCTGCTTTGCCGGCTCGGCGGTGGCGAGCAGCTCCTTGTAGAGCGCCATCGACTTCTCGACGCCCTCGATCGGCTCCCAGTCCTTGCCGCGCGGATCGCCGAGATAGCGGAAGTACCAGCCCGGGCCGAAGCCGGAATGGATGCTGATCGGCGCGAACATGATCGGGAACATCTTCAGCTCCTGGCCGCCGCCGCCCTCGGGCCACAGCACCGCCGCGTCGTATTCGTTGGCGTCGATGTGCGCCTGCACGAGGCTGCGGTCCAGAATCTCGAGCTTGGTGCGGATGCCGACCTTGTTCCAGTAGCCGGCGACGAGCTCCAGCACCGCCGCCCACTCCTTCTGCGTGGCGAAAACCTCGACGGCGATCTGCAGCGGCTCGCCGTTCGGCCCGAGCCGGAAGCCGTCGGCGTCGCGCTTGGTGAGGCCGAGCTTGTCGAGCAGCGCGTTCGCCTTGGCGACGTCGTACTCGGTGTACTGCCGCGCCAGCTGCTCGTTGTAGAAGGGCGAGCTCGGCGGCACGGCGACCTGCATCGGCTTGGTCACGCCGAAATAGACCGTGTCGATGATCGCCTGCCGGTCGATGGCGTGCGACAGCGCGATGCGGAAATCCTTGTTGCGGAACAGCTCGCGCTTAACCTTGTCCGGGCTCGTCTGGTTGAGGCTGACGACCCAGGTGTTGGCGTTCGGCGAGGTCAGCTCGTAGAAGCCGAACTTGCCCGCCTTGGCGGCATCGATCAGCACCGACTTGTTGTCGATCGTATTGATGTGCCGCGACAGGAGGTCGATGTTGCCGGCCTTCGCCTTCAGGAGCAGCGACTCGACATCGGTGCCGGTCTCGTAGGTGACTTGGTCGACATAGGGCAGCTGCTGGCCCTCGCTGTCCACCTTCCAGTAGTAGGGATTGCGCTCGGCGGTGAGGACGGTCGCCTGGGCATTGTAGGGCGAGGTCAGCTTCCAGGCGTTGAGCACCGGGAAGTCCGGGTTGAGCATCTTCACCTGCAGGCCGGTCATCAGCGTCCGCAGATAGAGCTTGCCGGTGTTGAAGCCCTTCTGCTTGGCGAGCGCATCCGCTTCCGGATTGTACTTCGGGTGATACTTCGACACCGCATGCTTGGCGAAGGCGGTCGGGTTGCCCATCTCGCCGCTCGCGAGGCGCTGCGGGAAGAGGCCGTTCGGGGCGGCGAAGTCGAAGCGGAAGGTCTGGTCGTCGATCACCTTCAGCTCGGCGAGCTTGCCGCCGACAGTGAAGAAGCTGTCCTTGCCGGGATTGACGTCGGGGTCGCTGAACAGCTCCCACCAGAAGGCGATGTCGGCGGTCGTGAACGGCTTGCCGTCGCTCCAGCGCACGCCCTCGCGCAGCTTGAAGGTGAAGGACTTGCCGTCCGGGCTCACCGTCCAGCTCTCGGCGAGATTGGGCAGCGGTTTGGTGTATTCGAGGTCCCAGCGCAGCAGATTGTCGTAGAAGGCGGTGCGGATCAGCCAGACCCGGTCCTCGCCGCCGCGCAGCACCGTGCGCAGCGTGCCGCCATACTTGCCGACCTTCTCACGCGGCGTGACCACGACCGGAGACTTCGGCAGCCTTTCCGAGAGGGGCGGCAGCGTGCCGGCGGCGACCTTCGCGGCGAGGCTCGGCGCCTCCTTGTAGGCCGCTTGCGCGAAGGCGATGCCCGAGAGGGCGCTGCCAGCGAGCAGCGCGGTAGTGAAGACCAGGCGGATCGGCAGATGAACAGTCATCGTCCTGTCTCCCTGTCAGGATGGTCGGCGGCCGCGGCCAGATGCCGGCGGCGTCCGAGCCCGTCGATGCTCAGTAAGTTCCCGTACGAACCTCGAAATGCGTCGCCTTGCCGAGGCTGTTCATGCCGCGCGACAGCCAGTCGGCCGTCCACTCGACCATCTTGGCGACCGGCACCGACGGATAGCCGAACAGGCTCTCGGCGAGCCCCGTGTTCGCCAGCCAGGCGGTCGGCGCCTCCTCGCCCGCGAAGCGCGGCTCCCTGCCGAGGCGGCGGCCGAGCGCCGTCGCGAGCGCGCGGATGCTCGCCGTCTCCGGACCGCTGACGTTGAACGGCCGCGACGGCACCGTGCAGTGGCGCAGGAGGCGGAGCGCCTGCGAGCAGGCGTCGCCCTGCCAGATGATGTTGACATGGCCCATCGCCAGATCGATCGGCTCTTCGGCGAGGAGCCTCTTGCCGAGGTCGTGCAGCACGCCGTAGCGCATGTCGATCGCGTAGCTGAGGCGGACGAGCGCGCCCGGCGATCCGGTCTGCTCGGAGAAGTGGCGGAAGATGCGCTCGCGGCCGACGCAGGACATGGCGTATTCGCCGGGCGGGCCGAGCGGGTCGTCCTCGAGCGAGCCGCCATGCGCCACGGGCACGAACGGATAGACGCAGATGGTCGAGAAGGCGACGATGCGCGAGCCGGTAAAATGCTCGGCGACGATGCCCGGGACGTAGGCGTTCATCGCCCAGGTGAGGTCCTCGCCGCCGAGCGAGCCGAATTTTCGGCCGGCCATGAAGATCACGTTCGGCGCCCGCGGCAGCGC
>JAEZCD010000322.1 GCA_023430145.1 Pseudomonadota bacterium
CTCCGGCGCCGGCGGGGCCGCCGCCGTCCTAAAGATCTCCTCGGGCAGGCCGAAGTGCTCGTCGAGCACGAGCTCGGCCATGCGCTGGGCGAGCTCGTTCTCCGCCATCAGCACGATCTGCGCGCCCTGCTCCTTGAGATGCTCGACCTCGGCGTCGAAATGCGCCCGGGCGATCACCTCGACATCGGGATTCATCTCGCGCGCCAGCGCCACCACATTGCCCGCCTCGAAGCCGTTCGGGATGGCGACGAGGACCGCGCGCGCGCGCTTGACGCCGGCGGCCGACAGCACCTCCGGCCGGTCGGCATTGCCGAGCAGCACGCGGAATCCCTCCTTGCGCAGCGGCTCGATACGGTCCGGCAGCCGCTCGACGACGACGATCGGCACCCCGGCCTCCACGAGCCGCTTGGCCGCGCGGCTGCCGACACGGCCATAGCCGACGAGGATGACGTGGTCGGTGAGGTCGAAGGCGACCGGCGTCGCCCACACGTCCTCCTCCACCATCTCGGTGCCACCGCCGTCCTCGAGGCGCGCCTCGAAGCGGGTGAAGAGCTGGAACAGCAGCGGGTTGAGGATGATGGTGATGATCGAGCCGGCGAGGATGAGGTCGCGCGCCTCGGCCGGCAGCACGGCGAGGTTCACGCCGAGCGTGGCGAGAATGAAGGAGAACTCGCCGATCTGCGCGAGGCTGACGCCGACCATGCCTGCGGTCGACAGCGGGTAGCCGAACAGCCGCACGATGGCGAAGGCGAAGACGCCCTTGCCGATCAGGATCGCCAGCACCGTGCCGAGCACCGGCAGCGGCTGCGACAGGATCGCCGCCGGATCGAGCAGCATGCCGACCGAGACGAAGAACAGCACCGCGAAGGCATCGCGCAGCGGCAGCGTCTGCTCGGCCGCGTCCTGGCTCAGCGAGGACTCCGAGAGCACCATGCCGGCGAAGAAGGCACCGAGCGCGAAAGAGGCGCCCGAAAGCTCCGCCGCCGCGAAGGCGACGCCGAGCGCGGTGGCGAGCAGGGCGAGCGTGAACAGCTCGCGTGAGCCCGTGAAGGCGACGCGCTCCAGCACCCAGGGGATCACGCGGCGGCCGACGATCACCATCACGGCGACGAACAGGCCGACCTTGCCGATGGTGAGCGCGACGCCGAGCCAGAGGTCGCCGTCGGCGAGCCGGTCGGCGAGCGAGGTGCCGCCGGTGCCGCCGAGCGCGCCGGCCACCGCCGGCAGCAGCACCAGCGTCAGCACCATGGCCAGATCCTCGACGATCAGCCAGCCGACGGCGATGCGGCCGCGGCGCGACTCCAGCATGCCGTGGTCCTCGAGCGATCGCAGCAGGACGACCGTGCTGGCGACCGACAGGCAGAGGCCGAAGACGATCGAGGAGCCGAGCGTCCAGCCGAACACGAGGCCGAGGAGGGTGCCGAGCGTGGTGGCGGCGAGGATGCCGATGACGGCGCCCGGGGCGGCGATCTTGCGCACTGCCATCAGGTCGGCGAGCGAGAAATGCAGGCCGACGCCGAACATCAGGAGGATGACGCCGATCTCGGCGAGCTGCGGCGCCAGCGCCGCGTCGGCGACGAAGCCCGGCGAATAGGGCCCGACGACGATGCCGGCGACGAGATAGCCGACGATCGGCGACATCCGGAACCAGTTCGCCACCGCGCCGAGGGCGAAGGCCAGCACGAAACCGCCGACGAGGGTCGTGATCAGCGGTGCGTTGTGGATCATCGGCGCGGGAAGGCCTTCGGAGAGGTGGGGACGCGACCTAACTTAACCGCCGCGCCGCCGATCATCCAAGCAATGAAACGTGCGCCTTCGCCGCGGCCGGGCTGCCGATGTCACTAGGCGATCGTGGCGATCTTCGCCAACACGTCCGCCATGATGTCGCCTGGCACCCTGTCCCGGTCGCGGGCCTGGCGTGCATTGCGCGCGCTCATGTCCACCACCTTGATCTGGTCCACCTGGACGACGCCGGTGATCGCCGTCCCCGCACCCTGAAGGTTGACCGCGAAGCCGCGCATTCGCGATGCCGTGCCGACTGTAGTTATCGGCGCGACGAGGGCCATTCCGCTGCGGTTGAACGACCGTGGCGAAATGACGAGCACGGGATGAGGCCCCCGCTGTTCACGCCCTGCAGCGGGCGACAGGTCCAGGAACCAGATCTCTCCCCGTTCCATGGGCCTAGAGGATTTCCCGGCCGACCGCGGCGTCGTTCAGCCACGCCTGTTCCTGCTCGCTCATCGGCGCCTCGGAGTCGCATTGCGCCATCAGCTCGTCGAGCGTGTATCGCGGACGACGGATGGCAGGCTCGACGACAAGCCGATCGCCCTCGACCGTCACCGCCATCTCCTGGCCCTCCTCGAGATCGAGGATCTTTCGAGCCGAAGCCGGCACCGTCATCACCAGCGAGCCGCCGGCCTTCTTGAGCCTGGTCTTGCCCAGATAGCCCGCGCCGGCCTTGGCCGTGGGTGACCGTTTAGAGCCTGCCATGTCGAGATCGCCCAAATGTAGGATTGTTGTTCGACATTTCGCCCGCCTGTGCAAGACCGGCATTCGTCCGGCTCGAATAGAGCACCGGCCTTCGGCGGAAAGATGCGACGAGGCTTCGCCCGCCTTTACATTTCTTCACGGGCGCGAGAAACGCGGGCAACGGGTGGCGGCGATGGTGCGCTCGGGCAGTCGGCCCGTGCGACCCACCGGAGAATGCACATGACTGAGACTAGCGATCCGCGCACCGCGTCCCTTGTGCGCCGCCGCCCGGCGATGCTGGCGATCGCGGCCATCGCGCTCGCCGGCGCCGTCCTCGGCGCCATCGTCACCAACGCCTTCGCCTTCGGCGGCGGCTTCGGTCCGCCCGACCGCTTCCATCGCGGCATGCTCCTCGGCGATCCGGCCGAGGTCGACAAGCGTGTCGAGAAGGCGGTGAAGCACTTTTCCGTCGAGGTCGACGCCAATGCCGAGCAGCAGGCGCGGCTGATCGCCATCGCCAAGGATCTCGTGCGCGATATCCGGCCGATGCGCGAGCAGCTCCGCGGAGCCCGCGAGCAGGCCGTCGATCTGCTCGGCGCCTCCACGGTCGACCGCGCGGCCGTCGAGGCGCTGCGGAAGGCGCAGATCGAGCGTCTCGACGCGATGAGCGCCCGCGCCGCCGCCGCCATCACCGAGGCGGCCGAGGTGCTGACGCCCGACCAGCGCAAGGCGCTCGCCGAGCGGATCGAGCGGTTCCAGGACCGCATGGACCGCTGGCGCCGGGGCTGAGGCGGGCCGTGGCCGAACGCATTCTCCTCGTCGAGGACGATCTTCGGCTGGCCGAGATGGTCGGGCGCTATCTGGGCGAGGCGGGATACCGCCTCGCCCACGCCGCGACCGGCACCGCGGCGCTGGCGCTCGCCGCCCGCGAGCCTGTCGACGCCGTCGTGCTCGACCTCATGCTGCCCGACATGGACGGGCTCGAGATCTGCCGTAAGCTGCGCGCCGCCGGCGACACGCCGATCCTGATGCTGACCGCGCGCGGCGACGCCATGGACCGCATCGTCGGGCTCGAGATGGGCGCCGACGACTATCTGCCGAAGCCGTTCGAGCCGCGCGAGCTTCTGGCCCGCCTGCGCGCCATCCTTCGGCGCCGGACCGCGGCAGCCAAGTCCGGCGACGTGCTCCGTTTCGGCCGGCTCGAGATCGACCGCGAGGGCCGCGAGGCGCGGCTCGAGGGCGAGCGCTGCGCGCTGACGAGCCACCAGTTCTCGCTGCTCTTGGCGCTCGCCGAGAACGCCGGGCGGGTGATGTCGCGGGACGCCATCATGGATGCGCTGAAGGGCGAGCAGCTCGAGGCCTTCGACCGCTCGATCGACGTGCACGTCTCACGCATCCGCGCCGTCATCGAGACCGATCCGAAGCAGCCGCGGCGGATCATCACCGTGCGCGGCGCCGGCTACGTCTTCGCCAAGGTACAGGACTGAGCCCATGCTGCCGCGGCTCTACCTGCAAATCTATCTGACGATCGTCGGCAGCCTCGTGCTCGTCGTCTTGACGGCGGCGGTCCTGTGGAAGTCGACGGCCGACATGTCGCCGATGGCGCAGGCCCGTGACGTCGTCGAGCAGATCGTCAGCCTCGCCGTGCCGCCTGGGAACGAAGGGTTGCCGGCGACCGAGGCCGCCTTGCGCAGGATCGCCGATCGCACGGGCAGCCACGTTGCGCTGTTCGGCGCCGACTTCGCGCCGATCGCCGGCGTCGGCGAGGCGGTACCGCCGCCCGATCCGCACGACCGCTGGACATCCACGCCGCGCGGCGCGGCCCTGTCGCTGCGCCTGTCGGACGGCCGCTGGCTGGTCCTGCTCATGCCTTCGCCGCGGCGGAACCCGGTGGTGGCGATCATCTTCTTCCTCGGTGCCATCGCGCTGGCCGTCGCGCTCGCCGCCTTGCCGGTGGCGCGCCGCATCACGCGCCGCCTCGAGCGCCTGCAGGAGGGTGTCGAGCAGCTCGGCGCCGGCGACCTGTCGGCGCGGGTCGAGGTCGAAGGCCGCGACGAGGTCGCCCGGCTCGCCGCGAGCTTCAACCGCTCGGCGGCGCGCATCGAGGAGCTGGTCGGCGCGCACAAGATGCTGCTCGCCAATGCGAGCCACGAGCTGCGCACCCCGCTCGCGCGCATCCGCATGGGCATCGAGCTGATGAAGACCGATTCCTCGCAGCAGGAAGCGGTCGAGCGCGACATCGCCGAGCTCGACGAGCTCGTCGGCGCCATCCTGCTCGCGAGCCGGATCGAGGCGCTCGAGGATTTCGGCGCCGACGAGGAGGTCGACCTCTTGGCGCTCGCCGCCGAGGAATGCGCACGCCACGCCGACTGCTCGCTCGACGGCGAGCACGTGACGATGCGCGGCGATTCGATGATGCTCCGGCATCTCCTGCGCAATCTCCTCGAGAATGCCGGCCGGCACGGCGTGCCGCCGATCGAGGTCGGCATTCGTTCGGCCGGGGCGGAGGTGATCCTGGCCGTCGCCGACGCCGGCACGCCGATCCCGGCCGCGGACCGCGAGCGCCTGTTCGAGCCTTTCGTGCGCGTCCGCAGCCGGGCGAGCGGCACCGGGATCGGTCTCAGCCTCGTCCGGCTGATCGCCCGCCACCACGGCGGTGACGTCGCCTATGTCGAGGAGGGCGGGCGCGGGCGATTCGAGGTGCGGATGCGGGCGGACCGGCGCGCCTGATCGGGCGGTGGCCGGAGCGCCGAGAGCTCATTCGGATCGTCTCGCCCGGATCGTCGTCCTGCGCGAAAGCGCAGGATCCATTCCTCATTCCGCCGATCCCGCGGTAGCGCGCAGCGAGATGGATGCTGCGGTCGAGCCGCAGCATGACGAACGAGATCTGGATCCCTCGGTAGTTCCCTTACGGCTGTCGTGATCAGCCGGGAGCCGACATGCGGATCGACGCGGCCCGGGCTGTGCCGGGGCTGGGTCGTTTACCCATCTACGCGCCCCCGCGG
>JAEZCD010000006.1 GCA_023430145.1 Pseudomonadota bacterium
CGCCGCCGAAGGCCAGGCCGAAGCGGCCGGGCGCATGGCGGCGCTGCTCGAGGCCGAGAGGCCGGCCGTTCCGCCGACGGCGCCGCCGCGACCGCGAGACCCGAGCGACCCGGCGACCGAGCGTGCCTGGTTCGATGCGCAGGCCGACGGCTCGACCGCGGCGCTGCAAGCCTTCGCGGCGAAATTCCCCGACCATCCGCTCGCCGCCGAGGCGCGCGCGCTCGTCGAGGCGCGGGGCGACGACGCGGCCTTCCGGGAGGCCAGCGCTCTCGGCACGCGGGAGGCTATGCAGGCCTATCTGGGCGCCCGCCCCGCGGGACGGCATCGGGAGAAGGCGGCGGCGGTGGTCGCCACGGCGGGATTGTCCGCCTGGGTCGACCGCGACTACGCCGCCGACCGGCAGAAGGACGACGAGGAGTTCCGGCTCGCCTCGCAGGCCGGCACGCGCGAGGCGTTCGCGGCCTATCTGAAGGCGCGCCCGAGGGGACGTCACCGCGACGAGGCGACCAAAGGCGTCGCCCGCCTCGCGGCGCAGGGCTGGTTCGGCCTCTCGGCCGCGCCCCCGTCGGGCGCCGCGGCAGCGACCGCAGTCCCGGACCCGACCGCCGGAAAGATCGTCGCCGCGGCGCCGCCGCCCGCCGTGCCCGAGATCGCGCCCGCCCCGGCCTGGCTCGCTACGCCGCCGCTCGAGGGCCTGCGGCCGACGTCTTCCTCGCAGATCTCGATCTACGGCATCGCCTTCTCGACCGATGGGAGCCGCCTCTTCGCCGGCACCGGCGAGCGGACCGTCGTCGTCTTCGACCTCGCCTCCGGTGCCCTCCTCTTCGGCACGGGCCGGCAGTCGAGCGAGGTCACCGCGATCGCTCTCGCTCCTGGCGGGGCGACGCTCGCCGCCGCCAGCGTGCGCGAGGTGCGCCTCCTCGATGCGGCCACGGGAAGGACGGTGCAGGCGCTCGACAAGCCCGGCACCGAGCTCGAGGCGGTCGCCTGGTCGCCCGACGGCAAGCTGCTGGCCTCGGCCGGTCCGGACCGGACGCTGAAGCTCTGGAACGCGGCGAGCGGCAAGCTCATGCGAAGCCTGCAGCCGCGCTCGAACGTTCGCACCGTCGCCTTCTCGCCGGACGGCCGCATGCTCGCTTCGGGCAGCGACGACCAGACGGTGAAGATCTGGCATCCGGCGAGCGGCAAGCTGCTGCGCACGCTCTTCGGCCACCGCAACACCCTCTGGTCAGTCGTCTTCTCACCCGACGGCGCCGTGCTCGCCTCCGGCAGCGCCGACGACACGATCCGGCTGTGGAATCCGTCCACCGGCGCAGCGCTCGGGACGCTGGCGGCGGACGCCCGGGTCGTCGAGGCGCTCGCCTTCCCGCCCGACGGCAGGCTGCTCGCCTCGGCCGGCTGGGCCGGCACCGTCCGGCTCTGGGATACGGCGACCTGGCAGCCGGTGCGGACGTTCGGCCGCCACGGCGACTGGATCGAGGGCCTCGCCTTCTCGCCCGACGGGCGGCTGCTCGCCTCCTCCGGCAAGGACGGCACGATCCGGCTCTGGCGCGTCGCCGACGGCGCGCCGGCCGGCATCCTGATGCCGCTCAAGGGCGGCATGGCGGCCGCGATCGCCGCCGACGGCCGCTACATCGCCTCGCCGGGGGCCGAGACGCAGCTCGTCGTGCAGGCGGGCGGCGGCCAGCATCCGGTCGATGCCGCCTACCGCGCGCGCTGGCGGCGCAGCGGCTCGGCGACGCTCACCGCCGTCCCGTAGCGCTTGCGATCGCCCGGCCGGCATCGCAGGATGCCGGGTGCCGGGAGGACTCGATGGTTCTGCGTATCGCTTCGATCACCGCGCTCGCCTTGGCGGCCGCCTGCGGCGCCGCCGGCGCGCAGATGGCGCCGGCGTTCCAGGCGCCGCCGCCGGTCTTCATCACCACCATCAGGGCGCAGCTGTTCTGCGGCGACGCCGGCCGCTGCCCGCAGCGCGTCTACCGCACCGTGTTCCAGACGCTCCCCAACGGCGACGTCTACGCGACCGACTCCGGCCTCACCTATCCGCTCAACCGCACCGAAGTGCTGACGCAGCCGCCGCCCGCATGGGCGACGGTGCCGCCGCCGCCCCCGATCCAGTTCGAGACGCTGTTCGGCCCGCCGGCCCTGAACGGGGCGACGGAATGGGTGGTGGCCTCCACCTTCGCCGGCAATGTGCTGTCGCTGTTCTACACCTCGGAGGCCTATCGGGCCCGCTCGCGCTTCAAGATGCGGCTGCGCTTCCACCACGGCACCCGCTTCTGCGAGGTCCTCGCCTGGGAGGCCGGCGGCCAGAGCGGCCGCTACCCGCTCGCCCAGGCCTATATCGACGGCAAGTGCGAGATTCCGCCGCCGCCCGTCGCCGCGACCGCCCGGCCGCGCGTGCAGACTGCCCGGCCGGTGGCGAAGGCGAAGGAGCCGGCCTGCGTCGCCGAGCCCGACACGCCCTGCCCGGCGCTGAAGTAGCGGGCGGTCTCGCCTGGCCCTCCCCGCGCCTCGATCTCGTCCGACGATTCGACGCCGGCCGAGCGCCGCGCGAAAGCTAGGGTCTCTCCTTCAACTCCACCATGATGATATGCGTCGGCGTGGTGCCGACGTTCTCGCCGACGTGCATCTGCGCCTCGGAGAACAGGACCTGGCCCGGGGTGAAGGAACGGGTCAAGACCTTGCCGTCCGGCATGGTGAGGCGGCGCTCGAAGGCGCTCAGCGCGTAGACCAGAAACGCTGGATGCTCATGCATGCTCGTCTTGGCGCCGGGCTGGTCGCGGTACTCCAAGACGCGGACCCGATCGTTCTCGAAGATGACCTTGTAGAGTTCCGGATCCGACACGGCCGGATCCTGAGCGAAAGCCGCCGATCCCGTCAGCACGGCGGCAGCGACCGCAATGCATGCACCCATGGTCAATTTACGCAGAGTCTTCATCGCGCATCCTGTCGAAAGGGGGATAGCGGCGGCATGACCGCGCTGCACGCACGTCGAGCCTCGGCTTCCCACGGATCTGTGTTCCCGACCGCGGGATATTTGGGCTTGCGTGTGCTGTCCCTCCGGCGGTCTGGCGCAGGTTGGACCACCGCTCCCACTTCGGGCAGTCGGCAAGATTGCATAAGGGGGCCGCAAAGCTGCATGGTGAGGTCCAGGATTCCATCGCAACCGGCCGCCGATGTTCAACTGGAACGATCTGAAGTACTTCCTGGCGGTGGCCCGCCACGGCAGCACACTTGCTGCCGCCCGTGCGCTTAAAGTGAACGAGTCGACGGTGCAGCGGCGTCTGACTGATCTCGAATCCCACTTGAAGCTGCGGTTGGTGGAGCGGTTGCCGAGCGGCTACCGTCTTACGCCGGCCGGCGATGCGGTGCTCGCATCGGCGGAGACGGTCGCGGGCGCGATCGAAGGCTTCGAGCGCAGCTGTGCCGACGCCGCGCATGCGGGCACCCTGCGGCTGACCTGCCCCGAGCCGATCGCCGACCGCCTCTCACGTTCGGGTTTCCTCGATCGGTTCCACGCGCGATATCCCGATCTGCGCATCGAGTTCGTCCTCGCCGATCGCTATATCGACCTCGCGAAGGGCGAGGCCGACGTGGCTTTCCGCTCCGGCGACACCGACGGCATCCTCGTCGGCCGCAAGGTCGCGGACTCGATCTGGGCCGTCTATGCGAGCTCCGACTATGTGGCGCAGCATGGAGCGCCTGCCTCGATCGAGGAGATCGAGCGACATCCCCTGGTCGCCTTCGACAGCAGCCTCGACCGGCACCGCCTGTCGATCTGGCTGCGCGAGATCGCGCCGAATGCTCGCATAGCCGCAAGGAGCGACAGCGTCCTCGGCCTCGTCTCCGGCGTCAAATCCGGCGTCGGGATCGCCGCCCTGCCGACCCCGCTCGGCGATGCCGAGCCCGGCCTCGTGCAGATTCTGCCGCCCGTCCCTGCGCTCAGCCGCGCCTGACGCCTTCTGTGCCACCCCGATAACCGGCAACTCTACCGCGTCGACGCCTTCTTCGACTTTGTCGCCTCGGAGATCGACGCGTTGCGCCCGGTCCTGACCGGGTGATGCAGGCCCCGACATTGGGCGCCCCGAAGGGGGTTCCAGCGGCTCGGCCTCCCGCGCTGCCGCGACTTTCGCTCCAATCTCCATCCCCGCCGACCCGGCCGACGGGGTGCTGAGAAAGTCCTGGGTTCCCGCCTTCGCGGGAACGAGCGGAGCCTCGCCCCTACCCCCTCCTCCTCGCCTCGATCGCGTCCCAGATGGTGCCGGCGACGTTCGGCCCGCCGAGTTTTTGGATGCCGCGGATGCCGGTCGGCGAGGTGACGTTGATCTCGGTCAAGAAGCCGTCGATGACGTCGATGCCGACGAAGATCAGGCCGCGCTTCTTCAGCTCCGGCCCGATGAAGGCGCAGATCTCCTGCTCGCGGGCGGTCAGCTCTGTCGCCTCGCCCTTGGCGCCGCGGGCGAGGTTGGAGCGCAGATCGTCGGCCGCCGGCACGCGGTTCAACGCCCCCGCCGCGACGCCGTCGACGAGGATGATGCGCTTGTCGCCGGCCGACACCTTCGGCAGGAATTTTTGTACCACCCACGGCTCGCGAAAACTGGCGGCGAAGAAGTCGCAGAACGAGCCGAAGTTGCGGTCGTCGCGGTGGATCAAAAAGACCGCGGCGCCGGCATTGCCGTAGAGCGGCTTGATGACGATGTCGCCGTGCTGCTCGCGGAAACGCTTGATCTCGGGAATGTCGCGGGTGATCAGCGTCGCCGGCATCAGCTCCGGGAAATAGGTGACGAGCAGCTTTTCCGGCGCGTTGCGGACCTCGATCGGATCGTTGACGACCAGCGTCTTCGGGTGGATGCGCTCGAGGATGTGCGTGACCGTGATGTAGGCGAGATCGAAGGGCGGGTCGTTCCGCATCAGCACCACGTCGTATTCGGCAAGATCGGTGCGGCGCGGCTCGCCGAGCGTGAAATGGTCGCCGACCGTGTCGCGCACCTCCAGGCTCCGTACCGGTGCGACGGCGCGATCGCGGTCGAGCGACAGCTTGTCGGGCGTGAGATAGTCGACGCGGTGGCCGCGGGCGCGCGCCTCCAGCAGCAGCCCGAAGGTCGAATCCCCGGCGATGTTGATGCGCTCGATGGGGTCCATCACGACGGCGACGTTCAGCGACATGGTTCTCGTCCTCGGGCGCAGAGCCGGATGCGGCACGGCGGGAATGCGCCGCGGCGGGAGCCCGCGTCAAGCGCGCGGTCGGCCGGCGTCGAAGGCGTTGGGGATGTGCAGCGGCCAGCTGCGCGGGGCGACGAGGATCAGGTCGAAGCGGATGTCGTAGCCGGAATAGGCAGGACGTCGCCCGAGAAATGCCTCCGCACCGCGCACGATGCGGCGACGCTGCGCCGGCGTCACCGCCTCGACGGCGGCCGAAAAATCCTCGCGCGCCTTCACCTCGACGAAGACCAGCGTCCTGCCGCGCACCGCGACCAGGTCGATCTCGCCGCCGCCCTCGGCGAGCCGACGGGCGAGGATGCGGTAGAGCTTCAGCCGCAGAAGCAGCGCCGCCAGCGTCTCGGCCCGCAGGCCGAGCTTCTGGGCGCGGCGC